>NZ_JACHEU010000003.1 GCF_014201615.1 Aquamicrobium lusatiense | reverse complement strand
GATGACGACCTCAATCTGGTCCTCTGGCGCTGGGGCGACGCCGCACCCTGCCGGCTCACCCTGATCGACGACGAAGGCCGGCTGTCGCGGTAGGGGCATTTCCGGCAAAATGCGAAGCGGTTCAGCGTCCGCGATTGCGCAAACATCAGCCGGCTCAGCCCCGCAAGACGTCGAGGAAGTCCGAGCACCAGCGGGAAATGTCGTGTTCGCTCAGCTGCTGCATCATCGGCGTGAAGCGCGCGCGCCGCTCCTCCAGCGGCATCGAGAGTGCCTTGGCCAGAGCATTGCCGACCGCCTCGATGTCGTAGGGATTGACGAGGATTGCGCCATCAAGTTCCTGCGCGGCGCCGGCGAAGCGCGACAGCACCAGCACGCCGGGATCTTCCGGGTCCTGCGCGGCGACGAATTCCTTGGCCACGAGGTTCATGCCGTCCCTCAGCGGCGTGACCATGCCCACGCGCGCCACCCGGTAGAGCCCGGCAAGCACCTTCTGGTCGATGGCGCGGTTGACGTAGCGGATCGGCACCCAGTCGAGCCGCCCGATCGCGCCGTTCACCCGCCCCGCGCTTTCGGCGACCTCGCGCTGCATGGCGGCATAGCCCGGTACCTCAGTGCGCGATTTCGGCGTCACCTGCAGCATGGTGGTGCGGCCGTGCCAAGCCGGATTGGCGGCGAGGAATTTTTCGTAGCCGTCGATGCGGTGGGTCAGGCCCTTCGAATAGTCGAGGCGGTCGACGCCGATGATCAGGTCGCGCCCTTCGAGGCTGTCGGCGAAGCGGCGCACGGCGGCCGTGCGCACGGCCCGGCGCGCCAGTTCGGCGAATTCGCGCGTGGCGATGCTGATCGGAAAGGTGCCGGCGCGGAAGCGGCGGCCATAGGCCTCCATCCAGCCATCGCCGGCATCGCCGCCGATGCCCTCGCGCTCCAGCCCGGACGCGAAATTTGTCGCGTCGTGCTTCGTCTGGAAGCCCACCACGTCATAGGCGGTCAGCCCTCCGATGATCGCCTCGTGAACGGGCAGCGTGAGGAACACGTCGGGCGACGGCCATGGAATGTGCATGAAAAAGCCCATGCGGTTTTCCACGCCGAGCCGGCGCAGCTCCGAGGCCAGCGGGATCAGGTGGTAGTCATGCACCCAGATGATGTCGTCCGGCCGGATCAGCGGCCGCAGCCGTTCCGCGAAGAAGCGGTTGACGCGGAAATAGCCGGCCATATCCTTGCGGGCATAGTCGGTGAGGTCGAGCCTGTAATGGCACAGCGGCCACAGCACGCTGTTGGCGAAGCCCGCATAATATTCGGACAGGTCGCGCCGCGACAGGTCCGAAAGCGCGAAGGTGATGCCGCCCCGATCCTCCACATGCAGCGGGCCGGGCTCCTTCGATCCGCTCGACTTGCCCGACCAGCCCATCCAGATGCCGCCGCGCTTTTCGAGCGCGGCCTTGAGCGCGACGGCCAGCCCGCCCGGAGGCGGGCCCTTGCCGATGTCGGGCACGCGGTTCGATACGACGATCAGCCGGCTCACAATACATCCTCCCAGCGGCGCGACAGGTGCATCGCCGCATTGATCAGGCCCACCATGGAATAGGTCTGCGGGAAGTTGCCCCACAGTTCACCGCTCTCGACATGCAGCCCTTCCGAGAGAAGGCCGAGATGGTTCCTGTGCTTCAGCACGTCGGCGAAGATGGCGCGCGCGTCCTCCTTGCGGCCGACGCGCGTCAGCGCATCGATCAGCCAGAAGGTGCAGGCGGTGAATGCCGTTTCCGGCTCGCCGAAATCGTCCGGGGCGCGATAGCGGTAGAGATGGTTGCCGAAGCGCAGATGCGCCTCGCAGGCGGCGAGCGTGGACAGAAAGCGCGGGTCCTGCGCCGGCAGGAAACCGATCTCCGGCATCAGCAGCAGGCTGGCGTCGAGGTCGGCGCCGCCGAAGGAGGAGACGAAGCTCTTCATGCCCTCGTTCCAGGCGCGCTCCAGTATGCCGGCGCGGATGATGTCGGCGCGCTGGCACCAGTGCGCAGCGCGGCTGTCGAGGCCAAGCTTCACGGCGATGCGCGCCAGGCGGTCGCAGGCCGCCCAGCACATCATGGCGGAATGAGTGTGGACGCCGTTGCGGGTGCGGAACTCCCAGATGCCGGCGTCCGACTGGTCCCAGCGCGCGAAGGCCTGATCGCCGAGCGGCTCCAGCCGGCCGAACAGCGCCTCGCCGCCCATCACCGGCAGGCGCTCGTCGAAGAAGCACTGCATGATCGACAGGATCACCGAGCCGTAACCGTCGTTCTGCACCTGCGTATAGGCCGCATTGCCGCTGCGCACCGGGCCGTAGCCGCGATAGCCGGGCAGGTCGCCCACGATCCTCTCGTCGAGAAGACGCTCCAGACCGAGGCCGAAAAGCGGCTGCAGATAGCCGTCGGGCGAGTCGGCGGCGATGTTCGACACATAGCCGAGATAGTCCTCCATCGTCTTCGTTGCCCCCAGAAGGTTGAGTGCCTTGACGGTGAAGTAGGAGTCGCGCAGCCAGCAGAAGCGGTAGTCCCATGTGCGCCCGCTCTGGCCGTACTCGGGGATGGAGGTGGTCAGCGCGGCGACGATGCCGCCAGTCTCCTCATGCGAGCACAGCTTGAGGGTGATGGCGGAGCGGATCACCACGTCCTGAAAGTCGATCGGCAGCGACAGATAGCGCACCCATTCGCGCCAGTAGTTCTCCGTTTCCTCCAGAAAGGCGCGGGCGGTATGCAGGGGCGCCTGCGTCAGCCGCTCGTCCGGGCCGAGGATGAAGGCGCAGGGCCGGTCGAGCAGAAACGGCGTTCGGCGCTCGACGAACTCCACCGGCGCGTCGGTGGTCATCCGCAGCACCTGCCCGCCGAGCAGGAAGCGGATATGATTGGTGCCGCGCGTCGTTTCCGGCTCCTGCGCGCCGTAGCCGTGGCGCGGGCGCAGGTCCACCTGAATGCGCGGCGCGCCCTCCACCGGCTCGACCAGCCGCACGATCGTCTGCGGGCGGAAGATGCGGCCGTTCGCCTTGAAGCGCGGCGCGAAATCGGTGATGCGCAGCCGGTTGCCGTCATGGTCGGTCAGCACCGTTTCCAGAATGGCCGTGTTGCGCAGATAGCGCTGCTCGCTTGTGGCCACGTTCCTCAGGCTTATCGACCAGCGCCCGCCATCGCCGGGGGGCTTGTCCGGCCCCTCCCCCAGCAGGCTGCAGAAGACGGGATCGCCATCCATGCGCGGCGCGCACATCCATACGATGGAACCGTTGCGGTCGATGAGCGCGGCGCTGCTCGAATTGCCGATCACCCCGAGATCGAGGGAGGGCGCAAACAGAGGCTGGTTCATGCCGATATCCTCGCAAGCCAGTCGCGGACGTCCGAGGGTGCGCGCACGCGACCCCGCGCGAGACTTTGCCTGCCGTCGAGGCCCACCCGCACGGACAGGCCGTCCAGCCGGTTGGCGGCGGCGAACATCGCCTCGTCGGTCACGTCGTCGCCGACGGCCACGGGCCGGCGGCCGCGAAAGGGAGTTTCACTCATGAAGAAAACCAGCGCATCGCCCTTGTCGCGCCCGCGGGGGCGCAGCTCGACGACCTGCTTTCCCTCCTGAAGCTCCCATCCATCCACGACGGGACCGGCGATGGCTTCCATCAGCTCGCGCACCTGCGCTTCCCGCTCCGGGGCAAGGCGATAATGGGCGGCGATCGCAGCGCCCTTGTCCTCGAAGACGACGCCGGGCATGTCGGCCGTCTGCCGACGCAGATGCCGGCGTGCAAGCTCGAAAGCTTCGGTTGTCGCGATGGTCGCGGTGCGCCCGTCCGCGCCGCGCCATTCGGCGCCATGCAGCCCGCTGACCGCCGTTGCGGGAAGCCTAAAAAGCGCGTCGACGGTGCCGATCGACCTGCCGGTGATCAGCGCCAGCGCCCCCTCCAGCCGCTCCGCCAGCCGCTTCAGGCTTTCGGGCAGGCCGGGAGGCACCACGACCGCTTCGGGCGTCTGCGCGATGTCGAGAAGCGTGCCGTCTATGTCCAGAAAGAGCGCGAGGCCAAAGGCATCTTCCGGAAGGGAGCAGGACGACCGGCCATGCCCGTGCAACGATAAGGTCTCATCATGCATGGCTTCAAGGATAGGCCCCGCGACGCGATCGGCAACCCCCGAGCCGGATTGATACGCCGAAGCCAAGCGCCGCGACCGTCATTGGCGGCGGTTCCACCTTGCACCAGCGGCACCACTTTCGGCCAGCAGGCGGCACCGGCCTGTCGGGGATCCGCGAAGGCGGCGTGGCTGCGTCGCCAGCGGCCGGCGTGAGGCACCTCACATAGCGCCAGCCCTATTCTCCACGCCCGCCAGCGCGACAAGCATCCCGAAGACCGGCCGGAAGGGCAGTTTGACCAATCCATTTCCACGCCTGCCGGCGCGGCAAGAACCGTCAGCTCATTTGCCGCGCCGGGGTGCCGATCCAAAACGCCCGGTGCGCCACCTTGGCCGTTCCGGCCCGCATCGTGCCTTTCCGGCATGCAGACCGCCGTCAGCACGGAGGGAAATGCTCGCTTTCATGGCCGCACCGGATTTCGAGGCGACAGACGCAAATTGCCACCCATCTCGCGATGGCGAGGTTCTGATGGCGGGCGCGAATCCGGCAGGCCGGCCTTTCTCCATCAGCAAGGTTTCAGGCAGACACCGGCCGTCGTGCAAACGGTTTCATGAGTTTATACCACTATAAACGCACAACACGTATTTTCCCTATGAAGCCCGATAATGTTGCCTTATCGTTCGTTGTGCTGCACAATGCCCAAACCGGCATTCCCGGCGGGCAAAAGCACGACAATGCGGGCTTGCCAGCCTCAGCGCGACGCAGGAAACAGTGTTGGCGGGACGGATTCGCCTTTTCGCCACGTCATGGAGTTCAAATCGCAATGCCTGACACCGATCTGCCCGACATCGTCGATCTGGTCCGCACCATGGGGTCCGGCGCGGAAAACGCGGCTGAAGAGGGCGCGGCCGCCGAACAGGAGCAGGATAGGGCGCGGAATGCTGCCGCAATGCACGACGACGACGCGGCAGACGGCGTTTCCGGGCAGCAGGCGAGCACGGCAGCAGAAAACCGGCAGCAGGAGCAGGCGGTCGACCATTCAGGGCAGGATCGGGCCCGTCTGGGTGGGGACAGCCCGAGTGGGAACAGTCTTGGTGGGGCGAGTCCGGGGCGCGCCGGTCTGGGTGGGGCCGGACTGGGTGAGACCGGTCCGGGTCATGCCGATTTGGAACATGATAGCCCCGATCAAGCCGGGCAGCAGCAGGCCGGCACAGCTTCCGTGCCGGAAACGCAGGGTGCCGGGGCCGCGCTGCCCGCGCATCTGCAAAACCTTGCCGAGCGGGCGCGTCATTATGTCGATGCCGCCGCCTCGCCCAATACGCGCCGGGCGTACGCCGCCGACTGGGCGCATTTTACCAGCTGGTGCCGGCGTCAGGGACTTGCCTCCATGCCGCCCGATCCGCAGATCGTCGGCCTCTACGTCACCGCCCTGGCCGCGGGAACCGCAGATGACGCGCCCGGCCGGCCGGCCAGACGCGCGGCGGCCAAAAAGCCGCATGCCGTTTCCACCATCGAGCGGCGCCTGTCGGCTCTGGCATGGAACTATTCGCAGCGCGGCCTGATCCTCGACCGCAAGGACCGCCACATCGCCACAGTCATGGCCGGCATCCGCAACCGCCACGCCGCCCCTCCCCGCCAGAAGGAAGCGATCCTGCCGGAGGATCTGATCGCCATGCTGGAAACGCTCGATCGCGGCACGCTGCGCGGCCTGCGCGACCGGGCCATGCTGCTGCTTGGCTTCGCGGGCGCCCTGCGCCGTTCCGAGATCGTCGGGCTCGACTGCGGCCGCGACCAGACCGAGGACGGGCGCGGCTGGATCGAGGTGCTGGACGGCGGACTGCTCATTACCCTGCGCGGCAAGACCGGCTGGCGCGAGGTCGAGATCGGACGCGGTTCCGCCGATGCCACCTGTCCCGTCGTTGCCCTGCAGACCTGGCTGAACCTCGCCCGCATCGCCCACGGCCCCCTGTTTCGCCGGGTCACCGGACAGGGCAGGAAGGTCGGCCCCGGCCGTCTCAACGATCAGGAGGTGGCCCGTCTGGTCAAGCGCGCCGCACTTGCCGCCGGGGTTCGCGGCGATCTCTCCGAAAAGGACCGCCCTGCCCTGTTCGCCGGACACTCCCTCAGAGCAGGCCTCGCCTCGTCGGCCGAGGCCGAAGAGCGGCATCTGCAAAAGCAGCTTGGCCACGCCTCCGCCGAGATGACCCGCAAATATCAGCGCCGCCGCGACCGTTTCCGCATCAACCTCACCAAGGCGGCGGGGCTTTAAGGCGGTTTCGGCAGAACTTCCTCGCCGTGTGCATCGGCAGTTGCACCGGAATTGGAAGCACCGGCCGCCATTTCGCAATCCCCGCACAGGCGCGGATGGTGTGGAGGGATTTGCAGACTGATGGTTCGCATCCCGCACGGGGATGCCGCTGACGTCAACGCAGGCGCAGACGAAACCACCTGCCTGAAAGCCCGGTCCTGCAATCAACGGGTTTCCCGCAGGCCCCTCCCCCAGCCGAAGGAGAAAACGCCCTCTTGTCGCGTCGCGACAGATATCCGGCTTCCCGGATACAAATGCCGTTCCCGGAAACCACGCGGAAAATTCTCGCGGCCAGCCGCAGGCACCCTTGTTCGGAAACAAGCCGGCACCCGATATGGCGGGCGAACTGCGGGCCATGGAGCGGCCCGTTCCTGGGGTGGCCCATGCAACGATGGCCGCGACAATCGCCGCCCATTTGGGCACGTTCTGCAGTCAGGCGGAATCGTCTGACGCGCATGAAGGCGGTCCGGAAAACAACTCCATAGCTGCGGCAACGCACGTCAGAGCGCCTGCTGCTCCATGTCGGAACCGGAAAAAACACTTCAGCTCAGCCCGCCGGCGACCTGCGTCAGCAGCCATTCCTGAAACAGCTGGCCCCATGTGCTGTTGCGCTTGCCGTCGGGCAGAACGACATAATAGCTGTTGTCGGTCGGCATCGGGGCGTCGTCCAAAAGCCGCAGCGTGCCGCTCGCAAGCTCGCCTTCGATCAGATATTTCGGCAGCAGCGCAACCCCCATGCCGGCCAGCGCGCCTTCGATGATCATGCTGAACTGGTCGAAGCGGCTGCCCCTGTAGGCCACCTCGTCGCTGAGCCCGTTGCGCTGGCACCATTCCGACCACAGTTTCGGGCGTGTGGCGAGGTGCAGGAGCGGCTGGCCGATGATATCGCCGACCTCGGCAAGGCCGGCCCTGCCGATCAGCGCCGGGCTCGCCACCGGATAGATCATTTCGCTGCACAGATAGGTGCAGCTCGCATGCGCCCAGATCGGCTGGCCGTAATGGATCGCCAGATCGAAACTTTCCGCGGTGAGGTCGAAGGGCTGCGAGCGCGAGGCCACGTCCACGATCACGCCGGGGTTCCTGTCCATGAAATCGGGCAGGCGCGGCATCAGCCAGCGGCTTCCGAAGGTCGGCAGGGTGGCGACCGTCAGCACCTTTCCGGCCGATGCTGCTCTGGCGCGCAGCATCATGTGCTCGGCCTGCTGCAGCAGCTGGCGCACTTCCGGCTGCAACTGGTGGCCCGCCGCCGTCAGCACCACCCGCTTGCGGATCCGCTCGAACAGGGCAACGCCGAGCTGGTCTTCCAGCAGCTTGATCTGCCGGCTCACGGCGCTCTGCGTCAGGCTCAGCTCCGCCGCCGCCTTGGTGAAATTTCCATGGCGGGCGGCGGCCTCGAACGACTGCAGCACGATCAGGTCCGGCATCAGTGTACGGCTGGCGTTCATTCCGCTATCGCATCAAAACAGTTCGAACAGTCATTGGAACGGTTGGTTCGGCTGCAATATGATCTGAAAACTGCATGATTGATAGTCTCAGCCTGGATTTTGCACCGCCATGAACGCGCATCTGGTCTCCCCCGACGACATCCGCTCCGCCTTCTCCGCAGCCATGTCGGCCATGTATCGCGACGAGGTGCCCGCCTATGGCACGCTGATGACGCTGGTGGGAAAGGTCAATGAGGAGACGCTCGGCAACGATCCGCAGCTGAAACAGCGGCTGACGGCGACGGATTCTCTGGAGCGCATTTCCGAGGAGCGCCATGGTGCGATCCGTCTCGGCACTCGCCATGAGCTTGCCATGATGCGCCGCGCCTTCGCGGTCATGGGCATGGTTCCGGTCGGCTATTACGATCTGTCGACGGCCGGCGTTCCGGTGCACTCCACCGCCTTTCGTCCGGTCGGGGACGCCAGCCTGAAGCGCAATCCCTTCCGCGTTTTCACCTCGCTGCTGCGGCTCGATCTCATCGCCGACGAGACGCTGCGCACTGAAGCGGCGAAGGTTCTGTCCGGCCGCAACATCTTCACCGAAGGCGCGGTGGCGCTGATCGAAAAGGCCGAGCGCAATGGCGGGCTCGGCCGCGAGGACGCTGCGCGTTTCGTCGCGGAAGTGCTGGAAACCTTCCGCTGGCACGACAAGGCCATCGTCGATGCCGGCATGTACAGGCGCCTGCATGACGCCCATCGGCTGATCGCCGACGTGGTCTCGTTCCGTGGCCCGCACATCAACCACCTCACCCCGCGCACGCTCGACATCGACCGGGTTCAGAAGCTGATGCCCGAGCATGGCATCGCGCCGAAAGCCGTGGTGGAAGGCCCCCCTACCCGCGCCTGCCCGATCCTGCTGCGCCAGACCTCGTTCAAGGCGCTCGAAGAGGCGGTTTCCTTCAGGGGCGCGGATGGGACATGGCAGGCCGGTTCCCACACCGCCCGTTTCGGCGAGATCGAGCAGCGCGGCGTGGCGCTGACGCCAAAGGGCCGCGCGCTCTACGACAAGCTGCTGAACGACACCCGCGCCCGGGTTCGTCCGGCCGCCGATGGCTCCAACGCGGCCGAGTATGAGGCAGCGCTCGCCGATGTGTTCACGGCTTTCCCCGACGACTGGAACGGCATCCGCGCGGCGGGGCTCGGCTATTTCCGCTACAGCCTGACCGAAAGCGGCAAGGCCGCCGCCGCGGGCGCCACCATGGGGGTCGATCTGGAAACGGCGATCGCGCAAGGCCTGATGCAGTTCGACCCCATCGTCTACGAGGATTTCCTGCCCGTCAGCGCGGCCGGCATTTTCCAGTCCAATCTGGGTGACGATGCCGCGCAGGAGTTTACCGCCAGCCCCAACCAGATCATGTTCGAGCGCGATCTCGGCGCTTCCGTGCTGGACGAATTCGCCCATTATGCTGAAATCGAGCGGGCTTCCATCGAGAACTGCCTTGCCGTGGTCACTCTGGCGCAGGCGGCGGAATAAGGCTTTTCATGATCAGTGAAGATCATATCGGCGCACTGCGGAAGATTCTTGGGCCAAAGGGGCTTCTGAGCGGTTGCGATGACATGTCGGCTTATGAGACCGGGGCGCGCTACGATCACGGGCGCGCCGCTTTCGTTGCCCGCCCCGCCACCACGCAGGAGGTTTCGGCGGTCGTTTCCCATTGCGTGCGCCATGGTCTGCCGCTGGTTGCGCAATCGGGCAATACCGGCCTCGTTTCCGGCTCGACGCCGGACGGCACCGGCACGCAGGGCATTCTCAGCCTCGACCGGCTGACCGGCATCTGCGAGCTGGACCGGGTGAACCGCACCGTTCATGCCGGCGCGGGCCTTCGTCTCTCCGATCTCAACGGCAGGCTGGAAGACGAAGGCCTGTTCTTTCCCATTGATCTGGGCGCCGATCCGCGTCTCGGTGGCATGATCGCCACCAACACCGGCGGCTCTCGCTTCCTGCGCTACGGCGATGTGCGCCGCAACACGCTGGGCCTCAAGGTGGTGCTGGCCGATGAACGGGGCACGGTGCTCGATCTGTGCAGCGGCCTGCGCAAGAACAACACCGGCATCGACTGGAAGCAGCTTTTCATCGGCACCTCCGGCAGCTTCGGCGTGATCACCGAATGCGTGCTGAATGTGGAGCCCCTGCCGCGCCAGTCGGCGACCGCGCTGCTGGTTCCCTCATCGCCCGCCCATGTTCCGGCCCTGCTGCTGGCCATGGAGGATGCGCTGGGCGACGGCCTTTCCGCTTTCGAGGGCATGTCGGGCCATGCGGTCGCTGCCGCGCTCGACCATGTGCCGTCGCTGCGCAATCCGTTTCAGGCCGGCGTCGTGCCCGATTTCGTCATCTTGGCCGAAATCTCGCGCACCAATGCGCCGCGCGAGGGCGAACAGGGACTGCAATCGGTGCTTGAGGATGTGCTGGGCCTGATCTGGGAAGGCGAAGACGGCTTGCTGGAAGACGCTTTCGTCGGCCCCACTCATGAAATGTGGGCGCTTCGCCACGCGCTTTCCGAAGGCGTGCGCCACGCGGGGCGGTTGATAGCCTTCGATCTGTCGTTCCGGCGCGGTGACGTGATGCGCTTCCTCGCCTATATGAAGCAGGAACTGCCGCAGCACTATACCGGCATCACCATCTGCGATTTCGGCCATATCGGCGATGGCGGCGTGCATTTCAATCTGGTGGTGGCAAAGGACGATCCGCGCCTTGCCGACCCCGCTTTCGAGCCGGCGCTGCGGGAATTCGTGTTCCGCGTCGCCGTGGAGGAGTTTGACGGCAGTTTCAGCGCCGAACACGCTGTTGGCCGCAAGAACCAGGCGGTTTACGACCGCTATACGCCGGCCGGGGTGCGCAGGCTTGCCGCCGCGCTCAAGGCCAACATTTCGCCGGGTCCCCTCGGGGCCGCAATTTTCTGACCAGTCACGACAACGGAGATCGCATCATGACAGTCGACGTCAAACAGGAAACCGCAACCATTCTCGACAAGCTGGGCGTTGCCCGCGCGGCATGGGAAGGCGGCAACATGGTTTCCTTCAGCCCGGTCAGCGGCGAGCAGATCGGCGCGCTGAAAACCGTTTCGGCAGCAGAGGCCGCAACCGCCATCGATGCCGCGCATGAAGCCTTCAGGGCATGGCGTCTGGTGCCGGCTCCGCGCCGCGGCGAGCTGGTGCGTCTTCTGGGTGAAGAACTGCGCGCCGCCAAGGCCGATCTCGGCCGTCTCGTCTCCATCGAGGCCGGCAAGATCACCTCCGAAGGCCTCGGCGAAGTGCAGGAAATGATCGACATCTGCGATTTCGCCGTTGGTCTGTCGCGCCAGCTCTACGGCCTGACCATCGCCACCGAGCGTCCCGGCCACCGCATGATGGAAACATGGCACCCGCTGGGCGTCGTCGGCATCATCTCGGCCTTCAACTTCCCCGTTGCCGTGTGGTCGTGGAATGCGGCCCTTGCGCTGGTCGCCGGCGACTCCATCGTCTGGAAGCCTTCCGAAAAGACACCGCTGACCGCACTTGCCTGTCAGGCGATCCTTGAGCGCGCGATGGCCCGCTTCGGCGATGCCCCCGCCAATCTCAGCACCGTGCTGATCGGCGACCGCACCATCGGCGAAGCGCTGGTCGACAATGCAAAAGTGGCGCTTGTTTCGGCCACCGGCTCGACCCGCATGGGCCGTGAAGTGGGTCCGCGCCTTGCCAAGCGTTTCGCCCGCTCGATCCTCGAACTCGGCGGCAACAATGCCGGCATCGTCTGCCCCTCGGCCGATCTCGACATGGCGCTGCGCGCCATTGCCTTCGGCGCCATGGGCACCGCCGGCCAGCGCTGCACCACGCTGCGCCGCCTGTTCGTCCATGAAAGCGTCTATGACCAGCTCGTTCCGCGCCTGAAGAAGGCCTACACCAGCGTTTCCGTCGGCAATCCGCTGGAAACCTCGGCCCTCGTCGGCCCGCTGGTCGACAAGCAGGCCTTTGAGGCCATGGAAAAGGCGCTGGCGGCGGCCAAGGCCGAGGGCGGCACCGTGACCGGCGGCGAACGCGTTCGCGAAGCCGGCAAGGACACCGCCTATTACGTGAAGCCCGCAATCGTCGAAATGCCGAAGCAGGCCGGCCCGGTTCTGGAAGAAACCTTCGTGCCGATCCTCTACGTCATGAAATATTCCGACTTCGACGCCGTTCTGGCTGATCACAACGCGGTTGCTGCCGGCCTGTCCTCGTCGATCTTCACGCTCAACGTGCAGGAAGCCGAGCGCTTCCTTGGTGCCGATGGCTCCGACTGCGGCATCGCCAACGTCAATATCGGCACCTCCGGCGCTGAAATCGGCGGCGCGTTCGGCGGCGAGAAGGAAACCGGCGGCGGACGCGAAAGCGGTTCCGACGCCTGGAAGGCCTACATGCGCCGCGCCACCAACACGGTGAACTACTCCAAGGCCCTGCCGCTGGCGCAGGGCGTGTCCTTCGACATCGAGTAAGCCACCATGAACGCAAGGTCTGACATTGGGGAGGCGGGCTTCCGGCCCGCCTCGCGGATCGCCTCGGTCGGCGTTTCCAAAATCCTGCAGATCGGCGCCCGCGCCGCTGCCATGAAGCGAGAAGGCCTGCCCGTCATCATCCTCGGCGCCGGCGAGCCCGATTTCGACACGCCAGATAACGTCAAGCAGGCCGCGAAAGCGGCCATAGACCGCGGCGACACGAAATATACCGGCCTCGACGGCACGCCGGAGCTGAAAAAGGCCGTGGCGGAGAAATTCCGCCGCGAAAACGGCGTCGATTACGCGCTCGACGAGGTGACTGTCGCCACCGGCGCCAAGCAGATCCTGTTCAACGCCTTCATGGCCACCATCGATGCCGGCGACGAGGTGATCATCCCGACACCGTACTGGACCTCCTATTCCGACATCGTGGAGATCTGCGGCGGCGTGCCGGTGCTGATCCCCTGCGACGAGGAAAACGGGTTCCGGCTGCGGGCTGACCAGCTCGAACAGGCCATTACCGCCAAAACCCGCTGGGTGCTGCTCAATTCACCGTCGAACCCCTCGGGCGCGGCATACAGCGAAGCGGACTATCGCCCGCTGCTCGATGTGCTGCTGAAGCACCGCCATGTCTGGCTGATGGTCGACGACATGTATGAGCACATCGTCTATGACGGTTTTCGTTTCGTCACGCCGGCGGCACTTGAACCGCGCCTGAAGGACCGCACGCTCACCATCAACGGCGTGTCCAAGGCCTATGCCATGACCGGCTGGCGCATCGGCTATGCCGGCGGCCCCAAAACCCTGATCAAGGCCATGGCCGTGATCCAGAGCCAGGCGACCTCCTGCCCCTCTTCCATCGGGCAGGCTGCGGCGGTCGAGGCGCTGAACGGGCCGCAGGATTTTCTGACCGGCCGGCAGGAAAGCTTCCGCAAGCGTCGCGACATGGTCGTCGCCAGGCTGAACGCCATCGACGGGCTCACCTGCCGCACGCCCGAAGGCGCATTCTACACCTTCGCCAGCTGCGCCGGCGTCCTCGGCAAGCGCACGCCGGCCGGGAAAGCGATCGAAACCGACGCCGACTTCACCGACTACCTGCTGGAACAGGCGCATGTGGCGGTGGTGCCGGGCTCGGCCTTCGGCCTTTCGCCCTATTTCCGCATTTCCTACGCCACTGGCGAACAGGAATTGATCACTGCCCTGCAGCGCATCGCGGAAGCCTGCGCAAAGCTGACCGCCTAACGCGACAGCGGAGCCTGCAAGGGCTCTCCCCCCGACCAACCTTCCCAAAAGGGGCCGTGCATGACGTGCGGCCCTTTTTTTCGGTCTGCGACAGACGATGGCCCTGAAAACGCCCGCCTTGCCGGAGAACCTGCACGGGAAACAGACGTGAGCCACGTTCCAACAGTTCCTTTTCGCCCTTTCCCGCATGAACCTGCTCCTGCATCGGCCCGAGGGCTCTCCCGGAGGACAAAATCCGGGCAAACCTCCGCATGATAGCTATCCTGCCTGCCCAACCGCACCCGGATCGGCCTTTCGGGCAGTTGCCAGCTGTCAATCCGGCCCAACGGCGGCCTTCTCCCCTGCCCTTTCCAGAGCTGTGAGCATCGGCAGCAGCGAGAAGCGTCCGCTTTCGGCGCGTTCGGTCAGCGCCCGCAGGTAGCCTCCCGGCGAGCGGATCGCTTCGGATCGCTCCAGAATGGCCGCAATGACCACGGCAGCGGTCAGTTTGCCCATGGCCGCGCACGCCTTGTTCCAGGCATCGGGCGAAATGCCAAGCATGGAGCGCACCAGTTGCGCCGTCGCCAGCACATCCCCCCAGTCTCCGATGCCGTCACGGGCATAGCTGGCCAGCGTCGGGCAGGTTTTCAGCAGATAATCGAGCGGGACCGGCTGGCTCTTGGTTTCAGGCGCCCAGCCCGCCTCCGATAGCCCTCCTGCTCCCTCTTCCCGCCAGACCTCGCCGTCAGGCAGATGCTCGTGGTCTGGCTCAGTTTTCGGCTTCAGCTCTTTTTCTGAGCGATATTCAAATGGATGATCTATATTTGAATTCTGATATTGCCGCTCAAAACCGGCGTCAGTGCCGCTCATATTTTGATTGTCGAGAGCATTCAGATAGGCCGTTTCCACCTCGGCCCGAAGCCTGACCAGAGCATCGCGTCGTTCCTCCAGGACATGGCTGGAGACGTTGCGGCCAAGGCGACGGCACAAAGGCATCAGATCCATGGCAAAGCGCTCCCACTGGCTGCCCAACTGGCCACCCGCGCCTTCTTCCCGGCCCGCCTCGATGATCTTGGCAACATCGCGCTGGTGAATGGTGATCTCGCCGCGCAGGCGCCTGCACAGCCGCTCATGGGCCCGTGCCGCTTCCGCGGCCTCGTGGATGGCGGGGGCAGCCAGCGCCAGCGGCGACAGATCGAAGCCGAAGGCGCTTTCCACCTCGCCATAGCCGTCACGGCGGCAATAGCGCTTTCCATTGGGACTGTCGCGGCGCAGGATCAGCCCCGCCTCGACAAGCGCCGCCAGATGACGGCGCAGCGTCGCATCGGCCATTCCCCGGCTGCGCAGCGAAAGCTCCGCATTGGAGGGAAAGACGATGACCGGCTGCGAACCGTCCAGCTCGCGCTCGGGATGGAAGCTCAGCAGCGCATCCAGCACCACGATGGTGCGATCGGACAGGCCGAACGCGGCGCGCGCCTCGGTCAGCGCCCGGATGAGCTGCCACTTTTCGGTACGGCCGGTATCGTTGCCGCCTTCATTCAACTCAGCCCTGCGCCGGTCCACCGCCTCGCGATGCCGGAATTGGGCCGCACTTATCCGAGCGCCGCCGAAAGGCGTCGTCGCAAAACGCTCCGTCATGAGAATCACCTCATCTCCGAGGCATAAAAACACCCGGCCAGGACGCACCACGGCTTGACAATAATGTGCGGAAGTGATTCTTTCAGATTGCTACATCGAAAGGGGCTTCCGGGATGGTGACGTTCTGGGGGCCTTTTTTCTTGCCTGCTTCTCCGCTTCTGGTTTCCGTTTTCGGCTCATATGCCGGGAAGGATGCAACCCTGCCGGCAAATCCCTTTTTCTAAGCGCCTTGCGACCGTTCGGGTCGCTTCCTGCGCGTGCAATTCCTGTCCTGCATGTGCCGCCCGAAACCGGATCCCGTTTCCGGACAACATGCCCTAGTCCGCCTTGCCTTCGCTCTGCGCCGCCAGAAACGCGGCATGCAGGCGTGGCAGCTCGTCGGCGACGAAATCGGCAAAGCCGCTGCCGGCGCTGGCCGGAATGGTCAGGCGCGCGGCCTTGCCAGCCACCGCGACCTCGCCCAGCACCCTGCCCTGCGCATCCGCGATCCGGCGGGCTCCGCCCGTAGCACCACCCGGCGCACCACCCGCGGCGCGCCGCTTTGCGGACGCCTGAAGGCGGTCGAACAGCCGCTGGAAGCGCGTGTCGCTGTCGGCCTCACGGAAGGCGTGCAGGGCGATCTCGTCATGCGCCAGCCCGCCCCGGTCGGCCGCCAGCAATTCGCCGAGTTCCATCCAGCGCGGACGCCCGGCCTTCGGCGCGGGGCCGATCGCCTGGACGATGTCCAGCGGCACGTTTTCGGTGACCTGAAGCAGGCGCGTCATTTCCGATTTGTGGACGGAAAGCGCCACCTGCGCCGTCGCCCGGTCAAAGCCATGGTCGAGCAGCGCCTTGGCGAAGAACGCCCGCTCGATGAAGGACAGTGCCCGGCGCTCGGCATTTTCCTTGCCCTGCGCCAGCGCCAGACCGGCATCGTCCAGCGTGCGCACCACGGCGCGCACCGGCAGCCCAAGCTCGCGGGCCGCCTGCGCACGGCGATGGCCATAGGCGATCTGATAGAGGCCACGTGCCGCTTTCTCCGGATCGGGATGAGGACGCACCAGAACCGGCACCTGCTGGCCGTGCTCGGCCATGCTGGCCTTGAGTGCCGCGAAATCCTCGTCATTGCGCGCGCCGTCGCTCAGGCGGTCGAGGAAGGGCGAGCGCTCCAGCAATTGCGGATCGATCTCGACCACGCGTTCGCCGGCGGCCAGCATTTCGCGCAGCCGTCCCGCCTCCTGCGCTTCCTGCGACAGCGAGCCGAGCGTCAGCCCCATGGCCTTGACGGCGGCCGACGTCGCCCGCTTCGGTGCGGCAGCCGGCTCGGGCACCGGCATCGGCGGAATGGCTGCATTGGTAGCATCGACCGAAGCGGCGGGCGCCTCCCCGGACAGCAGCGAGCGCAGTCTGTTCTTGCGTGTATTCATGAGCCGTCACCTCCCTGCCGCGCATCATCGCGGAGATTCGCGAGGTGTGGATAGATGGCGGCCGAATTTAACGGTCGCGAGACTCCGATTCGCGACGCACAGGACAAGTTGACAGCTGTCAACCGGCTCATGGCTTGCGTCCCCATGATTGGATGAGCAGCGCCTCGATCTCGGCATTCACCGCCGTCAGCGCCTCATAGGCGCGGTCATAGGTGGCGCGGTTGAAATTCTCGCGGCCCACTTCGTAGAGCGTCTGCTTGGAAAGCCCCGCATCCGACACCGCCGTCGATTTCAGCATCGGCGCGGTCAGCACCCTGTCCCCGAACTGGGTGCGCAGGAATCCGGAAATCTGCGTCTGCGGGCCATCGTTCGGCTCATAGCGGGTGATGAGATAGCGCAGGAAATCGAAATTCAGCTCGCCGCCCGCCTCACGCACCACAGCCAGCAGATCGGAGGTCATGAACAGGAACTGGCTCATCGAGGCCACGTCGAGCATCTGCGGATGCACGGTGACGATGACGGAAGTGGCCGCGCACAGCGCGCTCAGCGTCAGATAGCCAAGCTGCGGCGGGCAGTCGATGACCACCACGTCGTAATTGGCCTCGACGGTCGAGATCGCCTGCTGGACGCGGGCGAAGAACAGGTCGTGTCCAGCCTCCCCGGCTCGGCCCTGCCCGCGCGCCGCCAGATGCTGCGGCGTCGTGTGCTCGAACTCCTGCAGCTCGAGATTGCCGGGCACCAGATCGAGCCCGTCGAAATAGGTGGGGCGGATGATGCTGGACAGCTCCACCCGCTCCTCGTCATAGCGGATCGCGCCATAGAGCGTGTCGTTCCCGCTGAGATCGAGTTCGGGCTGATAGCCGAACAGAGCCGAGAGCGAAGCTTGAGGATCCAGATCGATGGCCAGCGTGCGATAGCCCTGCAAGGCCAGATACTGCGCCAGATGGGCCGAGGTGGTTGTCTTGCCCGAGCCGCCCTTGAAGTTGGTGATCGCCACCACCTGCAAATGCTCGCCCGGCTGGCGGCGGCGCAGATAATGGCGCGCCTTGGCGCCGCCCTGTCCGGCGAGATGAGCGCGCAGCGCGTTCACATCGGCCAGCGAATAGAGCCTGCGCCCGCCCGCGCCGACCTCGGGGGAGGGGCCCTCGCCTGAAATCGACAATTGCCGCAGATAGCCGTCGGTCACGCCGATCAGCCGCGCCGCCTCGCCGCTGGTGAAGGGGCGCAGCGTCTTCATGGCGCTCGGCGGAAACAGCCTGCCGCGCAGCTTGGCAAGCTCGGCCGACAGCCGCTCGGCATCGGCGGCGATCTGGCGATCGGCCGGCCCCTGCACGACAGCGTGCTGCGCGGTCTGCCCCTCGAGTGTCATATCTGAACCTGCCTGCACAAAAACACACCCTTCCCCTGTCGGGAAACGGCCTTCTCCGACTCACCGGATGGACACAAGTCTACGCGATTACGCTTGAGTTTACAGTGGCCGCCGCAAGTTACGGATAATACCGATATTTACCTGCAATTGCCGTAGATGAGGCTGGGTGAAATACCGATTCCTGTCAAGCAAAAGAGGGTTAACGGAAATTAACCTTTCTGCAACCAATTCCGCATTCCGAATCGGCAAGAGTTGCCAGCTGTCAACTCGATAAAACGCATGTTTCCTGATGGTTGCGGATTCTTTGGCCTCGGAGACGGGCCGAGCGGGAGATAAGAATACCCATGAAGTGGGTTCTGCAAGGTTCCTGATGACATCAGGCACTGCCGATCAGCCACAAACATCGCGCTCATCCGAATCGCGGGGCGCGCCCTCGCACGATAGTGTTGGACGGCTCGCACACCAAACTTGCGTGCGAATCTCCAAGGCGGCGCCAGATGGTTTCAGCTTCTGGCCAGGCGGAGGGGATGGTGTTCCGCTTGTCATGCCGGGTCAGCCTGCCGACGGCCCCGGATCAGACTCAGGATAATGCCCCACGATCCATGAACTGCACCGGCAGCTCATCGCGGCATTCCCCGAGAGGAAAGCCCACGGGCGGCGGCCATCGATAGTGTTGTGGTCACTTCGACGAGGGCGGAGGCACCGGCCCGCGAAAGGGGGCGGACCACGCGGATGTGTTCCCATACCGGTGACAGGTCGAGTTGACACGATGGATGGCCGCGGGGAACCAAAGCATATCGCTCGCAGGTGGGAACCGGTTTCGAGCGATATGCAATAATAGAAAGTCAAAGCGCGGGGTAAAACCGAAAGAATCGCGGCACGCTCTAATCTGCGGAAGCCGCCACATCGTAGACAAGCCGGAAGCCGGCATTGCTGGTGGAGGAGTCGATGGTCAGCGCCGAGCGCGCGGCGATGCGGTAGCGGTGGCAGTAGGAGACGTGGCAGAGGAAGGAGCCGCCCTTCATCACCTTCTCCTGCCCAAGCGCCGCATGCCGGTTGCGGGCCTTCGCCGCTTTGGAGAGTGAACGGACGCGATAGGCATCCTGCGTCCATTCCCACACATTGCCGGCCATGCCGTAAAGCCCGGCACGGTTGGGCTGGAAGGCGCGGACGGGGCTGGTGCCGAGATAGCCGTCGGCCAACGTGTTCCGGTGCGGAAAGACGCCCTGCCAGATGTTGCAGAAGATGGTGGTGTCGTCGGGCTCGTCGTCGCCCCATGGATAGCGCACGTCGCCGAGACCGGCGCGGGCCGCATGTTCCCACTCGGCCTCCGTCGGCAGCCGCCCGCCGCTCCATGCCGCGAAGGCGCTCGCGTCGTTCCACGACACCTGCACGACCGGATGGTCGCCGCGTCCGGCCAGATCGCTGGCGGGGCCTTCCGGCGTCTTCCACGAGGCGCCTTCCACACGCACCCACCAGGGCGTTTCGCCCTCATTGGCGTAATAGCCGGCCCCGTCCGGCAGCAGGCCGATGAACACCGGCGACCAGCCGAAGCGCTCGGCCTCGGTAACGTAGCCGGTCGCAGCCACGAAGGCGGCGAAGCGGTCGTTGGTGACGGTCTCGGTCTCCATCTCGAAGGCATCGAGCCGCACCGGGCGGGCCGGGCCCTCGCCATCTGCGGCGATCAGCGGCCTGTCGGTGCCGATGAAGGAGCGGGCGGCCTCGAAGCGGGCGCGGGGAGGGGCCTCCGCATCGTTCCCCGGAGCAGGGGAGGAAGCATTTATCGGAGAGCCGGCCGCAGCGGGCTTCTCATGCGGCCGCTGCTGCGGGGTGCGGGAGTTCGCGCAGCAGCTCATGCCGGTTCAGCCGCGCCCGAGCTGCGCCCGCACGACGGCGTTGTCATGCTCGGGGCTATCGCCGATCTCCGCCATTTTCGCATCGAGCTTTTCCAGCATCGTCAGGAAGACATCACGGAACGCCGGGTCGCCCGCGCGGTTGTGCAGCTCGAACGGATCGGCCTCGCAATCGAACAGCTCCCATTCGGGCGGCTCGTCGCCGGGATTGGCGCCGGTCTCGCCCAGCGGATCATTGTACCAGTAGATCAGCTTGTAGCGGGCATCGCGCACGCCGTAATGGGCGAAGGCATTGTGGAAATCGTCCTTGTGCATCCAGTAGCGGTGATAGGCGACGTCCTGCCAGTCCGCATCCGCGCGCTGCTCCAGAACAGGCCGCAGGCTGGTGCCCTGCATGTAGGAAGGGGTTCGCACGCCCGCATAGTCGAGGAAGGTGGGGGCGAAATCGACATTCATGGCGATCTGCCGTGACACCGCACCCGGCGCGATGCCCAGCGGATAGCGGATGAGGAACGGCATCTGCAACGATTCCTCATACATGAAGCGCTTGTCGAACCAGCCATGCTCGCCAAGGAAAAATCCCTGATCGGAGGTGTAGATGACGATGGTGTCGTCGGTCAGCCCTTCCGCGTCGAGATAGTCGAGAAGCCGGCCGACATTCTCGTCGATCGCCGCCACCGTCTGCAGATAGCGCATCATGTAGCGCTGGTATTTGAACAGGGCGAGTTGCCGGGGATCGGTGAAGACAAAGTTTTTCCCCGTCGCGGCGTCGATGAGGCGGATTTCCTGACCAGGAGCGATGTCCGGAACCTTGCGGTCCTTGCGGCCGGCAATCAGCAGCTCGCCGGCCTCGGCGCCCGCTTCGGGCTGCACCAGGCCAAGGTCCTTGTAGGTCATGTCGGCGCGGATGCGCATTTTGGCGGCGGCGGCAGCGGCGGCCCGGTTGGCGTAATCGTCGTCGAAGGTTTCCGGCACCGGCAGATCGCCGTCGGCATGGAGATGACGATGGCGCGGATGCGGCTCGAAGGGGCGGTGAGGGGCCTTGTGATGGCACATCATGAAGAACGGCCGCTCAGGATCGCGCCGCTCCAGAAAATCGAGGCACTTGTCGGTCAGCACATCGCTGGCGTAGCCCGGCACCGTTTCCGCGCCATCGGGGCCGATCATCACCGGATCGAAATATTCGCCTTGTCCCGGAAACACCGACCATTCGTCGAAGCCGGTCGGCTGGTGCGCCCTGCCTTCGCCGAGATGCCACTTGCCGAACATCCCGGTCTGGTAGCCCGCCTGGCGCAGATGCTTCGCGACATGCGGCAGGCGGTTGTCGATATGGGTGTCGAGCGTGGTGACGCGGTTCACGTGATTGTAGGTGCCGGTGAGGATCGAGGCGCGGCTCGGCGTGCAGATCGAATTGGTGACATAGCAGCGGTCGAGCCGCATGCCGTCGCGGGCGATGCGGTCGATATTGGGCGTGCTGTTGAGCCCGGACCCATAGCAGGAGATCGCGCGCGCGGCGTGATCGTCCGACATGATGAAAAGGATATTGGGTCGCGTGGTCATGTCACTCTCATATGCGGGCGGCGATGCAGGTGCGGAAGGCGGTCAGCGCGGTTCGCCGCCGCCGCGGGTCCGGGTGGAAGCCGGGCCGCTGCCGCGCATGTAGTGCAGTTCGGGGCGGTAGCCATCGGCGCGGATGCCGACCAGCGAAAGCACGCGCGCCGCCGCACTGCCGAGCCCCGCGCGGGCGCGCGCGCCGGGTTCCTGTCCGGCTTTGCGCCCATGCGGAGAACTGCCGCGCCCGGTGCCCGGTTTTTCGGGGGAGGGGAGGCCGGGGGAGGGGAGGGAAGCGGAGGGCAGGCCGGAGGAAGCCGGCGCGCCGAGCCGCTGGCCCGTCTTCTCGTCGAAGAAATGCAGCCGCGCGGGATCGGGCATGATGCGCACCTTGTCCCCGGGCCCGATGGCGACGCGCTCGCGGCCGAGATAGTTGATGCGCTGGCCGTCTATATCGAGGAGCAGATAGGTTTCCGATCCGGTCTGCTCGACCACGGTGACGGTGGCCTCGACACCGGCCGGATCGAGCAGCAGATGCTCGGGGCGGATGCCCAGCACCACGCCATCCAGCATGCTGTCGACACCGGCATCCTTAGCCGGCGCAATGATGTTGCCGGGGCCGTGAAACTGGCCGTCCTCGATCCAGCCCTTGATGAAGTTCATGGCCGGCGAGCCGATGAAACCGGCGACGAACATGTTCTGCGGATGGTCGTAGAGATCGAGCGGGGCGCCGATCTGCTCGACATGCCCGTCGCGCATCACGACGATCTTGTCGGCCATGGTCATGGCCTCGACCTGATCGTGCGTCACATAGACCGTGGTGGTGCGCAGGCGCTGGTGCAGCGCCTTGATCTCGGCGCGCATCTGCACCCGGAGCTTGGCGTCGAGGTTGGAAAGCGGCTCGTCGAACAGGAAAACCTGCGGGTCGCGCACGATGGCGCGGCCCATGGCCACGCGCTGGCGCTGGCCGCCGGAGAGCTGGCGCGGATAGCGGTCGAGCAGGGCCGACAGGTCGAGGATCGCGGCTGCCGCCGCCACGCGCTCGTCGATCTCCTTCTGCGGCCTGCCGGCCAGCTTCAGCGAAAAGCCCATGTTGCGGGCCACCGTCATGTGCGGATAGAGCGCATAGTTCTGGAACACCATGGCCACGTCCCGCTGCTTGGGCGGCACGTTGTTGACCAGCCGGTCATCGATGCGGATCTCGCCCTGCGCGATGTCCTCCAGCCCGGCGATCATCCGCAGAAGCGTGGACTTGCCGCAGCCGGACGGGCCGACAAGCGCCACGAACTCGCCATCGGCGACATCGACATCGATGCCGCGCAGCACCTGCACCGTACCGTAGGCTTTGCGCACGTCGCGCAGATTGACCTCAGCCATGATCGTTTTCCCTGTTCATGTCGCGCCAGCCGTTCCAACTTCGACCGACACGGAAAAAGCAGACGTTTCACCGGGCGCCAGCAGCGGCGCATCGGCATTCGAGCCATCCTCGTTGCGCCCCACATTGCAGGGCTCCACCGACAGCACGCCGCTGCGCGGCATCAGGTTGCGCCACAATTGCAGGTGGGGCAGGCGCGCGGCATCCCAGCCAAAGCGCAGTTGCGGGCTGCCCGCGCCGGCATCGACGCTGCACACGGCATGCCCCGCGCCGCGAAGAGGGTGCAGGCTGGCCGGAACCGGGCCTTCCTCCGGCATGGCCAGCGGCCCGATCAGGCGCTCGCCATCCAGTTCGACCACGGTTCCCGGCGCGACGGCCGGATAGCCCAGATTGAAATGATAGAGCAGATAAAGCGGCAGCGGCCCGGGGCCGATATTTTCGATGCGGTCGATGATGCGCAGCTTTGCGCCGCCGATCGGCGCTTCGATGCGGCGCTTCAGGCGATAGGCGTACGCGCCATTGCGCCACTGCACCACCTCGCCCTCGCAGAACAGCACCGGCTCATCCGCCTCCCAGTCCTCGCCATAGGCGGTGAGGCGCGCGGGCGAATAGGGCAGGCGCCCATGCAGCGGGTTTCCGTTGGCCGGCTGACGGATATGCTCCAGCCCGCAGGTGACGAGAAAACCGCCAAAGGCGCGGTCGAAACCACGGCCGCCATCGGCTTCCGGTCCGGATGGCGGGCCGAAACCGGCCGGGCTCTGCCAGCCGAGCTGAACGCCACGGAAGGACAGCGTGGCGATGTCGAGCGAGCGGTCCGCCGCCACCCAGAAATCGAGCCCGCCGCCGGTGGAGAAGGCCAGCATGCGCCCGCCGCGCCCCGGCCCGTCGTCGAGCACGATGCGGCGCACGGAGGCGATCTGCGACAGATCCGCAGTCAGGCTGCGCAGGGAGGCCGCATCGCCGAATTTGCCGTCCCGGCCGGTCATGTCACACCCGCCGGTATGTCGAGGCCGAGCCGGGTGAAGGCTTCGGGCGGCGCGCCATTGGCCTGCATCAGCCCGCTCATCAGCTCGGTCATCGCCGTTTCCAGCTTCGGATCGTCCAGCGGCGCATCCTGCCCCGGATCGGTGGCGAGATCGTAGAGCCGCGTTTCCGATTCCAGCAGGCTGCCCGGCCCGTAATTGTTGTACATGGGCGAGCGGTCGATGACCGGCACTTTCAGCAGCGATGCGCCCTTGGTGAAGGACAGCGGCGGCGACAGCTCGATGTCGGCCAGCTCGGCCGGCGTGAACGGCGAGAAGATGTGCGTCGGCACCAGCGTGTACTGGTAGAGCGCCTGCTTCGACAGGTCCTCGGGAAAGCGGTGATAGGTGTGCTGGCCGTCCGTGACGTTCACCGCGCCGCCGAAATAGCCGAACAGCGCGCCCTTGCGCCGCTCGGTGCCATCGGCCATGCCGGACAGCGAAAAGCCTTCGTTTTCCGGCGGCGGCTCGGCCCCGAACAGGTCGAGGAAGGTGGCGGCGATGTCGATCGACTGGGTGAGCGCGCCTGAGCGCGTGCCGGCGCGCTCGGGGTGGCGCGGGTCGTGCAGGAACAGCGGGATATGCGCGACCTCCTCATAGAGGTTCATGCGGTTCTTGGCCCAGAAATCATGCTCGCCAAGCAGGAAGCCGTGGTCGGAGGTGACGACGAGTGCTGTATCCTTCCACAGATCGTGCTCGTCGAAATAGTCGAGCAGCTGACCGAGCAGATGATCGCACATGGAAACCACGGCGTAATAATTGGCGCGCAGTTCCTCGCACTCCTCCGGCAGCTCGTCGACGCGGCCATAGCGCGGCCAGTCGCGGACCGGGCCTTTCCAGCCGGTGTCGAACGGGGCCTTGAAGCGTTCCGGCGCGGTGAAGGGCTCGTGCGGGTCGAAGGTCTCGATCTGGAGGAACCAGTTGTCGGCATCGCGGTTGCGGTCGAGGAACTCGAAGCCTTCCGCGAAGCAGCGCACCGAGGGGAAATCCTTTTCCTCGCGGATGAACTCGCGGTTGACCATGTTCTGGCGAAAATAGGAGCGCGGCTCCTCGCTGAACTGGCGCGCGTGATAGGTCTCGCGCAGCCGCTCCCAGTGCGGCTGGACCATCGCCTTCCAGCGGTCGCCTTCCTGCCCGCGCACGAATTCGTAGGAATCGTAGCGGTTGTGATAGGTCGCGCCGCCATCTTCCCAGTAGTGGAAATGGTCGGTGATCAGGTGGCTGTAGGTTTTCTTCTGCCGGCTCAGTATCTCGGGAAAGGCGTTGTCGAACGGCTCCAGCGGCCCCCAGCTGCGGTGCAGGAAGGTCAGGCGCCCGGTCAGCATGTCCCGCCGTGCCGGCATGCAGGGCAGGGAGCCGACATAATGCCGGTCGAAGGTTGTGGAGCGCGCCGCCAGCCGGTCGAAATTCGGCGTCGGAATGCGCGTGCCGCCATAGGCGCCCAGCATGTGGCGGTTCAGCGAATCGAGCAGGACGAAGACGGCCTTCATGGCAGCTTTCCTATTTCACCGCGCCCTGCGTCAGGCCACGCACGATATAGCGCTGGGCGATCAGCAGCACGACAAGGGCAGGCAGCATGGCAAGGGCAGCGCTTGCCGCCATCTGCGTGTACTGGATTTCATAATCCTGGGCGAACTTGGCGATGGCGACCGGCACCGTCGCCGTCTGCTTCATGGTCATGGTGAGCGCCACGGCGAACTCGTTCCACGACGAGATGAAGGTGAGGATCGAGGTGGCGGCAAGGCCGGGCGTGATCAGCGGCAGCACCACATGCCACAGGACGCGCGGCGTGGAAGCCCCGTCCATCACCGCCGCTTCCTCAAGCTCCTTCGGCACCTCGCGGATGAACACCGCCATCAGCCAGATGGCGATCGGCAGGTTGAGCGTGGCATGGGCGAGGATGAGGCCGGTGAAGGTGTTTTCCAACCCCACGGCGCGCGCCATGGTGAACCAGGCGCTGGCCAGCGCCACCGGCGGGATCATGTGGAAGATCATCGTCCAGGCAAGGAAGATGTGAACCACCCAGCCCGGCCATTTCAGCCGGTTCAGCGAGAAGGCGGCGAGCGTCGCCACCACCACGCACAACAGGGTGCTGAGCACGCCCACGATGATGGAGTTGCGGTAGTTGAGCAGGAAATCCGAGGTCTTCGACCACAGCACCTCGTTGAAATTGTTCCAGATCGGCGTGAACGTCATGTGGCCCATGAGCAGCGAGATCTGGGTGCGGAAGCCGGCACCCACCGTCCACACGATGGGCGCGATGACGACCAGCGCGCACAGCACAAGCGCCAGATGCAGCATGAGCGAGGAAGAGAAAGGGCGCCTCATGACTGTCTTCCCGCGCCGCGACGAGCCGAAATCGCGATCACCAGCAGGATCGAGACGATGAAGATGATGGCCACCGACATGGCCGAGCCGTAGCCGGCCTTGTCCTCGGTGAAGAAGCGCTGGTAGAGCGTGAAGCTCAGCACCTCGGTGGACGTGCCGGGGCCGCCGCCGGTGAGCAGATAGACCTCGTCGAACACCTTGAAGGCGACGATCAGGCGGAAGGCGAAGGTGACGATGATGGTCGGCACCATCAGCGGCAGGGTGATGTGGACCAGTTCCTGCCAGGCGCTGGCACCATCCATTTTGGAGGCCTCGAACACGTCCTGCGGCAGGGATTCAAGTCCCGCGAGGAACAGCAGGAAGCAGAACGGGGTCCAGTGCCAGATGTCGACCACGATGACGGAGAACAGCGCCGTCTCGGGGCTGCCCAGCCAGTCATGCGGCATGAAGCCGAACAGGCCAAGCAGCTTGTTGACGAGGCCGAAATCGAAATTCAGCATCAGCTTCCAGATGGCGCCGATGACGATGCCGGGAATGAGCAGCGGCAGGATGAAGATCGCCCGGTAGAGCACCCGGCCGCGCACGATGCGCGAGACCATCAGCGCCATGGCGAAGGCCAGCACCATCTGCCCGGCCACGGCGGCCAGCGCGAAGATGACGGTGTTGCGCAGACCCGCCGCGAACAGATTGTCGGAGAACAGCGCCTTGTAATGGGCAAGGCCGGCAAAGCTGCGCGTCGCCTGCCCGTCAGCCCATGAAATGTCCTGAAAGGACGTGATCACCAGGTTGACGATGGGCAAAACGCTGAGCGCCAGCATCATGGCCAGGGCAGGCGTGAACGAAATCCAGCGCCACAGGTGCTGATCGCCCTGCGCAACGGCGCCGGTGCCTGCAGGAGCGGGGGCGGCGTTGGCCGGGCTCGGCCGCTGCGCGGTCGCTTGGCTCGTCGTCACCGGTGGTACCTCCGGGTTTGGGTCGCTTCCCCGCCGCGGCGGGTCGCGATCCTGCTCATCGTCTGGATACGCAGACGACGGGCCGGTATCGGGCCCGCCGCCTCCGCAATGATCTTACAGCGGGCTGATCTGCCCGGTGCGGTAATTGTAGCCGGCCATGATCTTCTCGATCTCGCCCGCCATGCCGTTGAGCGCCTCGACGCTGCCGATCTCGCCCGCGACCGCGCGGTTGAGGCCAAGCTCCAGAACCGCGATCACCTCGCTGGCCTGCGGGAACTGGTAGGAGTTGACCGCATGCGGCAGGGCCTCGGCAAGCGGCTTCATCCAGCGATACTGCCGCTCCTCGGCGATCGGCTCCTTGTAGACGGCCGCGTTGACGGGAATGCCACCGGCCTTTGCGGTCTCAAGCTGGGCTGCCTTGGTCTGGAACCAGCGCAGGAACTCGACGGCGGCGCGCTTGCGGTCGTCGGGAACGTTGCGCGAAATGCCGGCCAGCCAGTGGCCGAGCGCGGGTGCGGTGGGCAGGCCGGGCGCCGAGGGCGGCACCGCATATTCGACCTTGTCGACCACGGCCGACTTGTCGGGATCGTCCATCTGCGAGGCGGCCGAAATGACCATCATCACATGGCCCGCCGTGCCGGTGACCATCGCCTGGATGACGTTGGCCTGATCGTTGGCGGCGGTCTTGGGATGGCCGGCTTCCTTGGCGAGGCGGATATAGTAATCCAGCGCCGTGCGGCCTTCCTCCGAGTTCAGCGTGACGGTGAAGTCGCCTTCCGACTGGTTGCGGAAGATGTTGCCGCCGAAGCCGTAGAGATAGGGATAGAAATCGTAGGACACGGTTGCCGGGCCGCGCGCGCCGCGCTGGACGATGCCATACATGGACGGCGGATTGTGCAGCTTCTTCGCGTTGGCTTCCAGCGCGTCGAAGGTCTTCGGCACTTCGAGGCCGGCCTCCTTGTAGAGGTCGCCGCGATAATAGAGCATCGGGATCAGCGGCGACACCGGGATCGACATCAGCTTGCCGTCGCTGGTCAGCGATTTCTTCTCGGCGTTGTAATAGATGGTGTCGTTGAGCGTGTAGAGATCGGGATCGAGCTGGAAACCCGGATCGATGTCGGTGATGGAATCGACAAAGCCGCCGCCATACATTTCCGTGAACCAGCCCGAATTCATGATCAGAATGTCGTACTGGCCCTGGCTGGCGCGCACGGAATTGCGCTGCTTCTCCAGCGAACCGGCGAAGGGATTGACGTCCAGCTCCACCTTGTTGCCGGTTTCGGCCTCATAGGCCTCGACCGTCCTGCGGAATGAATCGAACCACGGCGACTGGTTGATGACGATGGTGATCGGCGCCACGCTCGCGGCATAGAGCGGGCGTGACGACAGCGGGGCCAGAACGCTGCCGAGGCCGGCCGCGCCTATTCCCTTGAGCAATGTGCGTCTTGGAATGCGGATGTTCGTGGTCACTTTAATACTCCCGGTTTGCGCCACCAATTTATGACCCGGTTTCCGGGTCGTCATGCAAAGGGCGATCTGGCTGACCTCTCTTTATTGGATGTCTTTGCCTCTATCGCCCTCATTCGCAGAAAATAGGGCTTGCCCAGTTCCACTGTCCGTTTGCCTGCCGCATGCGGGCATAAATCCATTCGCCGCGCCTGAGCGGCTCGATGGCGACCGTGCCGCGCCACTGCCACTGATGCGGGCGCGGAAGCGGGTGCAGCCGGAAGGCGGGGCTGTCGATCGGCCCCAGATTTCTCGACAGCGCGCCCTGCAAAAGACGCTCCGCGCTCGCTTCAAAAACCTGCCCGTCAAGCGTGAGCCGCACCTTCGCCTCCGGCCGGATGCGGATGCGCGCGGCGATCGCCTGCGTGGCGGAGGTGAAATTGTTGGGATTGCCCATGGAGCGCAGCGAAAACGCGATGCGGTTGCCCTCCAGCCCGATGTGGGTGCGGTCCTCTTCGTCGCCATCGCCTTCCAGCGGCGACACCACTTCCGAACCGCGCAGCCGCGGCTCGACCGACAGGATCTCGCCGCCGCTCAGCTCCAGCGTGCCGGTCCAGTCATGGAAGGAGCCGCGCGCGCCCCAGCCAAGCTCCAGAACCAGCAGCGTTTCCATGTCGTCACCCTCCGCCTCGATAGGGGAGGGAGAAAGCTCGGGCGTGATGCGCGAGACCAGATCGCCATTGCGGATAATATCGATGCTGTCGATAAAACTGCCGCCGACGGCTTCCAGCTCCAGTTCCGCCGGCCCGCCGGCGGCGATCTGCCCGCCCTGCACCGTGTCGCCGATGGCGAAGAACAGATGACTGCAATCGCCGGTCAGCGCATTGGTGCGCCGCTGGTGAATGCCTTCCCACAGGCTTGCATGGGTGTTTTCGGCTGCATAGACGGCCGAGCGGCCATGGCCGTAGGAACCAGGATAGCCGCTGTGATGATCGGTATTGCCGAGGAAACCGAAGCGATGGCCAAGCGACAGGCCGTGGCGCGCGGTCGAGAACCCGTCGCTCGGGCCCATGGAGTGCAGGAAGGGACGGTCCATCATCGAGGTTTCGGAGCAGCCATGCATGGAGACGATCTCCATGACCGGCGACAGCTCCGCCACAACCGTATCCCAGTTCACGCCGCGTGCGCCGAGCCGATAGCCGATGTGATGGGGGAAGGCGAAAGCCCCGTCGCCCACCTCGGCGCGCAGCTTTGCGTGCAGCTCGGCCGGCGTCTCGGCCTCGATCAGCGGCTGGCCGGCAATGTCGCGATAGACGATGGTGTAATCGCCATGGGCGAAGGAATGTATCTCGTAGCCGGGAAATACAGTGAATACGCCCGGCTCGTCAGCCGCCGCGAGCTGGTCGAAGTGACCGGCCCACAAGGTTTGCAACCGCGCGAACCCTTTGACGTGGAAATCGACGATATGGGCGACGCGCGGATCATCGACCGGCATGTCGGGCCAGTAGGCGTGGCCGGTGACGGAAACGAAATCGAGCTGCCGGCGCGCCCGGCGCAGCGCCTCATCCAGCGAGCCGTGACCATAGGAAATGCCGCAATGATTATGGATGTCGCCATACCACGGCCGCAAGCCGAACCGCGTGGCCAGCGGCGACAGTCTTTCCGGCAGGCGTTCACCGATCATGCATTCCTCCGCCTTCACCCCGAAGCCTCCCCCGGCTGTCAGGCCCGGCCCGGGCAATGCCCGACCGGATGAAGTTCAATATGTATTGTAGCGTATCATACATATTGACGAGCGCAAGCATGGAATCGCAGGGAGCGGCGTTTGTGCACAGAGGGGAAGGGAAGAAGTTGTATCGGAGAGGGTATTTCGGATGCCCAAAAGGCATCCGGGCTGAGCTTACCGCTCAATGTCTGCCACGCCGTGGCGAAACCGATGTCGACAATCGGTGGGAAGCCAAAAGGCTGCTTTTGGAGAGCAGCCTTCCAGAGCGGGCCTCAACTGGCCGATGGCTGTAGCTGACTCCGGCCCGAAGCAGATATCACGAAGCTTGGTGGTTTGGCGGGAACGCACTGTCTTTTGCCGAGAAAGCGATCCCATAGGCGAGCAACAACAGTACCAGAACAGACCAGGGGAGCCAGCCGATACCGGCGTGTTCGAGCAACAGGCCACCGACGATGCCCCCACCTGCAATCGCCAAGTTCCAGACTGTAACGATCATGGACTGCGCTACATCCGAAGCTTGCCCAGAGGTGTTCGCGGCTGCTGTCTGAAACAGGGTGGCAGCGCCTCCGAATGCCATTCCCCACATGCCTGTTGCCAGCCAGAACAGCTCCGGCACCTTGCCCCCGATGCCAAGAATGAACGCGGCCGCTGCGAACAGCATGATATTTGTGAGCACCAGCGCTCGCAGCCTTCGGCCGACCAGATAACCGACGACACCGATCCCTGCGATTGCCGTCAGGCCGAACATCAGCAAAACGAAGTCGAGTTTTCGGTCTAACCCCGCAGGAACCACAAGTGGAGCGATATAGGTATAAAGGATGTTGTGGGCCAGCACGAATAGCAGGGTAACCATCAGCACCGATTTGATTCCACGGATTGCCAAAGTGCCCCTGATGGAAGACCGACCCCTGATCGTCGTGCCCGGATAGCCGGGCACCTCTGCCCTTACCCAAACTATCAGGACCATAGTGAGCGCGGTCATCATCAAAAATGTACTTCGCCACCCGATGATGGACCCTGTCAGCGTTCCTGCGGGAATACCCAGCGACAGCGCCAGCGGTGTACCTACCATCGCAACCGCGATGGCGCGCCCTCTTTGCTGATCCGGGACCATTCGAGCTGCATATCCGGCGATCATCGCCCACAGAAGCCCCGCGCAAACCCCGGCAAAGAAACGTGCCAAAAGCATGATACCGAAGCTCTCAGTGATCGCCGTTATCGTGTTGACCACCGCGAAACCCGCGATGGCGCAAAGGAGAAGCGGCTTGCGGGGAAAATGCTGAGTAGCAGCGGTCAGCGGAATGGCCGCCACCAGTGAGCCGATGGCGTAAACCGTAACGAGCTGGCCGATAACGGAGGGGCTGACGCCCAGCTCCGTGCTCATTTGCGGGAGAAGCCCTGCCGGCAGGGCTTCTGTCAGGATGGTGATGAAACCAGCCATGGCAAGGGCAAGCAGGGCCGACATCGGCAGTCGGGCATCGTCCGGCTTTTCGCCCGCTTTGCAGTTGTCCGGGATCGAACAGGACATAGTGTTCAACCCGTCTGTCCGAGTTTGGGCAGAATCAGATCGCCGACGCCATATGTATGGAATTCGCTGGTTGAGACACTGTCCAGCTTGCGGAATTTTTCAACAAAAACCGGGTCGGAGAAGAATTCGTCTACGTTGCCCGCATCCTGAATTGCTTCAATGTTGACCACGGTCAGCCCGTCGGTGCTCTTGGCGAGATTGCTCCAGAGAAACCCCGGCTTTCTCTCCGCCACGTAATGGACCACGTCCTGAATGATTTGAAACGCTTCGTCCTGCTTGCCCGGATGGGCATGAATGACGTTCACAATAAAAATGGTCGGCTCCGGAGAAGCGGCAAATCCGGCGGAGAACTTCGTATCCATGTTTCTTCCTCTGATCAAAATCGGCATTGGCTGCCGTGTCAGACTGGATATGGACTGCGAGATAAGCGATAAATAGTCTTGTATTCCAATAAGTACGGAATTTTATTCCTTAATAGAGATCGACATGGACAAGCTTGGTACGCTGGGTATTTTCGTTCAGGCTGCAGAAGGCGGCAGCTTTGTCGCAGCCTCTCAACGATTGGGCCTCTCCAGCTCGGCGGTTGGTAAGGCAATTGCGCGTCTTGAGCAGGAGATGGGAGTACGTCTTTTCCATCGCTCGACTCGCAGTATGACGCTGACGGAGGAAGGCAGCTTCTTTCTCGATACGTGTCGGCGCATTCTGGCTGAACTGGATGCAGCACAGGCACAGCTTTCAAGATCCCACAGCAAGCCTCATGGCCTGTTGCGCGTGAGTTTTCCGCTGACGGGAATGCTGCTGATGCCAGCGATATCGGCGTTCATGAAAGCTTATCCCGAAATCACGCTGGACCTTGATTTTACCGACCGCCTTGTTGACGTGATCGAAGAAGGTTTCGATGCCGTTGTCCGCACCGGTGACTTGCGTGACACCCGGCTAATGAGCCGCAAACTTGGCTCCTTCAGGCACCGGATAGTTGCCTCGCCTGATTATCTGAAGGTAGAGGGTATGCCGCTGGTGCCAGAAGACCTGCCGAGTCATCGCTGCATGCATCACCGATATGCCAACTCGGGCAAACTGGAGCCGTGGCCGCTGGCAAGAGACGGCAAAGACCTGCGTATCACGCTACCAACGACGACGGTGGCCAGCACGCTCGAACCGCTCATCCACCTTGCCGAAAACGGTTTTGGCATAACATGCTTGCCGCATTTTGCGGTGGCTCAACAAATGGCAGAGGGCAAACTGGTCTCGATACTCGAAGGCTTCACGGCAGAAGCGGGTGTCTTCCGTGTTCTTTGGCCTACGAGCCGTTATCTATCGCCAAAAATTCGCGTGTTTGTGGACTTCATGGCTGAAAATTTGTTCACGGCGGAGAGGGAGTAGGTCATCCAAAGGGCGCGAAATCTGACTGAACTTCCAATGCCGCAACATCTCCTGCTGGTTGCGATGCCGCCATCATCCGTGGCGGTTCGGGCGTCCGCTTTCGATCAAGCTGCAGCGCCGTCGTTTCGACTGTTACGAGGGTGGACAGAAGCCGTGGCGGATTTTCAACAATATAGAATAATCGGGACCTGTGCTGAGTAGCAGCGGTGTGGCGTCATGGAAAGTGATCGGCACCGTACGCAACTCACTACATGCATAGCGCCTTTCACGAAACCCGCTCGGCCACCCGCTCTCCCGTGCTCTCGCGGATCGTCTGGGCGCATTCGAGATAGACGATCTGCGGGGGCGTTTCGGGGGTTTCGAGGCGGCGGCGGATGACTTCCACGAGGCGGCGGGCGCCTTCGAGATAGGAGCTGCCGGCGATGCTCATGGTGCCGAAATGCTCGGTCGGCACATCATGGTGGCCGAGGATGAAGACGGCCAGATCGCGCGGCCAGTCGATGCCCAGACCATCCAGACAATGCCGGATACCGAAGGAATCGGAGAGGCCGAGCGTGATCATGGCGCTGAAGGGCAGGCGGCCTTCGCCATCCATCAGCTCCGACAGCGCCCGGCGCAGCGCCTCGCCCACCGAATGGGTTGGATTGTGGACGCCGCCCAGCATGATCGTGCGCATATCCCGCCACTGGCCGTTCTCGCGCCCCGCGCGGTCGAAGGCGCGGCGCACGGTGAGGATCGGCTGGGCCATCGAATCCAGCGACACCAGCGCCACCGAGCGATGCCCGAGGCCGGCCAGATGCGCCATCGCCATGTCCAGCGCATCCTCCCAGTCGGTGCCGACACGATCGATGTCGACGCCTGAGACGGTGTGGCCGTCGACCACCAGCGCGCGCGCCTTGCCCTGCAGAAGGCTCAGCAGCCGGATCGGAATGCTTTCATAATGCGATTGCAGGATGGCCGCGTCGAAATTGGGGATCGAGGTGAGGATCTCCAGCAGATGCCCCGTATTGTGGTAGGAGATCTGCACCACCTTGCTGCCGGAGCGCGACAGCTCTTCCACGATATGGTTCTGCACCAGCATGCAGCGCTCGTTGAGGCTGGCGTTGGACAGGATCAGCAGGCTTTCCAGCCGGTCGCCACGCGGGCCGTCGTCCCCGACCGCATGGGCGCCGTTCTTCACCACATAGGTGCCGCGGCCGACCTGCGAGGTGAGCAGGCCCGCCTCGCGCAACTGCCCGAGCGCTTCCTGCACCGTGGCCTGGCTGACGCGGTGGGTGCGCATCAGCTCGCGCACCGTCGGCAGCCGCGCGCCGTCATCGAGGCGCGCGATCAGCTCGCGCAGTTCATTCAGGACTACATTTCCGGATGCGGCTCGCAATGCTCGTGCCTCGACCTGTCGATTGCGCCGTCGATTCGCCGATAAGGGCGGCTCAAGGCGGAATACAATTTGAATTCGCGCTGTGCAATCCGGCCAGATTTCACCAAAGACCGCGCCACCACGAACATTCCAGCTGAGCGAGCCTTAGCATATAAAAATACAAATTGAACTTTACAATTTATACGCGGAAGTTATCTTCCCGCCAAAATCAGCTTCATCCGGTCCATTTTCACAAAAACAGGGTAACCGACGCATCATGAACGCACTTGCCTGTGACGTCGGCGGCACCAACACGCGCATGGGACTGGTGCGCGACGGCCTGCTTCTGGCCGACAGCGTGGCCATCTACCGGAACGACGATTTTCCCGATTTCTATGCGGTCGCGACGGCCTATCTGGCGCGCACCGGCCTTGCTGCGGTGGACACGGTGTGCATCGCGCTGGCCTCGGTGGCGACAGCCGAAGGCGCGACACTGACCAATCGCGACTGGACCATTTCCCGCAGCCAGGTACTCGCCACCTGCGGCGCGGCGCGTGTGGGCTTCATCAACGATTTCGAGGCGCTCGGCTTTTCACTCGGTCAGGCAGCACGACTGGAGACGACCTGCCTGACCGGGGGCCTGACCGGGGGCCTGACGAAAGGGGCAGGCGCGAACGAGGGCGCGCCGCGTCTGGTGATGGGGGCCGGCACCGGCTTCAACGCCGCCGCATGGTGCCCGTCGCGCTTCGGCGGCGCGCCGCATGTGGTGGCGGCCGAATGCGGGCACATGACGCTGGCGCTGGCCGGCGAAGACGAGTTCTCGCTGCAACAGGCCCTGTCGCGCATCAATGGCCGCGCCTCGGTGGAGCGCGCCCTTTCCGGCAACGGGCTGGTGGCGATCTACAACTGGGTGTGCGCGCGCCACGGCGCCGAGGCGCGCTTCAGCCATGGTGCCGAGATTTCCAGCCGCGCCGTGGAGCGCAGCGATGCGCTCTGCGGGGAAGCGGCGGAGATGTTCATGCATCTGCTTGGCCGCGTCGCCGGCGATCTGGCGCTGGCCTATCTGCCCTATGACGGCATCTATCTTTCCGGCGGCGTGACGCGAGCGCTCGGCCCCCTGCTCGAAAGCGAGCCGGCATTTTTGCGCGCCTTCACCGCCAAGGGCCGCATGGCCGAGCTGATGGAGCAGTTTTCCATCCATCTGCTCAGCGACGACGCCAGCGCCCTGCATGGCTGCGCCGAATGGGTGCGGCTGTCTTCCGCCGCCTGAGCGGTCAGCACATTTCCCGCCGGGATCGGATCGTTCACGTCTGCGCCTGAAGCACCCGCACCCCTCTCCACATGGGAGAGGGGGATTGCGGGAGGCCGGCGGTCCACTCCCCCCTTGTGGCCCTCGTTGGGAGGGTAAGGGTGGGGGTCTGTCAGAGGTAGCGCTACGTCCTCATTTCCGCCTGCGAAGCCTGCACGCCGGTGACGGCGATCATGTTGTAGGCGTCGTCGGCGCTGCATCCCCTTGAGAGGTCGTTGGCGGGTTTGGCCAGCCCCTGAAGAACGGGACCGATGGCTTCGGCCCCGCCGATGCGCTGGGCGATCTTGTAGCCGATATTGGCGGCGTCCAGATTGGGAAACACGAAGACGTTGGCCTGCCCGTGCAGGGCGGAGTTTGGGGCCTTGGCGGCGCTGACCGCTTCCACGAAGGCAGCGTCGAACTGCAATTCGCCGTCGATGAGAAGATCGGGTGCGGCAGCGCGGGCAAGCCGCGTCGCCTCCACCACCTTCGACACCCGCTCATGCGCGGCACTGCCGCCGGTCGAGAAGGACAGCATGGCGACGCGCGCCGTCTCGCCGGTCAGCGCTGCGCAGGAGCGGGCGGAGGCAAGCGCGATGTCGGCGAGTGCTGCGGCGTCCGGGTCGACGACCAGCCCGCAATCGGCAAACACGAAGGCGCCCTTCTTCTGATGGTGCGGCTGGCACAGCATCATCAGGAAGAAGGAGGAGACGATGGCGACGCCCGGCGCGCGGCCGATGGCCTGCAAGGCGGCGCGCACCGTATCGGCCGTGGTGGCAACGGCCCCGCCCACCGTGCCGTCGGCCTCGCCCTCGCGCACCATCATGGCGGCGAAGAGCAGCGGCGAGCGCAGCGCCTGCAGGGCCGCCTGCGCATCAACGCCCTTGTCTTTGCGCAATTCGTGCCAGGCTGCGGCGAGGGGCTGTGTCAGCGCGGAGGTTTCGGGGTCCTCGATGCGGAAGCGGGCAGGGTCGGCCCCGCAGGCGGCAAGCTGCGCCTCGACCTGCGCCCGTCCGCCGACGAGCACGATGTCGGCGATGCCGTCATTCACGGCGCGAACGGCGGCCGCGGCGATGCGCGGGTCCTCGCCCTCGGAGAGCACGATGCGCTTTCGCGCCCGTTTCGCGGCCTCGACGATGCGTTCAAGCGGCTTCATCACACATGTCCCAGATAATAGATGCCGGTGAGGATGAAGAGGCCGATGAACAGGGTCTCGGCGACGATCAGCACCACCGCGTCGCCGCCCACCTCAAGCACGCGGCCGAGCGAGGTCTTCATGCCCACAGCGACGATTCCGGCCAGCAGGGCCCAGCGCGACAGATCGGAAGCGGGCCCGGAAACGGCTTCGGGAACGAAGCCGAAAGAGTTGAGCGCCGCCAGCGCCAGAAAGGCCAGCACGAAGCCGGGCAGCAGCGGCGGGCGGGCGGGCTTGCCGGCAGCGGCTCCCGTGGCCATGTCCACCCCTTGCCCGACATTGCGGGTGGCAAGCGCGAACACGATCACCACCGGGGCCAGCATGGTGACGCGGATGAGCTTGACCAGCGTCGCCGTCTCGCCGGCTTCCGGCGATACGGAGAAGCCCGCGCCCACCACCTGCGCCACATCGTGGATGGTGCCGCCGAAGAAGATGCCGGTGGCGCGCGCGTCGAGGCCGAGCGACTGGGCCAGGATCGGATAGAAGATCATGGCGACCGTGGACAGCACCGTCACCGACAGCACGGTGAAGATCAGGTTGCGCTCGGAGAACTCGTTCTTCGGCAGCACGGCGGCAATGGCCATGGCGGCGGACGCGCCGCAGATCGCCACCGCGCCGCTGGTCAGCAGCGCCAGCCGCCAGCCGCGGCCGAGAAGCCGGGCCGTGGCGAGCCCGAAGCCGACCGTCGCCGCGATCGCCAGCACCAGAAGCAGGATGGTGCCGGCTCCGAGCCCCAGCAGAAGCTCGACGCTGATGCGCATGCCGAGCAGCGCCACGCCGAGCCGCAGCACGGTGCGCGCGCACAGCTCGATGCCCGGTCCGCAGCGCCCCTCTTCCGACAAGAAGTGGAAGGCGATGCCGAGAAGCAGCGCCATCAGCATGGCCGGCGCGCCGTAGTGGTCCGACAGGAACTGGGCGGCGATGGCGACGGCCACGACCACGGCCACGCCGGGCCACACTCTGCCGAACGCCGAAGGCAGGCTTCGTAGGCGTCCTTGCGCCGGCGCGATGCTCATGCTCCTGCCTCCTCCCCGATCCGCATCACCGATCATGGCCGGCCTCCGCCCGTGCGGGCGGAGGCGCTGGCCGCATTGCCTCAGACGGGCTGCTGGGCCTGCATGTCGGCCTTGTCGATGCCGGCCACCGGCACAGGCTTCTTCATGGCGTCGCGGCGGAAGGGCTCGCCCAGCTCCTGATTGAGCACCACCTCGATGAAGGTGGTGACGCCTTTTGCCTGCGCCTCGCAGGCAGCGCGTATGGCTTCCGTCACCTTCTGCGGCGTATCGGCCATCACGCCTTTGAAGCCGCAGGCCTCCGCCACCTTGGCGTAGCTGAAGTTGCGGTTCAGCTCGGTGCCGACGAAGTTGTTGTCGTACCACAGCGTGGTGTTGCGCTTTTCAGCACCCCACTGGTAGTTGCGGAACACCACCATGGTGATCGCCGGCCACTCGTCGCGCCCGATCGAGGTCATCTCGTTCATGGAGATGCCGAAGGCGCCGTCGCCGGCAAAGCCCACCACCGGCACGTCCGGGCAGCCGATCTTGGCGCCGATGATCGACGGGAAGGCATAGCCGCAGGGGCCGAACATGCCCGGCGCCAGATATTTGCGCCCCTCGCCGAAGGAGGGATAGGCATTGCCGATGGCGCAGTTGTTGCCGATGTCGGTGGACATGATCGCATTTGCCGGCATGCCCGCCTGAATGGCCCGCCATGCCTGACGCGGCGACATCAGCCCCGCATCGCGAAGCCGCGCCTCCTCGTTCCAGCTGGTGCCCGGATCGTCGTCCTCATGGTCCATGGAGGACAGGAGCTGGAGCCATGCCGAGCGGGTCTGGTGGATGGCCGCCTTGCGCGCCTCGCGGCCCTCGTCGCCGGCCGTGGAGGAAAGCTGGTCGAGGATCTGGCGCGCCACCTGTTTCGCATCGCCGCAGATGCCGACGCTGATCTTCTTGGTCAGGCCGATGCGGTCGGGGTTGATGTCGACCTGAATGATCTTCGCGTCCTTGGGCCAGTAGTCGATGCCGTAGCCGGGCAGGGTCGAGAACGGGTTGAGGCGGGTGCCGAGCGCCAGCACCACGTCGGCCTTCGAGATCAGCTCCATCGCCGCCTTCGAGCCGTTGTAGCCAAGCGGGCCGACGGCAAGGCGGTGGTCGCCCGGGAAGGCGTCGTTGTGCTGGTAGCCGCAGCACACCGGCGCGTCGAGGCGCTCGGCAAGGGCCGCCGAATCCGCGATCGCCCCGCCGATGACCACGCCAGCCCCGTTGAGGATGACCGGGAATTTCGCCTCAGACAGAAGCTTCGCCGCCTCGGCGATCGCCTCCCGGCCGCCCGCCGGCCGTTCCAGCCGCACGATCTGCGGCAGGTCCACGTCGATGACATGGGTCCAGTAATCGCGCGGAATGTTGATCTGGGCGGGCGCGGAGCCGCGCCATGCCTTCTCGATCACCCGGTTGAGCACTTCGGGAATGCGGGATGGATCACGCACCTCTTCCTGATAGCACACCATGTCCTCGAACAGCGCCATCTGCGGCACTTCCTGAAAGCCGCCCTGACCCATGGTGCGGTTGGCCGCCTGCGGCGTGACCAGAACCATCGGCGTGTGGTTCCAGTAGGCGGTCTTTACCGCCGTGACGAAGCCGGTGACGCCCGGCCCGTTCTGGGCGATCGCCATCGCCATCTTGCCCGTGGCGCGCGCATAGCCGTCCGCGATCAGGCCCGCATTGGTCTCGTGCGCGCAATCCCAGAAGCTGATGCCGGCCTTCGGAAACAGGTCCGAAACCGGCATCATGGCGGAGCCGATGATGCCGAACGCATGTTCGATCCCATGCATCTGCAAAACCTTCACGAAGGCTTCTTCGGTCGTCATCTTCATTGTCGTGTTCCCTTTCATGTCATTGTTGGGCGCGGAAGGCGCCGCTGGCTGAAGCAACGCTCACAGCAATTCGTCGCGCAGGTGATACCAGTGGTAGAGGGCGCGCTGGCCCATGCGCCGGAACGGCGTCAGCAACCCGTGATGGGGCAGGGCCGAGGTGAAGATCGGCAGGTCGAGCCCTTCCCCCCTGCCGGCAACCATCTGCGCCAGCCGGCGGCCGGCCTGCGCCGAATACATCACCCCGTTGCCGCCATAGCCCATGGCGTAGAAGACGCTTTGCGCCGGATCGGGCTGCGCGATGCGCGGCATCATGTCGTGGCTGACATCGACCCAGCCCCACCATGAATAGTCGACCTCGATTCCCTTCAGCGACGGGAATTTCCGCGCCATGCCCACCAAAAGCAGGTCGAGGTGCTTGGCATTCGTCGCATCCGCCCCGGTGATGGCGCTGCGCGAGCCGATCTGGAAGCGGTTGTCGGGCATCAGCCGGTAATAGTGGCGCAGCGTGCGCGTGTCGGTGAGCGGGATCTTCGTGCGGAAATTCAGCGCGGCGACTTCCTGCTCGCTGAGCGGCCTTGTGACGATGGAGTTGGACAGCACGGGCATCAGCCGGTGCTTCGTCAGCGGGTGGAGGCCGGGCGAGGTGTAGCCGGCGGTGGCGAAGGCCACCGCGCGGGCGCGCACCGTGCCGCCGGGCGTTGCCAGATAATGAAAGCCGTTTCGGCGGCTGTAGCCGATGACCGGGCTGTCGGTGTGAACCTTCGCGCCCAGCCTGCGCGCCAGCTTCAGGTAGCCGAAGGCGAGCTTGCCGGCATGAACGCCCATGCCGTCCGGCTCGTACATCGCGCCCCGCGCTTCCGCGTCGCGCACGAAATCGCGGTGGACCTCGTCGCGGCCGAGAATGCGGGTGGGATAGCCGAACACCTCGTTGAGCAGGCTCGATTCCTTCTCCAGCCCCGGCATCATCTTGTCGCGATGGGCGATGTAGAGATGGCCGCCATCCTGCGGCAGGCAGTCGATCTCCGGCTCGGCAATCAGGGCGCGGAACAGGTCGAAGCCCTCGGCGATCTCCCGATGCAGCTTCTTCGCGACATCCACGCCCCAGCGCTCGATCCACTGCGAGCGCTTGAGGCGGCCGGCCGAAATCTGCGCCTGTCCGCCATTGCGGGTGGAGCAGCCCCACGCCACCCCGTTCGCTTCCAGAACGGCTGCCTTTATGCCGTGCTCGCGGGCCAGATGAATGGCGCAGGAAAGCCCCGTATAGCCCGAGCCCACCACCACGACATCGACGTCCATGTCGGCCCGCACCGGCCCGTCATCGGCCGGCGGCGCGCCCGCCGTGCCGATCCAGTAGGTCGGCGCATAGTCTCGGCCGTGGCCGGGATCGGGCGCCACCACCGGATCGTAGGTGGGATCATAGGGCCTGCGGGCTTGCCCGCCTTCGATTGCCTGATGCTGCATGGCTGAAAATCCTGCGCCCGTACGGACCCTTGCGTTCACGCGGCGATGAGCGGCCGCTGCTTGCGGAAGGCCTGCTTCCTCACGATCCTGCCGTCGCGCAGCGTGAACAGGTCGCAGCCTTCGGCCTCGACGCGGCTGCCGTCTTCATTGGTGCCGGTGAAGGTCCATTCCGAAACGGCGCGGTCGCCATGGACGAAGTGGCTGTGATGGTCCCAGCGCGCATCCTTCATCGCCGCCCATACGCCCGAAAACGCCGCCGCGATGGCCGGCGCGCCCTCGATGCGCGTGCCCCAGGCCTCGGCGCCGCCGATGGTGTCGAACACGCAGTCGGGCGCGAACCAGGCCATGATCCCGTCGATGTCGTGCCGGTTGAAGGCATCGAACAGCGCCGCGAGATCGGCTGCGGTGAGTTGCGGGGTGGTCATGTCGGTTCCTCCCGGCCGGGCAGTGCTTTTCCTGCCTGAGCCCATGCGTCATCGTGCGGGCGCGGAACGCCCGTCATTGCTGTTGGCGGAAGCTGCCGGAACCATCCGTCCGGGACGGAAATGATCGCAGCCGCTTCCCGTGTTCACTTTTGCGAATGAGGTGATGCTACGGGAGGAATGGCCCTTGCCTTATATCCAAATGGGAACTTCAATGAGTCCAATTGGGGGAGACAAGCATTGAGCCAGCAGATCGTATCCGAGACGATTTTCTTCATCGACCGCAAGTCGCGGTCCGGGTTGCAGAACCAGATCCGCGAGACGCTGGTTTCGGCCGTGCTGTCAGGCCGGCTGGTGCCGGGCGCGCGCCTGCCCTCGACGCGCAAGCTGGCCGACTACCTCAACATATCGCGCATCACGGTGACGCTGGCCTATCAGGAGCTGGCCTCGCAGGGCTATCTGGAGGCGAGGGGCCGCAGCGCCTATTTCGTTGCCGACACCTCGCCGCAGGCAGGCCCCGGTTCCGGCGAGAGCGCGGCCGCCGAAAGCTCCGTGAACTGGCCGGCCAAGATCAAGGCCAGCTTCTCGATCGCCAAGCCCATCCGCAAGCCGCTGGACTGGCACCGCTTTCCCTTCCCCTTCCTCTATGGCCAGATGGACCCGACGCTGTTCGACCTCTCGGCATGGCGCGATTGCGCGCGGCGCGCGCTGGCGCGCGAGGATTTCGAGCTGATGGCCGGCGATTTCGCCGCCGCCGACGATGTGCAGCTCGTCAACTACATATGCAGCCGCTCGCTGCCGAACCGCGGCATCAAGGCCAGCCCCGACGAGATACTGGTGACGGTGGGCGCCCAGAATGCGCTGTGGCTGACCATCCAGCTCATGCTCAAGCCGGGATCGGTGGCGGTGTGCGAAAATCCCTGCCATCCCGATCTGAGTGCGGCGCTGCATCTGAGCGGCGCCGACGTCACCGCTGTCGACGTCGACGAGGGCGGGCTGCGGCTGGATCTTTTGCCGGCAAAGCCGGACGTGGTGTTCGTCACGCCGAGCCACCATTCGCCGACCGCCGCCACCATGCCGATGGAGCGCCGGCTCGACCTTCTGGCCGAAGCGGAAAAGCGCGACTTCATCATCGTGGAAGACGATTACGAATTCGAGATGAGCTTTTTGAAACCGCCGTCGCCGGCGCTCAAGTCGCTCGACCGCAACGGGCGCGTGCTCTATGTCGGCTCCTTCTCGAAGTCGCTGTTTCCGGGGCTGAGGCTCGGCTATCTGGCCGCGCCCGCGCCGGTGATCCGCGAGGCGCGGGCTTTGCGCGCACTGATGCTGCGCCATCCGCCCGGTCATCTTCAGCGCACGGTGTCCTACTTCCTGGCGCTCGGCCATTATGATGCGGTGATCCGCCGGATGCGGCTCGAATACCGCAAGCGCCATGAGGTGATGGCGGCGGCGCTGGAGCGGCACCGGCTGAAGATCGCCGGCGCTTCCGATTTCGGCGGCACCTCCTTCTGGGTCGAGGGACCGCAGGGGCTGGACGCCGACCGGCTGATGAACGAGTTGCGGCAGGACGGCGTGCTGATCGAAACCGGCTCGCCCTTCTTCCCCGACATGGACGGCCCGTGCCGCTTCTTCCGCATGGGCTATTCCTCGATCCCCGCCGGCCGCATCGAGGAAGGCGTGGCCCGCACCGCCGCCCGCATCGCGGCGATCATGCAGGATCAGGCTGCGGCATAGGCAAAGCCGGGAAGAAGGCGGGCGACGGGACAAAGCCCCGCCGCCCGGTTTCAGCTATTTCGCCGCGAGGAAATCCGCAACGTCGAGCAGGATGAACTCGTTGTTGGCGGCCTGACCGATGCGGCGGCCTGCCGAGAAGGGCAGGTTGTTGTCGTTGGCGACCAGAATGTGGGTGTCGTCGTAGAGCATCACATCCTCGATGGTGAAGAAGGGGAAGGTGAACTTGCCCTTCAGGTCGCGCGCGGCATCGGTTTCCAGAATGGCCTTGCCGTCCGGGTCCTGAATGTCCATCAGGTCGATGTGGCCGATGCGGTGGATGAAGCCGTCGGCATCGGTGCGGGCGGTGTCGACCAGCACGATGTTCTTCACCTTTGCCGGAACCGGATAGCAGGCGGACTTGTCCCCGGCACCCTCGGCGCAGGCAAGGCTCGGATCGCCCTCGCCATTGTCGCGCTCGATGACCAACGCGCGGCTGTCGTCGATGAAGTTGAAATCACCGATCGCCGTAGCGCCCTCGGCGAGGCGGAACTTGTAGCTGTCGCCGGTCCAGCCGCTCTTGCCCGTGTCGCCCTTGCCCGTATCGAAGGTCAGAACGCGCAGGAAATCGCCTTCCGGCTTGCCGTCTTCACCGAGGATCGGCTTTTCCAGCATGGCCCACAAGAGATTGGTCTTCGGCTGGAGCGCCATGCCCTCATAGCCGCCGGAGCGCTGCACCTGAAAATCCTTGCCGGGCTGGGCAGGAACCACGGTGCCGGGCGTGTCGGGACCGGTCAGCGCCTTGCCGTCCAGCATGGTCTGGTGAACGTTCAGCACCCGGCCGTCGGCCGTGGCATGGATGATATAGGGGCCGAACTCGTCGCCGATCCAGACCTCGCCGTCGAGGACCTGAATGCTTTCCGGATCGAAATCCGCGCCGGTGAGATAGCGGCTGTCCGTGCCTTCATAGGCGATGCGGAACGGCACCTTGCGGTCGGGATCGCGCAGGAACACCGATTCGATGCGCTCCACCTTGCCGGTCTCGAAATCGGGTTTCACGCGGTGGAAGAACAGGAGCGCATCGGGGCTGTTGGCCTTGGTGCCGAAGCCGTTGTCGGTCAGCGTGTAGATGCTGCCGTCTTCGGCGCGGTTCATGGCGAAACCGGACAGGCCCTGCACGGGCTGGCCGATGAAGGGCAGCGAAATGCCGGTCGGGTGGCTGCCATAGGCGGGGCCGACATCGCCCGGCACCGACATCACGTCATGGTTGCGCGTCCTGCCCGTGAACTTGCCCGAGATCCACGCGTCCTCGGGCGCATCGGCAGGCGGGGGAATGAGCGTGAACGCCGGCAGATAGGCATGGCCGGCAAGTTTGGCGGGGAAGGTTTCGGCGGCGGAGGCCGGCAGGTGAAAAGCCAGAAGCGCGGCCGTGGCCAGAAGGGTCTTCTTGAGCATGGAAGGGGTCCTCGAATTGCAGGAAGATGCCCCTTGCGCCTAGCGCGCGGCTGTGACGGTCACGTTTCACAATCGCGACGATCCGATGACGATCCCGTTCGCAATGCGTGGGCGACCCGGGGGCGATCCGGGGGGCGATCCGGGGCGCAGCCTCATCGGGCCCGGCACATTCCCCGGCTTTCGCGGCCTGCGCGCAAATCTTCCTTGGCAAGAAGCGTTATATATGTATGAATATAGATAATTCTATCTATCAAGGGAGACCCTCCGTGCGCCTGCTTGCCTTCGCTCTGTCCATATTCGCCTTTTTCTCCACGCAGGCGCTTGCCGTGACGGAGGCCGATCTTCCGAAGTCCAAGCACACGAAGCTTGGTCTCTACCTCACCCCTTCCGAAGCCCATGAGATGATCGGGCAGGACCCGGCAAAGGTGCTGTTCATCGATGTGCGCACGCCCGCAGAGATGAATTTCATCGGCATGCCGACCGATGCCGACGCCAATGTTCCTTACATGCTGATGCCCGATTTCCCGGTCTGGGACGCGGAAAAGTCCAGCTTCAAGCTGGAACTGAACCCTGATTTCGTGCCCGCCGTCCGTGAGCGCCTGGAAAAGAAGGGGCTCGACCAGAACGCGAAGGTCATCGTCATGTGCCGCTCCGGCGACCGCAGCGCAGCTTCCGCCAACCTTTTGGCCGAGGCCGGCTTCACCAATGTCTACAGCATCGTCGAAGGCTTCGAGGGCGACATGGCCAAGGAAGGCCCCACTGCCGGCACCCGCAGCGTGAACGGCTGGAAGAATGCCGGCCTGCCATGGTCCTACAAGCTCGACCGCGAAAAGATGTACGGCCTGCAATAGGCCTTGTCGCTTCCATCCTTATATTCATTCAGATATAAGGATGGTTGCATGTTACCTCGACGGAACGCTTTCGCGCAGGACCGGACCATGAAGATTGATCTCGATTCCATGCAGGCGGCGGCAGACTATGCCAGCGAGTTGCTGAAGGTGCTCGCCAACCGGCATCGCCTGATGATCCTGTGCATGCTGATGGAGGGCGAAAAATCCGTCGGCCAGCTGGTGGAGTTGCTCGGCGTGCGCGATTCGACCGTCTCGCAGAACCTTGCCACGCTGCGCCGCTGCGGGCTGATCAGCGGCCGCCGCGATGGCCAGATGATCTGGTATCGCGTCGAAAGCAGCCCGGCGCGCGGGGTTCTGGAATCGCTCTACAGTTCGCTGTGCGAGCCCCAGCGGCAGCAGCCGAAAGCCAAAACGTTCACCGCCCCGCTCTCCATGTGGAGCACTGCTGCCCTGCGGGCCTGAACTGCGCGGGCCTGATCCGTGACGCATCCATACAGATGAACGCAACGGATCGCGCTCCCCTGAGCGCCGGCGCAACCGCTTCAGCTGTTGCGTCGCACATGTTGCCCGCCACTGCTTCCGGTTGCGGGCGACTTGCCTGTCTCCGGGTCCTGTCTCCGGGGCTGAAACTCAGCGAAGCCGGTCGGCGTGCCAGCGCAGATGATCGTCCATGAAGGTGGAGATGAAATTGTAGGAATGGTCGTAGCCGTCCTGCATGCGCAGCGTCAGCTCCATTCCGGCATCCCGGCAGGCCTTTTCCAGAAGCTGCGGGCGCAGGCCTTCCTCAAGGAAGGAGTCGGCCGTGCCCTGATCGACCAGCAATTCGGGGAACCGGCGGCCGTCGGCGATCAGCAGCGTGGCGTCGTAAGTGCGCCATGCGGCCTCGTCGGCGCCAAGATACTTCTCCAGCGCCGGCCGTGACCAGCCCGCCGTCGAGGGCTGCGCGATCGGGGCGAAAGCGGTGCAACTGCGATAGCGGCCGGGATTTTTCAGCGCGATGGTGATCGCGCCATGCCCGCCCATCGAATGGCCGAAAATGCCCTGCCTTTCCATGTCTGCGGGGAAATTGGCGGCGATCAGCGCCGGCAGCTCTTCCGTGATATAGGAATACATGCGGTAGTTCTTCGCGTAGGGCGCTTCGGTGGCGTCCAGATAGAAGCCGGCGCCCGAGCCGAACTGCCAGTTGTCCTTTTCGTCCGGAACGCTCTCGCCGCGCGGGCTGGTGTCGGGGCACACCACGATCAGCCCAAGCTCCGCGGCAAGCCGGCGGTACTCGCCCTTGTCCATCACATTGGCATGGGTGCAGGTCAGCCCCGACAGATACCACAGGACCGGAACCGGCCCCTTTGCGGCCTGCGGCGGCACGAACACGGCAAAGGTCATGTCGCAGGCGCACACCTCGGAAGCGTGCGAATAGACCCCCTGAACGCCGCCGTGCGACTTCGAGGTGGAAACAGTCTTCATCATGGCCGGAACTCCTCCGCGTTGACGGCCATGGCGCGGCGCGAACCCGTGCGTTCGCCTGTCGCGCCATCAGGCTTTGGGGTGATGGGCTTGCGCGGCAACTGACCCTACCGGCCCGCAAAGGTCAAGCCGCCGGGGGCAGCGAAGAAGGAAAGAAATTTTCCGGCAGACAATCTCGCAACTGCGAGAATTCCGATTCTTGCGGGCTCGTGTCATGTCCGACCTGCAAACCCACGCCGGGGCCTGCCATTCTGTTGAAAACACGAGCCAGAATGTCGCGGCATGGCAGCTATGCAAAATCGCAAGCCTCTGAAATTCGTGCAAAATCCGACCGATTCCATGGCTTTTCAATGGATTGCGGCGGCTTTCCCCTTTCCGATAGACGAAATCTATCAATCTTGCGGGATCAATCGATTTTACGTGCTGCGGTGCAACATCTATACCGGTTCCGAACCGTTCCAAAGGAGTGCACAGTGGCTATCATCAATTCGAAGATCAAACCCTTCATGGCGCAGGCCTACCGTCAGGGTAAGTTCATTTCCGTCAGCGAAGAGGATGTGCTGGGCAAGTGGGCGGTCTTCTTCTTCTACCCCGCCGATTTCACCTTCGTGTGCCCGACCGAGCTTGGCGACGTGGCCGACCACTATGACGAGCTGCAGAAGATGGGCGTCGAGGTCTACTCGGTGTCGACCGACACCCACTTCACGCACAAGGCATGGCACGATTCTTCCGACACCATCGGCAAGATCAACTACACCATGATCGGCGACCCGAGCGGCGTCGTGACCAACAATTTCGGCGTGATGCGTGAAGGCCAGGGCCTCGCCGACCGCGCCACCTTCATCGTCGATCCCGATGGCGTGATCCAGGCCATGGAAATCACCGCCGAGGGCATTGGCCGCGATGCGTCCGACCTCGTGCGCAAGATCAAGGCCGCCCAGTATGTGCGCGCCCATCCGGGCGAGGTCTGCCCCGCCAAGTGGCAGGAAGGCGAGGCGACTCTCGCTCCTTCGCTCGACCTCGTCGGCAAGATCTGACCGCTTCGCGATGATGAAAAGCCGGGCTGCCCGTCTCATGAAGCGGCCCGGCGATCATACAGGGAAGGCCGGCCCGCTACCCCGGCCCCAAATTCCTCCCAAGTTCCAAGGAGTGCAGCCATGCTCGACGCAAACCTGAAAACCCAGCTCAAGGGCTATCTCGAACGTCTGGTGCGCCCGGTCGAAATCGTCGCCTATGCGGGTGAGGATGCGAAGTCGCGCGACCTGCTGCAGCTTCTGGAACAGATCCGCGAGCAGTCGGACAGGATCACCGTGCGGCGCGGCGACGTGGCCGGCCAGCGCGTGCCCTCCTTCGCACTCACCACGCCGGGCGAAGACATTCACCTCACCTTCGCCGGCATTCCGCTCGGCCATGAATTCACCTCGCTGGTGCTGGCGCTGTTGCAGGTCGGCGGCTATCCGCCCAAGGTCGAGCAGGCGCTGATCGACCAGATCCGCGCGCTGAAGGGCAATTTCCGCTTCGAGACCTATTTCTCGCTGTCGTGCCAGAACTGCCCCGACGTGGTGCAGGCGCTCAACCTCATGGCCGTTCTCAATCCGGGCATCGAGCATGTCGCCATCGATGGCGCGCTGTTCCAGTCGGAAGTGTCCGAGCGGCAGGTGATGTCGGTTCCGACCGTGTTCCTCAATGGCGAGACCTTCGGCGCGGGCCGCATGGGCGCCGAGGAGATCCTGGCGAAGATCGACACCGGGGCGGCCGACCGCGCCGTCGAGACCATCAACGCGCAGGAACCCTTCGAGGTCCTGATCGTCGGCGGCGGCCCGGCGGGTGCGGCGGCAGCCGTCTATGCCGCGCGCAAGGGCATCCGCACCGGCGTGGTGGCCGAGCGCTTCGGCGGGCAGGTGCTGGACACCATGTCGATCGAGAACCTCATTTCCGTGCCCCACACCGAAGGGCCGAAGCTTGCCCGCGCGCTGGAAACCCATGTGCGCGAATATGATGCCGAGATCATCAACGGCCAGCAGGCGACCAAGCTGGAGCAGGTGGCGGACGGCTTCAGGGTCACGCTGGCCTCGGGCGCTTCGCTGACCGGCGCTTCGGTGGTGCTGTCCACCGGCGCGCGCTGGCGGCGCATGGGGGTTCCGGGCGAGCAGGATTACGTCAACAAGGGCGTGGCTTTCTGCCCGCATTGCGACGGTCCGCTGTTCAAGGGCAAGCGCGTGGCGGTGATCGGCGGCGGCAACTCCGGCGTCGAGGCCGCGATCGACCTTGCCGGTCTGGTCGGCCATGTCACGCTGGTCGAGTTCGACAAGATGCTGCGCGCCGACGAGGTGTTGCAGCGCAAGCTCAAAAGCCTGCCCAACGTCACCATCATCACCTCCGCCCGCACGACGGAAGTGAAGGGCGACGGCAAGCGCGTCACCGCCATTGCCTACGAGGACCGCACCAGTGGCGAAATCCGCGACATCGCGCTGGAAGGCGTGTTCGTGCAGATCGGCCTCGTGCCCAACACCGAATGGCTGAAGGGCACGCTCGCGCTCGACGCGCGCGGCGAGATCGTCGTCGACAGGCACGGCCAGACCTCGATCCCCGGCGTGTTCGCTGCCGGCGACTGCACGACCGCGCCCTACAAGCAGATCGTCATCGCCATGGGCGAGGGGGCGCGGGCATCGCTCGCCGCCTTCGACTACCTGATCCGCCTGCCGGCCGAAGAACAGGCTGCCTGAGGGCTTACGACTCGGGGTCCGACATGCGATGAACCTGCGCGAGCTGGAATATCTCGTTGCGCTGGCCGACCAGCGCAACTTCCACCGCGCCGCCGCAGCCTGCGGCGTCAGCCAGCCGACGCTGTCGGCGCAAATCCGCAAGCTGGAGCAGGAACTGGGCGTGGCGCTGTTCGAGCGCGCGCCACGCCGGCTGATCCTCACGCAGGCCGGCGAAGCCGCCGTGCGCCGCGCCCGCACCGTGCTCGACGAGGTGGCGCAGTTGCGCGACGAGGCGGCGCGCCATTCCGCGGGCGCCACGCGGCGCCTGCATCTGGGCGTATTTCCCACACTCGGGCCTTATCTTCTGCCGCATGTGGTGCCGCGCTTCATGCGCGCCTTTCCCGCCACCGAAATCCTGCTGACCGAGGAAAAGAGCAGCATTCTGCTGCGCCGCCTGATCGACGGCCAGATCGACGCGGTGCTGCTGGCGATGCCGGTCGAGGATGCGCATGTGACCGGGCGCAAGCTGTTCAGCGAACCGTTCAGGCTGGCCGTTCCGGCCTCCCATGCCCTTGCAGGGCGCAGCCCCGCGCCCGTCGATGCACTTGCCAGCCAGAACCTGATGCTGCTGGAAGAGGGCCATTGCCTGCGCGACCAGGCGCTGAGCCTGTGCCGCCGCTACGGCGCGCGCGAATATGACGATTTCCGCGGCACCAGCCTCGAAACCCTGCGCCAGATGGTGATCGCCGGCATGGGCGTGACGCTGCTGCCGCAGCTTGCCTGCACCGGCCATGCCACGTCGAAGGACATGGCGCTGCTGCCTCTGGAATCGGGCGACTTCCGGCGCGACATCGGCCTGTTCTGGCGCAAGACCAGCGGCGCCACCGACCTGATGGAACAGCTGGCGGCCACCATCACCACGGTCGCCGGCCAGCTGATCGGTCAGGGCGGCGCAGAAGCCGCATGATGATGCCGACAGCCCTCCTGACGATCCGGTTGCCCGCATATGTCTGTCGAAAAAGCGACATTTGCATTGGACGCAGCCGGCCGGCTGCGGATAGATTTCGCAAAATTTTCTAAGAACCGGGGTTTCCGATGGCGCAGGTTTCCAACCAATGGACGTGGTACAATAATAAATGGCACGAAGGGGATGTGCGCATTCTCGGTGCCGGCTCGCACGCGACATGGCTGGGCTCGCTGGTGTTCGATGGCGCGCGCCGCTTCGAAGGCGTCATGCCCGACCTCGACCTGCACTCCGAACGGGTCAACACCTCCGCCCGGGCGCTCGGCCTCCAGCCGACGCTCAGCGCCGAACGGATCATGGAGCTGGTGCATGAGGGGCTGAAGCATTTTGCCGCCGATGCCGCCATCTACATCCGCCCGATGTATTGGGCCGAAGAGGGCGACGCAAGCGTGGTGGCGCTCGACCCCGCTTCCACCACCTTCGCGCTCTGTCTGGAAGAGCGGCCGATGGTCGAGCCCGGCGGCTTCACCATCACAACCACCACCTTCCGCCGCCCGACGATGGAAACCATGCCGGTGAACGCCAAGGCGGCCTGCCTCTATCCCAACAACGCCCGCATGCTGGCGCAGGCCCGCGCCGCCGGCTTCGGCAATGCGCTGGTGTGCGACACGCTGGGCAATGTGGCGGAGCTTGCCACCTCCAACGTGTTCATGGCCCGCGGCGGCGAGGTGTTCACCCCGGTTCCGAACGGAACTTTCCTCGACGGCATCACCCGCCAGCGCGTCATCCGCCTGCTGCGCGATGCCGGCGTCACGGTCCATGAAAAGACGCTGAGCGTTGACGACTTCCGCAAGGCCGACGAGATCTTCTCCAGCGGCAACATCACCAAGGTGATGCCGGTTCTGGGCTTCGACGATCGCAAGCTGGAATACGGGCCCTTCGCCCGCAAGGCGCGCCAGCTCTACTGGGACTGGGCGCACGCCTGACGGGCCGCGCCGCACAGGACAGCGCGGCAACCGGGCCGCGCTTCCCTGAAGCGCTATTCCAAATCCGAACAGGGGCTGTCTTTTCGTTGCCGAACCGCTAGGTTGGAATCGGACATTCACAGCGGCATTGGGAGGATGACAGTGCCCGCACATTCCGTGCACCGGCTAAGCGAACCCGATGGCGATCCCGAATTCGGTCCCTGGCTTGCACAGGCGTCGATACTGGTCGTGGACGACGAACCCGGCATGCGCAATTTCCTTGTGCGCACGCTGGGTCCGCGCTGCAAGCGGCTGGAAGAGGCGGCCGATACGCAGGAAGCCACCCGCAAACTCGACAAGCACCATTTCGACATCGTCATCCTCGACAACATCATGCCCGGCAAGAGCGGCGTCGAATGGCTGGCCGAGCAGCGCGCCATCGGCTTCTTCGCCGACACCATCCTGATGACGGCCTTCGCCGATCTCGAAACCGCCATTCAGGCGCTGCGGGCTGGTGCCGCCGATTTCGTGCTGAAACCGTTCCGCTCCAACCAGATCCTGAACGCCGTGGCGCGCTGCCTCGACCGGGTGCGGCTGCAGCGCGAAAATCAGGTGCTGCGCTACCAGTTGCGCGCCGCCGCCGACCAGATGCTGCTGCGCGACCGGCTGATCGGCGAGTCCGAAGCGATCATGCGGGTGCGCGAGACGATCACGCGCGTCGCCCCGCTGCCGACATCGGTGCTTTTGACCGGCGCTTCCGGCACCGGCAAGGAGGTCGCCGCCCGCTCGCTGCACTCGCTGTCGGACCGGGCCGACAAGCCCTTCGTGCCGGTCAATTGCGCCGCCATTCCGCCCGACATGATCGAAAGCGAACTGTTCGGCCACCTGAAAGGCGCCTTCACCGGCGCGGAGCGGGCGCGCGAGGGCATCTTCATGCATGCGCAGGAGGGCACGCTGTTTCTCGACGAGATCGGCGACCTGCCGCTGCCCATGCAGAGCAAGCTGCTGCGCGTGCTGGAGGACCGGCGCGTGCGGCCTGTCGGCTCGGAGCGCGAGGTGCCGGTCGATCTGCGCTTCGTCTTCGCCACCAATGCCGACCTTGAGCGGCTGGTGCAGCAGGGGCAGTTCCGGGCCGACCTCTATTTCCGCATCAACGTCATGCAGATCCACATGCCGCCGCTGAACGATCGCGGCAACGATGTGTACGATCTGGCCGAACTGTTCATGCAGAAGCTGTCGCGCCAGCTCGGCATGCCGCCGGTGCCGGTGGATGCCGCCGCCCGCGCAGCACTCGGCCGCTACGACTGGCCGGGCAATGTGCGCGAGTTGCACAATCTGATTGAGCGCACGCTGATCCTCGGCCGGTTCCCGGTCGAGCATCTTGTGAACACGCGCCAGACGCCCGTCGACGCAGCCGACGCCGCAGCCGACAGCCTGGCGGATATGGAGCGCCGGCATATTCTCGGCATGCTGCGCGAAACCGGCGGCAATCGCGACGAGGCGGCGCGCAGGCTCGGCGTTTCGCGCAAGACCATCGACCGCAAATGCGCGGCGTGGAATGTCTGACACGCAAGGGCCTTCACCGGACCAGAGCAAGCCGGACCAGAACGGGCCGAACCGAAGAGGGCCGCAACCCGGCCGCATGAGTGCAGCGCGCTCGGTTCGCGTCCGCCTTCTGGCCATCGCGCTTCTGCCGACGCTGGTGCTTTTGCCGCTGCTTCTGGGCGTCACCATCCTGCGCTGGAATTCCAAGTTCGATGCCGCGCTGATCTCGAAGGTCAATGGCGATCTCACCATCGCGCATCAGTATCTGGAGCGGCTGCTGGAAAACACCGGCGAGCGCATGGCAGCCCTCAGCGGATCGGCGCGCTACCGGGACGCCGTTGAACCGCAGGCCCGGACGCCCGCCGTGCTGCGCGATCTGCTGGAAGAGCAGCGGCAGGCGCTGGGCTTCGACTTCCTTTATCTCGTCGACGAGCAGGGCAGGATCGCAGCGACCGCCCGCGACATGGCCTCAGGTGTGCCCCGCGCCGACTGGCCGATCATTCAGGGCGCGCTGGAAGGGCGGCCTTCCACCGCCATCGACATCTTTGAAAGTGCCGATCTGGCCGTGTTCTCGCCGGCACTTGTGGAACGGGCGCGCGTGGAGCTGGTGCCGACGCCCAATGCCGTGCCGACCGACCGCGACGAGGAAACGCGCGGCATGGTGATCCATTCCGCCGGCCCGGCCCGGCTTGCCGACGGGCGGCAGGGCGCGCTGGTGGGCGGATTGCTGCTCAACCAGAATCTGGAATTCATCGACACGATCAACGATCTCGTCTACCGCGAAGCCAGCCTGCCCGAAGGCAGTCAGGGCACGGCCACGCTGTTCGTGGACGATGTGCGGGTGAGCACCAATGTGCGCCTGTTCGAGGGGCGGCGCGCGCTCGGCACCCGCGTTTCGGCCATCGTGCGCGCGGCGGTGCTGGACAAGGGCCGCACCTGGCTCGACAGCGCCTTCGTCGTCAACGACTGGTACATTTCCGCCTATGAGCCGGTGACCGACAGCTACGGCAACCGCGTCGGCATGCTCTATGTCGGTTTTCTGGAAGCGCCCTTCACGCAGGCCAAGCACGAGACGCTGATCACCATCCTTCTGGCCTTCCTTGCCATCACCGCCGTCAGCGTTCCGGTTTTCCTGCGCTGGGCGGGCTCCGTGTTCCTGCCGCTGGAGCGCATGACCGGCACCATTGCGCGGGTGGAAAGCGGCGACCTCGGCGCGCGCACCGGCGTTCGCCAGGCGCGCGACGAGATCGGCCGCGTCGCCATCCACCTCGACAATCTGCTCGACCAGTTACAGGCGCGCGACGCCAAGCTGCGCGCCTGGAACGATGAGCTCAACATCCGCGTGGAGGAGCGCACGCGTGAACTGGAACTCGCCAACCGCCAGCTTGAGGCCACAACGCGCCAGCTCATCATGTCGGAGAAGCTGGCCGCCATCGGCGAGATCACCGCCGGCGTGGCGCATGAAATCAACAATCCCATCGCCGTCATGCAGGGCAATCTGGAAGTCATCCGCGCGGTGATGGGCGACAAGGCGCGCGAGGCCGGCACAGAGTTCAGGCTGCTGGACGAGCAGATCCACCGCATCAGCCAGATCGTCACCCGCCTGCTTCAGTTCGCCAAGCCGGAGGAATATGCCGGCTATGTGGAGCGCCATGCGCCCGACGACGTGATCACCGATTGCCTGCCGCTGGTGCAGCACCTTCTCAACCGCAGCCGCGTTTCCGTCGAACGCCGGCAGCAGGCGCAGCGCATGGTGCTGATGAACCGCACCGAGCTGCAGCAGGTGCTCGTCAATCTCATCGTCAACGCGCTCCACGCCATGCCTGACGGCGGCAGGCTGACGCTGGCGACCCGGGACACTGAAATGGAGGGGCGCAGCGGCCTCACCATCACCGTGGCCGACACCGGCATCGGCATGTCGGCGGAAACGCTGCGCAAGGCCTTCGATCCCTTCTTCACCACCAAGCGCCGCGAAGGCACCGGCCTTGGCCTGTCGATCACCCGGAAGCTGATCGACCGTCAGGGCGGCAAGATCATGGTCGAAAGCGAACCCGGCAAAGGCACCGCGTTCATGATCTGGCTGCCCGAGGCGGACTGACTTCAATTCTGCGTGTGCGCCCGGCATGCTCCCTTGGTCGGATTTGCAAGTAACCGGACCGGAGGCTACACTCGAAGGAAGGGCCTGTGACGGCCCCTGAGGCAATGCCGGGCAGGGTGGAGGATGCCCGGACAGGAACAGGCCTCGGAACAATGCGCTGATGCGTAACTCCTGAAGCAACGCACGGCGTTTTGTGAGGCAAAGGAAGCCGCCCGGGAGGAGCCGATGGGTGCATCCGTAGTTGCGCAGCATGCCAGCAGAATTCACGCTGCCATCGAATCCGACGCCGCCGCGAAATCGGCGCTGGTCGCTTCATGGCGGCGCTCGTCGGCGCTGCACAAGCTCGACCCGGCTGAGCGCAGGGCGCCGCTCCGGGTTACCGATCATGAGCTCAATCACGCCCGCCAGCGTGTCGAGCGTTTGCTGCGCGCCTCGCAGGCGAGCCTCGACCGGCTTTATCTGGCGGTGGGCGGCATCGGCTGCTGCGTGCTGCTGGCCGACCGCGACGGCGTGCCCATCGAGCGGCGCGGCGCTGCCGCCGACGACGAGACGTTCGAGCACTGGGGGCTGTGGACGGGCACCGTCTGGAGCGAGGAGAGCGAAGGCACCAACGGCATCGGAACTTGCCTCGTGGAAGGGCGTGCGCTGACCATCCACCGCGACCAGCATTTCTATTCAAAGAACACGCTTTTGTCGTGCACCACCGCGCCGATCTACGACCACGAAGGCAATCTCGCCGCCGCGCTCGACGTTTCGTCCTGCCGGGCGGACCTGACCGAGAGCTTCATTCACCTGATCGCCATGGCGCTTGGCGATGCGGTGCGCCGCATCGAGGCGGAAAACTTCCGGCTCGCCTATCCGGACGCGCGCATCGTGATGGCGCCGACGCCCGATCAGGCGCCGGGCGCGTTTCTGGCTGTCGACCGGGACGATCTGGTGGTGGGTGCGACCCGCTCGGCCCGCATCGCCCTCGGCCTGACCCCGGAAGTGCTGGCCCGTCCGCTGCCCGCAGCCGATCTGCTCGGCGGCGACACCAGCTTCTCGGAGGACCTGCGGCAGGCGGAGCGCATGGTGCTGGAACGCGCGCTGATCCGCTCCAACGGCAATGTGACGGCGGCGGCGCGCGCGCTTGGCATGTCACGCGCCACGCTGCACCGCAAGCTCGGCAGGTTCGGCCTGCGCGGTGCGAACTGACAGGCGGTTTTCCGCCGCCGGCATTTTGGTCGGCCGATTTTTGGACGGCCCATTTTTTGGACAGCCACGGCATTTTTCCACGGACAAGTGTCGCAAGGCTGAGACAGTTGGCCTGAAGCATCTGCCATCGAAGGGCTGACACGGAGCACAGGTAAGGAAACACTTCACTTCGACGCGCCGCATGAGGCGGTGCTGTTTTCTGGGAGGAAGACATGAACAAAGTGGAATTCCATCGAACCGCCAAATCGCCTTACGCTAAGAGCTACGGCAATTTCATCGGCGGCAAATACGTACCTTCCAAATCCGGCAAGACCTTCGAGAACACCTCGCCGGTGAACGGACAGGTTCTGTGCGAGATCGCCCGCTCGGAAGCGGCCGATGTCGAGGCGGCACTGGACGCAGCCCATGCCGCCCGCGAAAAATGGGGCCAGACCAGTGCCGCCGAGCGCGCCCTTCTGCTCAACCGCATCGCCGACAGGATGGAGGAAAACCTCGCCACGCTGGCGCTTGCGGAAACATGGGACAACGGCAAGCCGATCCGCGAAACGACGGCCGCCGACATTCCGCTGGCCATCGATCATTTCCGCTATTTCGCCGGCGCGGTGCGCGCGCAGGAAGGCGGGATTTCCGAAATCGACCACGACACGGTGGCCTACCACTTCCATGAACCGCTCGGCGTGGTCGGGCAGATCATTCCGTGGAACTTCCCCATCCTGATGGCGGTGTGGAAGCTTGCCCCCGCACTCGCCGCCGGCAACTGCGTGGTGCTGAAGCCGGCCGAGCAGACCCCGGCCTCGATCCACATCCTGCTCGGGCTGATCGCGGACATCCTGCCGCCCGGCGTGCTCAACGTGGTCAACGGCTTCGGCCTGGAGGCCGGCAAGCCGCTCGCCTCCAACCCGCGCATCGCCAAGATCGCCTTCACCGGCGAGACGACGACGGGCCGGCTGATCATGCAATATGCCAGCCAGAACCTCATTCCGGTGACGCTGGAACTCGGCGGCAAGTCGCCCAACATCTTCTTCTCCGACGTGGCGGCCGAGGATGACGACTTCCTTGACAAGGCGATCGAGGGCTTCGTCATGTTCGCGCTCAATCAGGGCGAGGTCTGCACCTGCCCGAGCCGGGCGCTGATCCATGAGAAGATCTACGACCGCTTCATGGAAAAGGCGATCAAACGCGTCGAAGCCATCGTGCAGGGCGACCCGCTCGATCCCGCCACCATGATCGGCGCGCAGGCATCTTCCGAGCAGCTTGAGAAGATCCTTTCCTATCTGGATATCGGAAAGCAGGAAGGGGCGCAGGTGCTGACCGGCGGCGAGCGCAACGAACTGCCGGGCGATCTCGCCGGCGGCTACTACGTCAAGCCGACGGTCTTCAAGGGCACCAACAAGATGCGCGTCTTCCAGGAGGAGATCTTCGGGCCGGTCGTGTCCGTAACCACCTTCAGGGATGATGAGGAAGCGCTGTCTATCGCCAACGACACGCTCTACGGTCTGGGTGCGGGCGTGTGGACCCGCGACGGAAACCGCGCCTACCGCTTCGGCCGCGCCATTCAGGCCGGACGCGTGTGGACCAACTGCTACCACGCCTATCCGGCCCATGCGGCCTTCGGCGGCTACAAGCAGTCGGGCATCGGCCGCGAGAACCACAAGATGATGCTCGATCACTATCAGCAGACCAAGAACATGCTGGTCAGCTACAGCCCGAAGAAGCTCGGCTTCTTCTGATACGCACTCAAGCACGTCGCCCGAAAGTGGGAACCGGTTTCGGGATAACGACATGCTTACATACAACAGCTTAAAGCGTAAGGAGCGAATCTGAAAGATCGCGACACGCTTTAAGCCATGGCGGTGCGGCCCCTGCGGCCGCGCCGCCGCTCACGCGACGGCAGGAGGTTCTGATGTCCGACAAAGCTTCTTCGCGAGACACGACTTCCCTCGGAAAAGTCTCGGCCACGCCGGAGGCGATCAGGCTGCTGGACGAGATCATCGCCGATCACGGCCCGGTTCTGTTCCACCAGTCCGGCGGCTGCTGCGACGGCTCCTCGCCCATGTGCTATCCGCGCGGCGACTTCATCGTCGGCGACCGCGACGTGCTTCTGGGCACGATCGGCGACACGCCCGTCTATATCAGCGAATCCCAATATGAGGCGTGGAAGCACACCGACCTCACCATCGATGTGGTGGCAGGGCGCGGTGGCATGTTCTCGCTCGACAATGGCCGCGAAAAGCGCTTCCTCACCCGCTCCAATGTCTGCGCCGTCGCTCCCGATCCCTGAGCCGGCGATCTGACCGGCGCGTATCCGGCATCCCGGCGCGTGATCCCTGCCGCGGCTTCTTTCCGGCCCCGGCGATCCACGTCATCGCCGGCATAAGGCCGATGCTCGCCCGCGCGTGAAACCCCGCCGGCACCGGGGGAACGGGTGGTGCGGGCGATGGACTTCGCAACGGCATCGCTTCATACTCGCTCCATTCATCAAGCGCCCGGACTCAGGACACGGGGGTCAGATTTCGGCCACCGACCGTCCCCCGGCCTGCGGATTTTTTGGAGCGTTGCGCGCGTGTGGACTGTGTTGCAGGAATACTGGCCGCATATACTGGCGGTCATTTCCTTCGTGATTGCCGCCATCGCCGGCATTCATGCCGCCATGACCAAGGAGGAAGTGCGCTCGGCCATCGGCTGGGTGGGCGTGATCATGCTGTCGCCCATCGTCGGCGCGCTGATCTATGCCGTGGCGGGCGTCAACCGCATGCGCCGCGATAACATCGCCGCCGAGCGCTCTGCCGCCGGCCACGGCAAATCCTCGCATCCGGGCGCTGACGTTACCGACGAGCTGGTGGCGCAGCGCTTCGGGGGGCGGTTCGCGGCCCTCAAGCGGGTCGGCGACAGGCTCACCCATCATCACATGGTCTGCGGCAATTCCATCGGGATGCTGAAGAGCGGCGATCAGGCCTACGGGGCGATGATCGAAGCGATAGCGGGCGCGCAACGCAGCATTCTTCTGGAAACCTATATTTTCGACCGCGATGCGATCGGCCTGCGCTTTGCCGATGCGCTGATTGCGGCGGTGAAACGCGGCGTCACCGTGCGGGTGCTGATCGACGCGGTCGGCGCGCGCTATTCGGTGCCCAGCATCGTCGGCTATCTGCGCGAAGGCGGGGTGCAGGCGCGCGTCTTCAACGGGCGTATCATCGTCGGCCTGCGGCTGCCCTATGCCAATCTGCGCACCCACCGCAAGATCCTCGTGGTCGACGGGGCCGTCGCCTTCGCCGGCGGCATGAACATCCGGCAGGGCTTCACGTCCGAATTCGCCGGCGACGCCAGCGCCCGCGACACCCATTTCCGCATCCGGGGCGCCGTCGTGGCCGACATATTCGCAATTGCCGCCGAGGACTGGCTGTTTGCCACCGACGAAAGGCTGGAGGGCGAGGCATGGGAAATCCAGCCCGCCGAGGTGGAGCCCGGTGCGCCGCTTCTGATGCGGGCGCTTCCCTCCGGCCCCGACGCCAGCCTCGAAAGCAACCACAAGATGCTGATGGGCGCGTTTTCGGTGGCCAACAGCACCATCCGCATCATGTCGCCCTATTTCCTGCCGGACCGGGAACTGATCAGCGCGCTGAACACCGCCGCCCGCCGGGGCGTGACCATCGACATCGTGGTGCCGGCCGCCAACAATCTGCTGCTCGTCGACCGGGCGATGACGGCCCAGTTCGATCAGGTCCTGAAAGGCCATTGCCGGGTGTGGCGCGACGAAGGCCCGTTCGATCATTCCAAGCTGCTGGTGATCGACGGCACCTGGGCTTTCGTCGGCTCCTCCAACATCGATCCGCGTTCGCTGAGGCTGAATTTCGAGATCGATCTGGAAGTCCTCGACCGGGATTTCGCCGGCCAGATCGACGCCCGCATTGCGGCCATCGTGGCCCATGCCCGCCCGGTGAAACTTGCCGAACTGCGCGCCCGCCCGTTCGCCCGCCGGCTGGTGGACCGCATTCTGTGGCTGGGTTCGCCTTATCTTTGACAGGAAGGTGCTTAGCCTTACGCAGGCATTGCATGGGCTTGTGCGCTTGCCTACCTTAAGGAACCGAATCCCGATTCATGCGCAGTCAGGGGAGACGAAGACATCATGCAGAAGCTTGGGGCTGGCCTTCCCGCCAGCATACTGGAGCGGCTTCGCGTGCGGCGCGACCATGCGGGCGAAGTCCCCGCAGTCGAACATGGCGGCCGGCACGGCATGGTGGTGGCGTCCTACAACGTTCACAAATGCGTGGGCACGGACGGCAGGTTCGACCCCGAGCGTATCGGCCGGGTGATCCATGAAATCGGCGCCGATGTCATCGCCCTTCAGGAGGTGGACAAGCGCTTCGGCGACCGGCAGGGTCTTCTCGACCTTGCGAGGCTCGAACGCGAGGCCGGTCTGACGCCGGTGCCCGTCTTCGGACGGGCGAAATCGCATGGCTGGCACGGCAATGTGGTACTGTTCCGGCGCGGCGCGGTGCGCGACGTGCACCAGTTCACGCTGCCCGGACTGGAGCCGCGCGGCGCCATCATGACCGAGATCGATCTGGAAGCCGGCGGCAGTCTGCGCGTGGTTGCCGCTCATTTCGGCCTTCTGCGCCATTCGCGCACGCTTCAGGCCCGCATGATCCTCGACATCATGAACGCCCGCGATGCCACGCCGACCGTGCTCATGGGCGATCTCAACGAATGGCGTCTCAATGACCGATCGGCGTTGTCGATGTTCGAGGCGGCCTTCGGACCGATGCCGCGCGCGGTGCCGAGCTTTCCCTCGCGCCTGCCGCTGCTGGCGCTCGACCGCATCATCGCCAACCGCACCGACATCGTCTCGCCGGTGATCGTGCACGACACGCCGCTGGCGCGGATCGCTTCCGACCACCTGCCGATCAAGGCGTTTGTCAGGCTGGACGGCGAGGATACCGGCGATGGCGCGCAGGAGGGCCGCGCCGCCGCATAAGCGGCAACGAAAGTTGCCGGCCTGGGTGCATGCACTTTTACGCAAGCACCAGAATAATCGCGCTTACATCGCGAAGCATGCTGCACTATGATCCGTCTTCGCCATTTGCTCGGGAGGAACAGATGGTCACCAGCATTACCAAAAGTGACTGGGAAGCGTTCATGGCCGTTGGGCGTGTACCTCTCAGTGTCAGAGAGCTTGTGCTGCAAAGCTGGCAGCGCAGCGCCCGCAGTGGCGTCACCAGTCTCAAGAGCGCGCCCAAGGTGGGCGAAAGCGAGCTGCTCGCAGGAAGGCGCGATGCCCGCAGGCTGCGGCTCGGCGCCCGCGCAGCCCTTCAGAAAGCCGGCTATCTCCTGAACCACAGCGGCAACATGCTGCTCCTGTGCAACGACAAGGGCGTGGTGCTCGACGTGGCCGGCGACGAGGCCACGCAGGCGCGGGGCCGCGAAAACCACCTGCATGTCGGCGGGCGCTGGTGCGAATCCGCCATCGGCACCAATGCCATCGGCACCGCCATTCACCTGCGGCGGCCCACGCAGATCAGCAGCGTCGAGCATTATTGCGAGGAAATCCACCGCTGGAACTGCGCCGCCACGCCGATCACCGATCCGGCCGATGGCAGACTGCTCGGCGTCGTCGATATCTCATGGCCGAACGATGTGGAGCAGATGAACGCGGCAGCGCTGTCGGCGACGCTGGCCTTGCAGATCGAGTCCGATCTCGGCCGCCACTACGCCATGGAGCGGGCAAGGCTGGTGGAGCGCCTGCACATGCAGCGCCCAAGGCTGAGTTCCGATCCCGTTCTGGTTCTCGACCGGGCCGGCCGCGATCTCTTCGCCACCGAGGATTTCCGGCGCCTGTGCGCCGATCCCGAGGCTCTCAATTCGCTGCGCGCCCGCATTCCCGACCTGATGGAGCAGGTGCCGGAAGTGATCGCCGAGGAATTGTCCGGCGCGCTGCCGGGGGCCGATCTGGAGGTCATCGCCGAGGGCGAGGATGCGGTTGGCGTCATGCTTTCCCTGCGCCGTACGCGGCCGGTGCCGGTCAACCCGGGCGCAGAGCTCGACAGGATCGCCCGCATCGGCCCGGTGACGTTCGAGCTGTGCAGTCAGGCCCAGCGCCTTGCCGGCGCGCATATCCCGATCCTCATCGAGGGGGAGACCGGCACCGGCAAGACCTTTCTCGCACAGGCGATCCACCGCGCCAGCCCGCAGGCATCCGGCCGCTTCGAGATGCTGAACTGCTCCACCCTGACCCATGAGGGGCTGCGCGAGGACCTTGCCCGCGAAACGCGCCGCTCGGCCATGCTGGAGCAACTGGCCGAAAGCGGCGGCGCGCTGTGCCTCGACCGGCCCGGCGCCACGCCGTCGGAAGCGCAGAAGCTGCTGCTCAGCCTGCTGGAGCAGGTCAGCGCCCGCGCGCGCACCGGCATCAAGCTCCTGTCGCTGTCGTCGACGCCGCTTTACGAGGCCATGGAGGAAGGCAGGTTCCGCGGCGACCTCTATTACCGGTTGGCCGGCGCGCGGCTGGTCATTCCGCCCCTGCGCACGCGCCGGCAGGAGATCATCCCTCGCTGAACATGGTGGCCGAGCGCCACGCGCGCACCGGCGGCAACCGCAGCCTGCGCTTCACGGCAGCCGCGCTCGCCACGCTGGAGGCCTATCACTGGCCGGGCAATCTGCTGGAAATGTCCAACCTCGTCGCGACGCTGGATGCCCTGTCGCACAGCGGCCTCATCGACGACAAGGACCTGCCGGCCGAGATGCGCCGCCAGTCTGCGGAACGGGAGGATTTCACCCTGCGCGGCTCGGAAAAGGCCGACATTCTGGAAGCCATCGATCGTTCCGGCGGCAACCTCACGGAAGCGGCAAGACGGCTCGGCATCGCCCGTTCCACCCTCTATCTGAAGCTCGATTCCTACGGCATTGACCGCCGGCGCAAAGACTGAAGGAATTGCGCCGGCTTGCGGATGGCGTCGCCTTTTCGCCAGATGCTGAAACAGCCCGGCCTCTTGTGCTGACGCACGACCGCAGCGCACATCTTCCGCAATGCTTCCGGAAGCGCGGCCGTTGCGAAGAATGTCAGCTTCCCGCGCCTTGTGCCTGTTTTCACTGCATTTTCGGTTCGCCTCAAAGCATCCGGCAGCGATGAAAAACGCCGTGGCGGGTTCGGCTCCGCCCTGTTTCTTCGCGTCCGCAACATGTCCGTCAGGATGTCCGAAAATCGGACACCCGGCCTGTCCGTTCTGCCTTCACAGTCCCCCCTGCGACCTGTCCCGACATTGCGGACGTGGTCTCGAAGGGAGGATATTCAATGCAATTGGACAAACAGAACAGTCGCACGGTCCAGGTGCTCGGCATCGATGCCGGCGGCACCATGACCGACACGTTCTTCGTCGATTCCGACGGAGAGTTCGTTGTCGGCAAGGCGCAATCGACGCCTGAAAACGAAGCGCTCGGGCTGATCGAAAGCTCGCGCGAAGGACTTGGACAATGGGGAATGACCCTCGACGAGGCGGTTTCCACCATTCAGACCGGCGTTTATTCCGGCACGGCGATGCTCAACCGCGTCGTGCAGCGCAAGGGCCTGCGCACGGGCCTCATCGTCAATGCCGGCATGGAAGACTTCCACCGCATGGGCCGCGCCATCCAGGCCTATCTCGGCTTCGCCTATGAAGACCGCATCCACCTCAACACCCACTATTTCGACGATCCGCTGGTGCCGCGTCACCTCACGCGCGGCGTGATGGAGCGCGTCGATATGTTCGGCAAGGTCGTGATCCCGCTGCGCGAGGAAATGGCGCGCACGGCCGCCCGCGAGCTGATCGAGCAGGATGTCGAAGGCATCGTCATCTCGCTCCTGCACAGCTACAAGAACCCCGCCCATGAGCGCCGCGTGCGCGACATCGTGCAGGAGGAAGTCGACAGGTCCGGCAAGTCGATCCCGGTGTTTGCCTCGACCGACTACTATCCGGTGCGCAAGGAAACCCACCGCACCAACACCACCATCCTCGAAGCCTTCGCCGCCGAGCCTTCCAGAAAGACGCTCCAGAAGATCTCGGGGTCGTTCAAGGAACATGGCTCGAAATTCGACATGCGGGTGATGGCCACCCATGGCGGCACCATTTCCTGGAAGGCCAAGGAACTGGCCCGCACCATCGTTTCCGGGCCGATCGGCGGCGTCATCGGCGCCAAATATCTGGGCGAGGTTCTGGGCTACAAGAACATCGCCTGCTCCGATATCGGCGGCACCTCGTTCGACGTGGCGCTGATCACGCAGGGCGAACTGTCGATCCGCAACGATCCGGACATGGCGCGCCTCGTGCTGTCGCTGCCGCTGGTGGCGATGGACTCGGTCGGCTCCGGCGCTGGCAGCTACATCCGCCTCGACCCCTACACCAAGGCAATCAAGCTCGGACCGGACAGCGCCGGTTATCGCGTCGGCGTGTGCTGGGCGGAATCCGGTGTCGAGACCGTCACCATCTCCGACTGCCACGTCATCCTCGGCTATCTCAACCCGGACAACTTCCTGGGCGGGCAGGTGAAGCTCGACCGCGAACGCGCCTGGAACGCGATGAAGGAGCAGGTGGCAGATCCGCTCGGCCTCACCGTGGAGGAAGCAGCGGCCGGCGTCATCGAGCTTCTGGACAGCGAGTTGCGCGACTATGTGCGCTCGATGATTTCCTCCAAGGGCTACAGCCCGAGCTCCTTCACCTGCTTCTCCTATGGCGGGGCGGGGCCGGTCCACACCTATGGCTATACCGAGGGTCTGGGCTTCGAGGACGTCATCGTTCCGGCATGGGCGGCGGGCTTCTCGGCCTTCGGCTGCGCGGCCGCGGATTTCGAGTATCGCTACGACAAGTCGCTCGACATCAACCTTCCGCAGGAAGCAGCCGACACGCACAAGCAGGAGCAGGTCGCCCAGCTCAACGATGCGTGGCAGGAACTCGCCCACCGCGTTCTGGAAGAGTTCGCGCTCAACGGCTACAGCGCCGATCAGGTCACGCTCCAGCCGGGCTTCCGCATGCAGTATCGCGGCCAGCTCAACGATCTGGAAATCGAAAGCCCGATCGACACCGCCGTGACCGCCGGCGACTGGGACAGCCTCGTCGAAGCCTTCAACGACACCTATGGCCGCGTCTATGCCGCGTCCGCCCGCTCGCCTGAGCTTGGCTATTCCGTCACCGGCGCCATCATGCGCGGCACGGTTCCGATCCCGAAGCCGAAGATACCCTTCGAGGAAGAGGGCGGCGAAACACCGCCGGAGGAAGCAAAGCTCGGCACCCGCAAGTTCTACCGGCACGGGAAGTGGGTGGATGCCCAGCTCTACCAGATGGAGACGCTGCGTCCCGGCAACCGCATCAAGGGGCCTGCGATCATCGAATCCGACGCCACCACCTTCGTCGTGCCGGGCGGCTTTGAAACCTATCTGGACGGCCACCGCCTGTTCCACCTGAAGGAAATCTAGGGAGGAAGACCAAGATGAACATGCACACGAAACTGGACGGCATCGTGCGGGGCGGCGAGACTCTGAAAGAGCACCGCGACCGCCTGATGGATGCCACGAAGAAGACCGGTCACTATGGCGGCATCAGCAAGATGGAGCTGCGCGACAGCCAGCCCATTCTCTACAACAAGCTGTTTTCGCGGCTCCGCGCCGGCGTCGTCGACGCCCGCGAGACGGCCAAGAAAATCGCGGCTTCGCCGATCGTCGAGCAGGAAGGCGAACTTTGCTTCACCCTCTACAATGCCGCCGGCGACGCCATCCTCACCTCGACCGGCATCATCATCCATGTCGGCACCATGGGTGCGGCGATCAAGTACATGATCGAGAACGGCTGGGAGCATAACCCCGGCATCAACGACAAGGACATCTTCTGCAACAACGACTCCCTGATCGGGAACGTGCACCCCTGCGACATCCACACCATCGTGCCGATCTTCCACGAAGAGAAGCTGATCGGCTGGGTGGGCGGCGTCACCCACGTCATCGATACGGGTTCGGTGGGTCCGGGCTCGATGTCGACCGGACAGGTGCAGCGCTTCGGCGACGGCTATTCCATCACCTGCCGCAAGATCGGTGCCGACGACACGCTGTTCCGCGACTGGCTGCATGAATCGCAGCGCATGGTGCGCACCACGCGCTACTGGATGCTGGACGAACGCACCCGCGTCGCCGGCTGCCACATGATCCGCGATCTGGTCGAGCAGGTGATCGCCGACGAAGGCATCGAAGCCTACTGGAAGTTTGCCTATGAGGCGGTCGAGCATGGCCGTGTCGGCCTTCAGGCCCGCATCAAGGCGATGACCATTCCCGGCAAGTATCGCCAGGTCGGCTTTGTCGACGTGCCTTACGAACATGAGGACGTGCGGGTGCCGTCCGACTTCGCCAAGGTCGACACCATCATGCACACGCCTTCGGAAATGACGATCCGCAAGGACGGCACATGGCGGCTGGACTTCGAGGGCTCGTCGCGCTGGGGCTGGCACACCTACAACGCCCACGCCGTCTCCTTCACCTCGGGCATCTGGGTGATGATGACGCAGACGCTGATCCCGACCGAAATGATCAACGACGGGGCGGCCTACGGCACGGAATTCCGACTGCCGAAGGGCACGTGGATGAACCCGGACGACCGGCGCGTGGCCTTCAGCTACTCGTGGCACTTCCTGGTTTCGTCGTGGACCTCGCTGTGGCGCGGCCTCAGCCGGGCCTATTTCGGGCGCGGCTATCTGGAAGAGGTCAATTCCGGCAACGCCAACACCTCCAACTGGCTGCAGGGCGGCGGGTTCAACCAGTATGACGAGATCCACGCCGTCAACTCGTTCGAATGCGCGGCCAACGGCGTCGGCGCTTCCGCCATCGCCGACGGCATCAGCCATGCCGCCGCCATCTGGAACCCGGAAGGCGACATGGGCGACATGGAGATCTGGGAGCTGGCCGAGCCGCTCATCTATCTCGGCCGCGAGATCAAGGCCTCGTCGGGTGGCGCCGGCAAGTATCGCGGCGGCTGCGGGTTCCAGTCGCTGCGCATGGTCTGGAACGCCAAGGACTGGACCATGTTCTTCATGGGCAACGGCCATATCAGCTCCGACTGGGGCCTGATGGGCGGCTACCCGGCAGCCTCCGGCTACCGCTTCTGCGCGCATGACACCAATCTGGAGAAGATCATCGCCGATGGCGGCGAAATCCCCTCCGGCGGCGACACCGACCCGCAGAACCCGACATGGGACGCCATGCTGCCTGACGCGAAGATCAAGCGCGACAAGCAGGCCATCACCACCGAGGCGATGTTCAAGGACTACGACCTCTATCTGAACTACATGCGCGGCGGTCCCGGCTTCGGCGATCCGCTGGAGCGCGAGCCGCAGAAGGTGGCCGACGACGTCAATGGCGGCTACCTGCTCGACCGTTTCGCCGACACGGTCTACGGCGTGGTGCTGGTGAAGACGGCCGACGGGCTGGTGGGGGTCGATGAGGCCCGCACCGAGGCAAGGCGCGCGGAAATCCGCAGGGAGCGTCTGGCGAAAGCCGTGCCGACGAAGGAGTGGATGGCGAAGGAGCGCAAGCGCATTCTGGCCAAGGATGCGGGCGTGCATGTCCAGCAAATGTTCGCAGCCTCCTTCAAGCTCGGGCCGGACTGGGCGAAGGGCTTCCGCAAGTTCTGGGATCTGCCGGACGACTGGCAGCTTCTGGAAGCGGATCTGCCGATCCCGTCCTATGGCCGCGAATATTCGATGGATATTTCCGAGCTTCCGGACGTGAAGACCGTTCAGTTCGTCGACGAATGATGCACCGCGGGCGCTCCGCACCGGAGCGCCCGTCACCCCAATGAGGAGGAAAAAATGGCCTACACAAAAGCGAAGATCAAAGACCTTGTCGACGGCAAGATCGACCGCGACACGCTGCACACCATGCTGTCCACGCCCAAGGACCGCGAACGCTTCCAGATGTATCTGGAAATCCTGCAGGAGCAGGTGCCGTGGGATGACCGCATCATCCTGCCGCTCGGCCCCAAGCTCTACATTGTGCAGCGCGCCGGCGACAAGCGCTGGGTCGTCAAGAGCCATGCCGGGCATGAGTTCTGCGACTGGCGCGAGAACTGGAAGCTGCATGCGGTGATGCGGGTGCGCGAGACGCCGCAGGAGATGGAGGAGCTTTATCCGAAGCTGATGGCGCCCACCAGCACGTGGCAGGTCATCCGCGAATATTACTGCCCCATTTCAGGCGACCTGCTCGACGTCGAGGCGCCGACCCCGTGGTATCCGGTGATCCACGATTTCGAGCCGGATATCGACGCCTTCTACGAGGAGTGGCTCGGGCTGCCGCTGCCCGAGCGGGCCGAAGCCGCCTGAGGCCCGTGAAGCGCCATGTGCTGCCGCGCGCATGGCGCTTCAACACACATGCACGTCGCCCGAGCGGAAACCGGCTGCGGGCGGCATGCGAAGGACAGAATCCTGCAGCGCGTTGCAGGAGGAAAGCTTAGAACGCCTCCAAATCATTGACGTTGCGTGATTTTTTCAATGTCGCTAAGAGGGTTGTCATTCCCGTTCCTGCAAAGCAGCGAAAGCGATGAATGCGACTGTCCCGGACGCGTATCACGAACTGATCTCCCTCTACCTGCGCCAGTGGAGCGTGCTGCGGTCGCGGCTGAAGCGGCAGACCGGCTCGCACGAACTCGCCGAGGACGCCCTGCAGGAAACCTGGCTCAGGCTTTCGCGCATGAAGGGCGGGCCGATCGACATCCGCGACCAGCATGCCTTCATTCTGCGGGTGGCCAGCAACATCGCCATCGATCTGGCCCGCAGGGAAAACCGCCATGGCGGACGCTGCATCAGCGACGAGGCGGTGCTGGCGGCCATCGAGGATGCCTGCCCCTCGCCGGAGCGCGTGGTCATCGACCGCGACCAGTTGCGGCTGCTGGTTCTGGCCTTGTCGCAACTGCCCGCCAGGCCACGCAGGGCGCTGCTGATGAACCGCTGCGACGGCCTCACCCATCGCGAGATCGCGGCGCGGCTCGGCGTTTCCGAAAGCATGGTGGCGCGCTATCTGGTGCAGGCGCTGCGGCATTGCCGCGATCACTTCCGCGACCAGCACTGATTTTTTCGCAGGCCGAAGTGCAATATTCCCCGCTCCGTTTCGTCCTTGCTGTAGGGGCTCGTGCAGGGCTCCCTCCCGGTGCGGAGCAAAGCATCACCAGTGAGGTGGAGGCGGCCGGCTCATGAAAGCGGAGGGCAGGCAAAGGCATGCCGATACGGCGCTGAGCGACGAAGCGCTCGAATGGCTGGTGAAGCTTCATTCCGGCCGGGCTTCCGAGGCGGACCATGCCGCCTTCACCCGATGGCGCAACCGCAGCCCCGGACATGAGGAAGCGGCACTTGAGGCCGAAGCCATCTGGAACGGGCTGGGCATCGCCGGCAGCGGCCTGCGCGACGCCCACCGGCAGCGCGTCACCCGCCGCGCCGTGCTGGGCGGCGCAGCGGTCGCGGTGTCGGGGGCAGCCCTCTACGGCAGCGGGATCGCAGGACCGCATCTGTTCGCCGATCACACGACCGGCATTGCCGGGCAGCGCAGCATTGCCCTGCCGGACGGCTCCACCGCTTTCCTCAATGCCGACACGGCATTGTCCGTCGATTTCACGCAAGCCCGGCGAGGGCTGCGCCTGTTCAGGGGACAGGCGACCTTTACGGTCGCCCACGATCCGGCGCGCCCCTTTGTCGTCGATGCGCAGGGCGGCCATGCGCGTGCCGTCGGCACCGTCTTCGATGTCGATATCCGGCCGCGCGAGGTCGCCGTGACCGTGCTGGAAGGCGTGGTCGCGATATCGGGACCGGGACAGGAGGCCTCGCCGCTCACCGCCCATGCCGATCAGCGGGTGCGCTATGGCGACGATGGCATTTTCGCGCCGGCGGAAAGCGTCGATGCCGAGATCGAAACCGCGTGGCGGCGCGGCAAGCTGATCTTCAACCGCCAGCCGCTGGGCGACGTGGTGGCGGAAATCGGCCGCTATCGCAGCGGCTCCATCCTTGTCGCGGGCGCAAGCCTCAGCGCGCTGGAAGTGACCGGCGTGTTCGATCTGCGCGACCCGGATGCGGTGCTTGAGGTCATGGAGCAGACATTGCCGATCCGCATCACCCGGCTGCCCTTCCTGACGATCATCCGCTGAGCATGGCAGCGCGCCGGGTTTTTGCGGGTTTCCACCGTGGAGCCGGATCTCCATCGCCACCACCTGCGCCGCAATATGGAAGAAAAAACCATGAATGGGGAGCCTGGGAAGATGCATTTTTCCGTTGAGCGCAGCCTGCGTCGGGAAGCGTTTCGCATGTCGCCCGCGGTTTGGAACGGCTGCGCCAAAGACGATGCGGGCTGCGCCAATCTTGCGATAGACAACGGCGCCAGCCATGACTACATGAATGTCTTATTGATGCCGCGCCCGGCCGCTCAAGGAGCTCCAGCCTGACGGTAAAACTCCGACGCGTGCCCGGCAGCGGGCGCGAGCCACCAGCAATCGAGGGATTTTGATCATGACCGAAGCCGCCGTTCTGGACCGACCCACCGAGCTTTCCCGCTCCAAGCGGCTGAAAGCGGCCACGGGCGACACCCATGAGCGCCTCGACAAATCGATCATGGCGGGCGAGCCCTTCGCCAGCCGCGAGCGCTATGCGCTGTTCGTGAAGGTCCAGCATGCCTTCCACCGCGAGATCGATGCGCTTTACGACGATGCGGCGCTCGACGGCCTGCTGCCCGACCTTCAGGGCCGCCGCCGCCTGAAGCAGATCGAGCAGGACCTGACCGACCTCGGCTTCGACATTCCCGCCTATGAGAGCGAACCGGCGTTCAAAGCCGGCGAGAAGGCCGATGTGGCGACCGCCATGGGTTGGCTCTATGTCGCCGAAGGCTCCAATCTGGGCGCTGCCTTCCTGCTCAAGGACGCGCTGAAGCTCGGCCTCTCGGAAGAGTTCGGCGCCCGCCATCTGGCCGGCGCGCCGGAAGGCCGGGGCCTGCACTGGCGCACCTTCACGGCAGCGCTCGACGCCGTCGACCTCTCTTCGGAAGAAGAAGCCCGCGTCATCGCCGGTGCCGAGGCGGCCTTCAATCGCGTCCACTCGCAGGTGCGCAGCGTATTCGGCTGATTTTCAGCCTCCGGTCCCGCCTCCGGGATCACCCATGAAAAAGGCGGCTCCGTTTTTCGACGGAGCCGCCTTTTCCGTTTGAAGCGCCGCAGTCAGCGGGCCGGTTTCGACGGCCTGAAGGCCAGCAGGCGCATGGCGTTCATCGTCACCAGAACGGTGGCGCCGGTGTCGGCCAGCACCGCGATCCACAGGCCCGACAGGCCAGTGACGGTGGTGATGAGGAACACCGCCTTCAGCCCAAGCGCGATGGCGACGTTCTGGTGAATATTGCGCATGGTGGCGCGCGACAGGCGGATCATGCCGGCGACGTCTCCGATGCGGCTGCCCATCAGCGCGGCGTCCGCCGTTTCCATGGCCACGTCCGTGCCGGAGCCGATGGCGACGCCGGCACTGGCAGCGGCAAGGGCCGGGGCGTCGTTGATGCCGTCGCCGACCATGACGACCTTGCCATTGGCGGCGAGCTTGCGGATTTCCTCCACCTTGTTCTGCGGCAGCAATTCGGCCCGCACCTGCATGCCGAGCTTTTTGCCGATGGCGTTGCCGGTGCGGGCGTTGTCACCTGTCAACATCACGCTGTCGATGCCGAGGCGCGACAGTTCGGCGATGCCCGCGGCGGCATCCGGGCGCGGCTCGTCGCGCATGGCGATGAGGCCGGCGGCCACGCCGTCGGCTACGATCACCGCCACGGTCTTGCCGTCGCTTTCCAGCGCGGCGGCGGCCTCTGCCAGTTCCTTCGACACGCTGCCCGCCTCGCCGGCAAAGCGCGGCGCGCCGATGAAGATGGCCTTTCCGCCGGCGCGGCCTTCCATGCCGCGGCCGGCTATGGCGCGGATGTCCTCGCCGGCGATGAAGGGGGCTGCGAGCTCCGCCGCATGATCGACGATTGCCGTGGCCAGCGGATGGCTCGATTCGCGCTCTATCGCCGCCGCAACGGCGATCAGCCGCGCGGCGTCGCCATCGGTGGCGACCACGTCCGTCACCCTCGGCTTGCCGAGCGTCAGCGTGCCGGTCTTGTCGAAGGCGATGGTCTTCGTCTGGGCGAGCGTCTCGATGACGGCGCCGCCCTTGATCAGCATGCCCTGCCTTGCCCCGGTGGACAGGCCGGAGGCGATGGCAGCCGGCACCGAGATGACCAGCGCGCAGGGGCAGCCGATCAGCAGCAGGGCAAGGCCCCGATAGATCCACTCGTCCCATGTGCCGAAGCCGGCCAGCGGCGGCACGATGGCCACCAGCGCCGACAGCGCCACGATGGCCGGCATGTAGACGCGCGAGAACCGGTCGATGAAGCGCTCGGTCGGGGCTTTTGCTTCCTGCGCGTCCTCCACCAGCGCGATGATGCGGGCGATGGTGTTGTCGGACGGGGCGCGCTCGACGCGGATGCGCAGCGAGGCGTCATGGTTGATGGAGCCGGCAAAGACGTTGCTGCCCTCCTGCTTGGCGACGGGAATGCTCTCGCCGGTCATCGGCGATTCGTCGACGCTCGAGACGCCGGCGATCACCACGCCGTCGGCCGGGATGCGGTCGCCGGGGCGGCACACCACGGTCTGGCCGATGGCCAGCGCATCGGTGGCGACCTCGCGCAGGCTGTTGCCTTCCGCCACCATGGCGGTGCGCGGAATGAGCGAGCCCAGCGCCTTGATGCCCGAGCGCGCCCTTGCCGCCGCCAAGCCTTCCAGCACCTCGCCGATGAGGAACAAGAGCACCACGACCGCCGCTTCCTCGACCGCGCCGATGATCAGCGCGCCGATGGAGGCGATGCTCATCAGCATCTGGATGGTAAAGGGCGCGCCCATGCGGGCAGCCGCGAAGGCACGTTTGGCGATCGGCGCCACCAGCACCAGCGTCGCCATGGAAAACACATAGCGGCTGCTTGCCGGCCAGATGAACTCGACCGCGAAGGCCAGCGCCACCAGCACCACGCCGAGCGCCGCATGGCGCGACTTCACGCTTTGCCACCACCGCTTTTCGCTGCGGGCGGAAGGGGGAGCCGAAGCGGCAGGGGAGGCAGGGGCAGCAGTCGCGTGGTCATCGGCGTGGTCATGGCCATGGTCATGATCGCAGGCCGCGCCATGGGCGTGGTCGTGTGCATGGGTGTGAGCGTGCCCGTGCTCATGCTCATGGTTTCCGGCCGACGGCAGCGGGGAACCGGCCTTGCCATCCAACAGGGTCGGCTCGAAACCGAGGCTGCGCACGGCCTTTTCGATGGAGCCCACCGGGGTCTGCGCCACATCCAGCGACAGCGCCAGCCGTTCCCGCGTCACCGAGACATTGACATCGGAGACGCCCGGCAGATGGCCGAGCGCGGTGGTGATGGTGCCCGCGCAACTGGCGCAATCCATGCCTTCGACGCGGAAGACGAGCGCTTCCGCATTGCCGCCGCCTGATGGTCCTGACCGGGTCATGATGCAATTCCTTCTTCCAGTCCGGCCACTGTAGTTTCTCTAGCGGCTAGAGGTTCAAGGGGCATTTTGCGAATTTTTTCAGTGCAATGGTGCTGGCCTCATCGGTTTGCGCGAACTGGGCGCGGAAAGCCGCTTGAAGAAGGCGCGCCGGCGGACGATAGTGCCGCGGCTCCGACTCGAAAGGGGCGAATTGCGGGAGGCCGCGCCGGCGCATCGCGAAAGACGCATGCAGTCCGGCCCGCGGCGTACCCATGAAAACCGACAGGCATCGCCATTCCGCGCCACGCCGAGGCAGGCTGCGGACCCGGCGACACCCGGATCAATCAACCCCAGCGCGGGAATGGAAGCGGCGATGACCGATACTGCATTGCGGACTGCTGACCAGCCGCTCCGGAAACGCGACGTGATGAAGCGGTTCGCCACCTATTACCGGCCGCACCGCAAGCTGTTCGCGCTCGATTTCGGCAGCGCGGTGGTGGCGGGCCTGCTGGAACTGGCCTTCCCCATGGCGGTGACGGTGTTCATCGACCGGCTGCTGCCGACCGGCAATCTCGGCGTGATCGCGCTTGCAGCGCTCGGCCTGCTGGTCGTCTATGCGGCGAGCGCCGGCCTGCACGTGATCGTCACCTACTGGGGCCATATGCTCGGCATCCGCATCGAGACCGAGATGCGCCGCAAGGCCTTCGACCATCTCCAGAAGCTCTCCTTCGGCTTCTTCGACAACATCAAGACCGGCCATCTGGTAGCGCGGCTGACCAAGGATCTGGAGGAGATCGGCGAGGTGGCCCATCACGGCCCCGAGGACGTGTTCATCGCCGTGATGACGCTGATCGGCGCCTTCCTGCTGATGCTGTGGGTGCATGTGCCGCTGGCGCTGATCACGGCCATCATCCTGCCGCTGTCGGCCTTCATCACCATGTATTACGGCGGGCGCATGACCCGCACCTGGCGCGCCATCTATGGGCGCGTGGCCGAGTTCAACGCCCGCATCGAGGAAAATGTCGGCGGCATCCGCGTGGTGCAGGCCTTCGCCAACGAGGACCACGAGCGCAGGCTGTTCGCCGAGAACAACCGCAACTATCTCGCCACCAAGCTGGAAGCCTACAAGGTGATGGCGGCGTCCATGTCGCTCTCCTACCTGTCCATGCGGTTCGTGCAGGTGGTGGTGATGCTGGCCGGCTCCTGGTTCGTGGTGCATGGCGAGCTGACGCCCGGTGGCTTCGTCGGCTTCCTGCTGCTGGTCAACGTGTTCTTCCAGCCGCTGCAGATGATCAACACCATCATCGAGATGTATCCGAAGGGCATTGCCGGCTTCCAGCATTACCTGCGTTTCCTCGACACAAGGCCCGACATCGCCGACCGGCCGGGCGCCATCGAGGCTCGGGGGCTGAAAGGCGACATCGAATATCGCGATGTGCGCTTCGGCTACGGTTCGGACCGGCCGGTGTTCGAGAACCTCAACCTGAAGGTCAGGGCGGGCGACACGGTCGCCTTCGTCGGCTCGTCGGGTGCCGGCAAGACCACGATCTGCTCGCTGCTGCCGCGCTTCTACGAGGTGGAGGCCGGATCGATCCTCATCGACGGCATAGACATTCGCGACATGACGCTGAAGTCGCTGCGCTCGCATATCGGCATCGTGCAGCAGGACGTGTTCCTGTTCGCCGGCACCATCCGCGAGAACATCGCCTATGGCAGGCTGGACGCCAGCGAGGCCGAGATCACTGATGCCGCGCGCCGCGCAAGGCTCGACCAGGTCATCGCCGCGCTGCCGGCCGGCCTCGACACCGTGATCGGCGAACGCGGCGTGAAACTGTCGGGCGGACAGAAGCAGCGGCTGGCCATTGCCCGCATCTTCCTGAAGAACCCGCCGATCCTGATCCTCGACGAGGCCACCTCGGCGCTCGACACCGAGACGGAACGGGCCATCCAGCAATCACTGGCGGATCTGTCGGAGGGCCGCACCACGCTGGTGATCGCGCACCGGCTGGCGACCATCGCCAATGCCGACCGCATTCTGGTGGTGGAGCACGGCCGCATCGTGGAGGAAGGCAGCCATGCCGAGCTGCTGGAACGACCGGACGGACGCTACCGCACGCTGCATGCCGCGCAGGCGGCTGCGCGGTAACGTTCCTCCTGATAGAGACGGGGCAATCGCGGCGCGGCAATCGTGATCGGACCGGGCAGCGACCCTTGCGCCGGTCATCACACAGCGGCAAAGACCCGGACGCCTCCGGAGCCTTTGTGATTACCGCATCTGTGCGCCGTCAGGTGAGCCCGCCCGACTGCGAAAGCGCCTGCGGTTCGGGCAACAGCTACCTTCAGAGCATCTTGAAGCCAAATGGATAGATTTGGCGTCGCATCAATGCGGTAGAACAAACGGACAGATCGTTTCATCGATGCCGTGAAACGATGAAATGATCTAGCGGATCAGCATCCGCCCCAGCATATCTTCCAGAATTTCGCACAGCGGCTCGGGGTCCAGCCGGGCGGAGGCGATGGCGTCATCGACGACGCCGTGCATGCCGTCGAACAGGATGAAGGCGGCCGCGCGGGTGTCGGGCAGGTTCCATGCCCCGGCCTTCTGCCCCGCGTCCAGCAGGGCAGCCAGCTGGTCGATCACCATATCCTTTTCCTGCGAGCGGCGGCGGTCATGGGTGAAGTCGTGGAACACCACGTCATGCAGGCGGAAATTGGCGACATAGGCGCTGACCGCACCGCGCAGCCATGCCCTGAAGCGGGCATGATGGTCATCCGGCGCACAGGCATCGATGGCGGCCTGCGCGCGTGAATTGAAGTCCTGCGAAAAACGCGCCCGCAGCGCCAGCAGCACATCCGCCTTGGTCGTGAAATAGTGATAGAAGGTGCCCTTCGCGACACCGGCCCTCGCCACGATGTCATCGACGGTGGTGGCATCCAGACCCTTTGAAAGGAACAGCTCGGCCGCCGCCGCGATCAGGTGCCCGGTGCGCACTTCCGCCGGCAGAACCCGGCGCTGGCGGCGCGCGCGCGGCATTTCCGGTTTCAAATCCGATTCCAATTCCGGTTCAGATGACGGCTCCTGGCGAGGGCTTGTCGCTGCGCTCATTCCAGCCACTCCATTGCGTTTCCTTCATCAGGCCTGACGATTTTCGTCCCGGCCATGCGGTGAAAGCATCCTATCTGGTTGTTTTCACATGCTTCCTCACAGAGGCGGCCCGCCAGCCTCTCCATCGATGCTCTATTGCATATTGGACGGGTTTGGCAAACAATCAAGCTATTGACCGACGGTCGGTCGATAATATAAATGATGAGCAATAAACTCAACATTACGGTTTCACACGCATGCCCAACTCGCCAAAAAGCCCCGGATCCCGCAAAGGAATGGCGGTCGCCGCCGTCTATCTCGGCACTTTCATGGCCACGCTCGCCATCAGCATCGTGACCGTGGCGCTGCCCGCCATACAGGCAGGGCTGTCCACCGATCTAGCCGGCCTGCAATGGGTGGTGGGCTCCTACGCGCTGTGCCTGTCGGCCTTCATGCTTTCGGCGGGTCCGATCGGCGACCGCTATGGCCGCAAGCGCGCATGGCTCGGTGGCGTGGCGCTGTTCGTGACCGGCTCGGCGATCTGCGCGGCCGCACCCTCGCTCGCCGTGCTGATCGCCGGCTGCGCGCTGCAGGGCATTGCGGGCGCGCTGGTCATTCCCGGTGCGCTTTCCATCCTTACCCAGGCTTTCCCCGATCCGGGCGAGCGCGCCCATGTTATCGGCGGCTGGTCGTCGTTCAGCGGCATTTCCCTGATCGTCGGCCCGATGCTGGGCGGGCTGCTGGTCGACAATATCGGCTGGCAGAGCATCTTCCTCATCAACCTGCCGGTCGGCGCGGCAGCGCTTGTGCTGGGCATGGCCGGCATCAGGGAAAGCGCCGATCCCGATCACGCGGCGCTCGATCCGGCCGGACAGCTGCTGAGCGTGGTGTTTCTGGGCGCGCTCACCTATGCGCTGATCAGCGCCGGGAACGCCGGCTGGGGCGCGCCGGTGGTGATGGCAGCACTTGCCGTCGCCGTCGTTGCGCTCGTGCTGTTCATTCTGGCCGAGATGCGCACTGCCAGGCCCGTTCTGCCGGTCGACCTGTTCCGCGACCGCGCCTTCGCCTCGGTGAATTTCGCCTCCTTCATTCTGGGATTTGCCGGCTACAGCAGCCTGTTCCTGTTTTCGCTGTTCCTGCAGAAGGCGCAGGGCTGGTCGGCCACGCAGGCCGGCTGGCGCATGGCGCCGGTGTTTGCGGCCATGGCTTTGTTCGCCTCGCTGTTCGGCCGGCTGGCGCGTGCGCACGGCCTGCGGCGGCTGATGATCCTCGGCTATGTGCTGCTGGGAGGATCCATGCTGGCCATGGTGCTGTTCACCTCGCACACCTCCTATCTGGCGATCGCCCCGCTCTTTGCCCTTCTGGGCATCGGCATGGGTCTGGCGGTGCCCTCGACCGGGGCGGCGGCCATGGAGGCGGCACCACGCGAGCGCACCGGCACGGCCTCGGCCACCATGAATGCGCTGCGTCAGGGCGGCATGACCATCGGCATCGCCCTTCTGGGCACGGTGATGGGCGCCCGCGCCATCGCCTCCATGAGCGACACGCTGGCCGGCTCGGGCGTGGCGGACGCCGCAGCCCTTGCCGGCAGCGCCGTGCGCCGCCACGCCATGCCGGCCGGGCTCGACATGGCGCCCGACGCCTTCCGGGAGCTGCTGACATCGGCCTTCGCCCAGGGCTTTTCGTTCGCCACCGCCATCGCCGGCATATGCGGCCTGATCGCAGCCCTTGCGCTGGCGATTGCCGTTCGTGGCCGCCGCGCGGCGCCCGCCGCTGCCGCCATGGATGAAGCCTGATCATTATCGAGGAGTAGCGACATGAAATTCTTCCGCGAACTGGAACCCGACATCCATCTGGGCGTCGGCGCCCTCGAAACCGAGCAGGATGGCCGCGACTGGGTCGCGGAATATGATGCGCTGCTGGCGCGTGGCCGCGCGATGGTCGTCATCGTGCGCGAGGGCGACCGGCCGCAGCCGGGCGCCGGCAAGCCGATGGTGCTGTGGATGAAGGCGCGCAAGGCCGAGCTCGGCCGACTGGTCGCGGCAACCGTTTTCATCTTCGAGGACGAAGCGGAACGGCAGGCCATGGAGCTGGCGCTGCCCGGCCGCGCCAAGGCCTCGCCCTATCCCATGGTGCTGGCGACAAGCGAGGCAGATGCGCTCGACAAGGCCCGCCAGCGCCTCCAGACGGCCGGCACCGCGGGCGCGATGGCCTGAGCCGCACAGTGCGGTCGATGCGGAAGGAACCGTGGGACTTACCTGCGGTTTCACGCACGCAGACACAAGGAGAGTTCACATGACCGGATATTTCACCGAAGCCCGGATCGAACTTGGCAATTCGCCGGCCTTCATCAGCAGGATCGGCGACCATCTGAAGCTCTATGGCGCGGAGCTTTCCCGCTGGGACAATGCGCTCGATGCCTCGACCGAATTGTGGACCAGCAGCTTCGAGAGCGAAACCGACCGCCTGCTGGTCCGCGCCGAAGCCTCCAGCCTCGACATGCTTTATCTGGTCAAGATGACCATTGCCGAGCAGGTCATGCAGTTCGTGGGCGACGAGGCTTTCCGCATCGCCTGGACGGGCGATGGCAGCGACCTGACCGTGCCGCCCAATTTCAGCGTCATGGAGGTGGCGTCCGTCCGCGACGTCACCCCGCATATGCGCCGCATCACCTTGCGCGGCGACGATCTCTCCCGCTTCGATACGCTTGAGGCGCTGCACCTGCGCATCCTCGTCCAGCACCCCGAGGCGCCCACGCCGCAATGGCCGACGCTCGACCCCAACGGCATCGTGCGCTGGCCGGATGGCGAGCACCGGCCCCGCCTGCGGGTCTACACGGTGCGCAACGTGGATGTGGCGGCGGGAACCATGGATCTCGACTTCGTGCTCCACGGCGATGCCCACACGGAGGGCGGACCGGGAACCGCGCCGGGGGCGGACTGGGCGCGCCATGCCGCCATCGGCCAGCCCATGGGCATTATCGGCCCCGGCGGCGGCGGCCTGAAAGAGGCGGACTGGTATCTGTTCGCCGGCGACGAAACCGGACTGCCGGCAATCGGGCGCATGCTGGAAGCCCTGCCGCCGCAGGCACGCGGCCATGTCATCGTCGAGGTGGCCGATGCCGGCGAGGAGCAGGCGCTTGCCGCCCCGCAAGGCTTTGAAATCCGCTGGCTGCACCGCAACGGCGCGGAGGCCGGAACCACCACGCAGCTTGCCGATGCGGTGAAGGGCGTGTCCTTCCCCAGGGATGGCCGCGAAGTCTATGCGTGGGCCGCCTGCGAGTTCGATGCCTTCCGCGCCATCCGCACCTATCTGCGCAAGGAGGTCAGGCTCGCCCGGGCCGACCACCTCGTCGTTTCCTACTGGCGCAGAGGCAGGAGCGAGGAAGAAAGCGGCGGTCACCACGACGACTGATTTTCAGAATACCTGTTTCCCCCAAAGCCGGCCAAAAGGGCCAGCCAAAGGGGCCAGCCAGCGCCTGACCCGCGAGCCAGCCACCCCCATTGATCCAGTTTTGGACAAAAGATGATCCAGAGAAGCTGGTTATACCGGCTTTTTTTATTCCGTGCCGGCTGCGGAACTGGTCAAACCCCATATTAACATGATAATTTTAGTTAAGTTTCAGAAGCAGCGGGCCGCCACTTCACGAGACCCGCTCATCTCGCTCTAAGCTGTTGCCATTGCGTGATTTTTACCTTTCCGCTAAGGCGCAACGGTTTTGCACAAACAAAAAGGTTCGGGGCGTTGGCCTGGGATTTTCAGGAACTGTTCCGCAGACATGCGAAGGAAATAGCCCGCGCGCTGCGCCGCCGCGGGCTGGCTGAGGACGTGGCCGCCGACCTGACGCAGGATACGTTCCTGCGCGTCATGGCCAGTCCGCCGGGCGAGGCGACGCAGAACCACAATCCGCGCGCCTATCTGTTCGAAGTCTCCCGCAACCTCAGCATCAACTATCACCGCAGGCAGGCCATAGACCCCACCGTCTATGTCGACGAGGATGCCATGATCCGCGTGGCCGACCCCGCGCCCTCGGCGGAAATGGTCGTCTATTCGCGCCAGATGCTGCGGCAGATCGCCGATGCGCTCGAAGAATTGCCGGACAAGACGCGCGAGGCCTTCATTCTTCATCGCATCGATGGCATGACCATTGCGGAAGTGGCGGAGCGGCTGGGGCTTTCAAACACGCGCGCATGGGAACTCGTCCATCGCGCCTATCGGCATCTTCTGCTTCGGGTGGAATAGGCGTCGCAGGGAATTGAGGGCGGATCTGTAATTCTTCCGCCCCGATTCTTGCGTGATGGGGGTGAATATTTTCCACTCTGCTTTGTATCATGAGGAAGGCGTCCGCATGTCGCGGGCAACCGACCGGCCTTGAAGGTTTTCCATGGGCGAGAACTCAGACGAATTTGATCGGCTCGTCTCGGAAGCCATCGATATCGTCATCCGCATGCAGAACGACCCCGCCAATCCCGTGCCGGTGGAGATGGCGCGCAGCTGGCGCGCCCGCAGCGAACGGCACGAAGACATCTGGAGCCGTGTCAGCGGCATCCATGGTGCGTCCGGCCAGCTTCTGGAAGAACAGCGCCGCAGCCAGCGCAACGTCACGCGGCGCAACCTCATCGGCGGCGCACTGGGCGTGGCGGGCGTGGCCGGCCTCGGCGCGCTGACGATACCCGGCGCGCTGGTGCGCGCGCAGGCCGACCATGTGACCGGCACGGGCGAGATCCGCCGCATCGAGCTGCCCGACGGCAGCATGGCGACGCTCGGCCCCCAATCCGCGCTCGCCATGACCCTGACGCGCACCGAGCGCCGGGTCGAACTGCTGATGGGCATGTGCTTCTTCGACGTGGCGCGCGACCGCGCCCGGCCGTTCGTCGCTTCGGCCGATGGCGTCGAGGCAAGGGCGCTCGGCACGGCCTTCGAGCTTTCCAGCGATGCCGACATTGTCAGCATGGCCGTTGCGGAAGGGGCCGTGGAAGCGGCTGCCCCCGGCACCGCGCCGGCGCTCCACGAGATGCTGACCTTGGGGGAGTGGCTGTCCTACGATCCCGCCAGCGCGACGGTGACCCGAGGCAGGCGCGAGCCGGGAGAGGTGGCGGGCTGGCGCGACAGCACGATCGTCGCCGACCGGGAAACGGTGACCGCCCTTGTCGCCCGCATCAGCCGCTGGATACCCGGCACCGTCGTCAGCGCCCACCCGTCCATCGGCGCACAGCGGGTCAGCGGTCTCTACGACCTGCGCGATCCGCTTGCCGCGCTGGAGGCCGTGGTGCAGCCGACCGGCGCCCGCGTGCGCCGCCTCTCTTCGGGGCTGACGGTGATTTCCCCGATCTGACGCGCATTTTTCCTGTTCGGGCCGATCCGGCGCGTGCCGGAAAAAAAATTGCAGGCAGGCCCGAATATTTCCGGCCCCCGATTGTAACAGCCTCAGGAGACCGTGTTACCCAGCAAACAGGCAGGCGAGTCCAAATCTTTCTCGATCGATCGGAGTCGTCTGCAATGGGTTACGCGTTCAGCAATCGGGCTGTGTTCAGGGTTGGCCGCAAGGCCTTTGCCGCCGCCTTGCTCGGCACCACGGCCTTCGCCGTTCTTCTGCCCGCCACCACGGGGCCGGCAACGGCGCAGTCTGCGCAGATCAGCTTCAACATTCCGGCCGGCCCGCTCAGCCAGGCCATAACCGCCTATGGCAGGCAGGCTGGGCTTCAGGTCACGTTCCTGGCCTCCACGGCCGCCGGCAAGACGACCGCCGGCTTCAGCGGAACCGCCACGCGCGAAGGCGCGCTGTCGCGGCTTCTGTCCGGCACGGGGCTGAGCTATTCCTTCACCGCCGCCAACACGGTCGCGATCTCGACCGTTCCCGCCGCCGAAGGCACGGCCGATGCAGCGGGCTCGGTGGTGCTCGACACCATCGACGTGACCGCGCAGGGCGTGGGCGATGCGCCGTTCCGCACGCCTGCAGCGGTCAGCACCACCACGGCCGCCAATCTGCAGGGGCGCTATGGCGGCGACGTCAATCAGGCGCTGCGCAACACCCCCGGCACCTTCTCGCGCCCCGGTGGCAACCAGCCCGGACTTTCCGTCAACATCCGCGGCATGAGCGGCTACGGCCGCGTCAATTCCATGATCGACGGCGTGCCGCAGACCTTCCGCAACGGCGCCGGCCACGGCGCCTATGGCGGCACCTATCTCTATCTGCAGCCCGACTTCATCGCCGGCGTCGACATCACGCGCGGTGCGGTTTCCGGCGCGGCCGGTTCGGGCACGCTGTCGGGCGCGGCCAATTTCCGCTCCATCGGCATCGACGACATCCTGCTTCCCGGCTCCAACGCCGGCGTGATGACCAAATGGAAAGTCGGCTCGAACGGCTATGACTGGAGCGGCATGACCGCTGCCGGCATGCGCACCGCCATCAATGGCGGCGAGGGCGAGATGAGCGTCATGGGCGCCTGGGCCGACAGCCAGAGCAAGGACTACCGCAACGGCGACGGCACCACCTTCTACGAGCGCAACCGGCCGCTCGGCGGGCTGGGCAAGATCGAGATCAAGCCGAACGACACCCATGCGCTGAAGCTGGGCTGGGTCTATTACGACAATGACTTCCGCAATTCCGGCTATATGTGGGGCGTGAAGAACAACACCTATTCGCTGAACTACGCCTTCACGCCGGACAGCAATCTCTTCGACACCAAGATCAACCTCTACTACAACAAGGCCAACATGCTCTACGACCCCGGCGCCGGCGGCGGCAGCTATGCGGGTCGTGAAACCGATGCCATCTCCTTCGGCGGCGACATCACCAACACCAGCACCTTCGACCTGACCAAGGGCTTCGGCCTGAAGCTCGACTATGGCGTGTCCTACCACATGGACGACTACCGCGTTTCGGAACGGCGCGGCGTGAACCAGCCCGGCAAGCTCGCCAAGGCCAGCGCCTTCACCGACGCAACGCTCTCCTACGGCATGTTCGATTTCATCACCGGACTGCGCTACGACCACTGGCACCTGTCCGGCACCCGGCAGGCAAGAACGCAGGGCACGGGTGCCGGCGGCACCGCCGAATGTCCCGTGGGTCCGGAAAACTGCCCGGCCGAGCATGTTTCGCGCGATGGCGGCAAGGTCAATCCGAAGTTCACGCTGGCGGCCAACCCCACCAACTGGCTCCAGCTCTACACCACCTATTCGCACACCTATCGTCCGCCTACCGCGCAGGAGTCGTTCTGGGGTCTGGTCGGCATCGGCGCCCAGCTCGGCAGCGGCATCTACAACAACATGGATCTCGAGCCCGAAACCAGCAAGGGCTGGGATCTGGGCTTCAACATCGCCAAGAACGACCTGTTCTTCGAAAAGGACACCGCGCGCCTGAAGGTCGGCTACTTCGACAACCGCATCAAGAACTACATCACCAACGGCACCATCAGCATGGAGCGCTGCGCGGGTGCCGCCGAATGCTGGTACGACACGGCGATGTGGATCAACGTGCCGGGCACCACCCGCATGCGCGGCGTCGAGATCGAGGGCGGATACGATGCCGGCTTCGCCTACGCCAACTTCTCCTACACCAACGCCACGACCAAGACCCCCGCCGGCGGCATGGTCGGCAGCGGCGGCAATGCCGACATCGACATCCTGCCGAAATACTACGGCATGGTCGATGTGGGCATGCGCTTCTTCGACGAGAAGCTGGCCCTCGGCGGCAAGGCCCGCTTTGTCGGCAAGGGCACCTACGCGACCATCAGCTTCACCACTCCGGAAGCGACCCTCACCGACGTTCCTTCCTACACGCTCTTCGACATCTACGGCTCCTACGACTTCAACGAGGCGAGCCGGCTGTTCTTCTCCGTCGAGAACGTGGCCAACAAGGTCTATGCCGTTCCCCTGAGCGGCGACGGCGTGCAGCTTGCCGGCAAGGGCCGCACCTTCATCGCCGGCTTCAGCACCAAGATCGGCGTTCCGGGCATGTCCTCGAAGCCCGCCGACCCGGATGCAGGCATCATGGCGGCGATCGCGGCCCAGAAGGGCGGCATGGTCGCGCCGGCTTCCTATGACTGGAGCGGCTTCTATGCGGGCGTCAGCGCCGGGCACGACTGGTCGCGCAACGGCAACGACTATGCGCTGGATGCCTCGGGCGTATCCTACACCAGCTCCTACAGGCAGCGCCTCGAAGGCTTCCTCGGCGGCGTCTATGCCGGCTACAATCACGACTTCGGCAACGGCTTCGTGGCTGGCGTCGACGCCGACCTCAACATTGCCGACAGCTCCGGCGGGCCTGACACGTTCAGCGTCTACCGCGCCAACGCATCGGACTACCTGAACGCGACGCTGAAGTCGAAGCAGAGCTGGTCGGGAGCGCTCAGGGGCCGCATCGGCTATGCCTATGGCCGCTATCTGCCTTACGTCGCGGCGGGCGTCGCTGTAGCCGGATACGAGCACGAAGCCTCCTTCACCAATGGCTGGTTGGCCACGCCGCGCGATCCGGTCAGCGGTTCCAAGACCCATACCGGTTTCACCATCGGCACCGGCATCGAGCATGCCGTGACCGACAAGGCGATCGTCAGGGCCGAATACCGCTACTCCGACTATGGCAGCGCCGACTTCTCCGCTGCCGGGCTCGACCGCAAGGTCACGATCGACAGCTCGCACGACCTGCGCTTCGGCCTGAGCTACAAGTTCTGAACGGGTAGCTTCAACTGGTCCAGAGAGCATCGACGGCGGCTTCGGCCGCCGTTTCGCTGACAGCCACGCCCGCCTCGCGCAGGACGCGGGCAACGGCGCGGATGCCGGCCAGAACCGTGTCCCGGCTGGCGCGCGGGCCGGTATGATCAAGGCGCAAGAGCCTCGAAGCAACCACGCCGACCCCGGCGGACAAGCCCACCGCAACCGCCGCCCCATGCTGCGCCAGCCGGTGCGCATCCAGCCCTTCCGGAAGCAGAATGGTGGTGACGAGCCGCGAGGCCTCGTTTTCATCGCTCACCCACAGGCGCGCGCCAAGCGCTTGCAGCCCGGCACGGGCGGCGCGCTGGGCGCGCAGATGGCGGGCGATGGCGGCGGCGATGCCTTCCGCCTCCACCCGGTCCAGCGCAGCTTCCAGTGCGTGGAACTCCAGCGCAGACGGCATGCCGGAAAGCACGCCGCGCCCCGCATCCAGCCAGTTGCGTTTTATATCCACGAGCGACAGCACCGAGTGCCGCGGCGTGTCCGTCCGGTCGATGGCCTGCCATGCGCGCGGGCTGACGGAGAGCGCTGAAATGCCGGCCGGCCCGCCCAGCCCCTTTTGCGGGCCGATGACGGCGATGTCGATGCCCAGCGCGTCCACATCCAGTTCGTGCCCGCCCGCGGATGCCACCGCATCGACGAGCAGCAGCGCGCCCTTTTCGCGCGCCAGCTCCGCGATTTCGGGGAGCGGATTGAGGATGCCGGACGCCGATTCCGCATGCACCAGCGCCACCAGATCGATGCCGTCCGCGCCGGCCAGCGCCTGCGCCACCGCTTCGACGGTGACGGGCAGGCCGGGTTCGGCCCTCAGTTCGATGACCTCTGCGCCGGCACGCTTCAGCCAACCGCCGAACAGCTCGCCATAGGGGCTGGTGACGATGTTGAGCGCGCGCAGGCCCGGCCGGCCGAGGCTGGTCGCCGCCGCCTCCAGCGCCACCACAGCTTCCGCCTGCACGAACACCACGTCGTTGCCGGTGCCGATCAGCGCCGCGATGCGGTCGGCAAGCCTTGCATATCCCGCGGCCGGATAGGGCGGCAGGTCGAGCAGCGAATGGCGGTCGAAGTCAGGCATTTTGGGATGCTTCCCCATGAGGTTGGGAGGTGTGGGGTTGTAAGGTGTGAAGCCGGGGGATGTGAAGGCGGGGGATGGCCGCGACCAGCGCGCGGCCGGTTTCCGATTGGGGATCGGCGACGACCGTGGCGGCGGGGCCGGCTTCCACGATGCGGCCGCGATCCATGATGGCGATGCGGTGCGAGACGGCGCGCACCACGGCCAGATCGTGCGAGACGAACAGATAGGCGAGGCCGCGCTCTCGCTGCAGGGCAACCAGCAGGTCGAGGATCTGGCCGCGCACGGTGACGTCGAGCGCCGACACCGCCTCGTCGAGCACGATCAGCTCCGGCTCGGTCGCCAGCGCGCGGGCAATGGCGACGCGCTGGCGCTGGCCGCCGGAAACGGCATGGACGGGCCGCGCCGCGAGATTTGCCGGCAGGCCCACGCTGTCCAGCAGTTCCGCGATCCGGCGCGGGCGCTCAGCGCGCGAGGCCAGCCCGTGAATGCGCAGCGGATCGGCCAGCACGTCGGCCACGGTGGCGCGCGGGTTGAAGGCGGCGGAGGGATCCTGAAACACCATCTGGATGCGCTTGCGCATGGAGCGCAGCGCCTTGCCGCTCAGCGCGCCGAGGTTTTCGTCGCCGAAGGCGATGGTGCCGGAATCCGGCTCGATCAGCCGCATCACCACCCGCGCCAGCGTGGACTTGCCGCTGCCGGACGGCCCTACCAGTCCGATGGTTTCGCCGGCCGCCACCGACATCGACACATTGTCGAGCCCCTTCACCTCGCGCCCGCCCGAGCGGTAGGTCTTGGTGAGGTTGTGAACGGCAAGCAGCGGCGCTCTCATGGCTGCTTCTCCGTGATCAGCGGCGGCGTGTCGAGCCCGATATGGCTGGCGAGCAGCTTTGCCGTGTAGGCCTCTTTCGGTGCGCCGAGCAGGGTGGGGGCGGGGCCGGCTTCCACCAGACGCGCATCGTGCAGCACGGCGATGCGATCGGCGAAACCGGAGGCGAGCGCGATGTCGTGGGTGATGAAGATCAGCGTCATGCCTTCGGCACGAACCAGCTCGTCGAGCAGCGCCACGATTTCGGCCTGCACGATGGTGTCGAGCGCGCTGGTCGCCTCGTCGGCGATCAGCAGCGACGGCTCGCCCGCGATGGCCGCCGCGATCGCCACGCGCTGGCGCTGGCCACCGGAAAGCTGGTGCGGATAGGCGCCAAGCGCGCGGTCGGGGTCGGGAATGCGCACCCTCTCCAGCAAGGCGCGGGCGCGCTCCCGCGCCGCATGGCGCGTGAGACCGAGATGCAGGCGTGCGACTTCGGCGATCTGACGGCCGACCGGGATGACCGGGTTGAGGCTGGCGCCCGCATCCTGAAACACGAAGCCGATGTCGCGGCCGGCGCGCGGCTGCGCGGCGAAGCCCGGCCAGCCGATGTGGCCCGCAATGCGCGCTTCCGGCGGCAGCAGGCCGCCCAGCGCCAGCGCCAGCGTCGACTTGCCCGAGCCGCTTTCGCCGATGACGGCCAGCCGCTCGCCTTTGAGAATGTCGAGGTCGAGGCCGTGAAGTGCGACATGCGCGCTTTCCCCGCTGCCATAGGTCACGGTGAGCCCGCGCAGGCTGGCCAGCACATCGCTCATCATGGCCGCGCCTTTCTGCTCGCCAGCGCATCGGAAAGCCCTTCAGCCAGCAGATAGACGCCGAGCACGGTGACGACGAGGCCGACGCCCGGCACGATGGACAGGAAGGGCGCGGAGCGCAGCACGTTGCGCCCCTCCGCGATCATCGAGCCCCAGGTGACGATGTTGGGATCGCCGAGGCCGAGGAAGGAGAGCGCGGATTCGATCAGCACCGCGTTGCCGACGATCACCGCCGCCAGCGCCAGCACCGGCGGCAAAGCGTTGGGCAGCACTTCGCGCAGCGCGATTTCGGCCGGATGCATGCCGATGACGCGGGCCGCCGCCACATAGTCGCGCTCGCGGATCGACAGCACCTCGGCGCGCGCCAGCCGGGCGGGACCGGTCCATGCGCCGAGCGCGACGGCGAGGATGACCACGGGCAGGGACGCGCCCGAAACGCTGACGAAGGCCAGCGCCAGAAGAAAGCCCGGCACGGTCTGGAAAGCGTCCACGACGCGCATCAGCGCCTCGTCCACCAGCCCGCCGGCAAAACCCGCTATCGTGCCGACCAGCGCGCCGAAAATGATGGAGACGGCGGCAGCCGCCAGCCCAACGGCCAGCGAAGCCTGCGCGCCATGGAACAGCCCGGCCAGCACGTTGCGGCCGAGCCGGTCAGTGCCGAGCGGAAAGGCCGGATCGGTGAAGGGCGGCGTCAGCGGCGGGCCGGCAATCGCCAGCGGATCGCCGGGGAAAAGAAGCGGCGCGCTGAGTGCGGCCAGCACCAGCAGGGCCAGCAGCACCAGACCGGCCACGCCGGCGGGAGACCGCAAGAGGCGTTTTATGGCGCTCATGCCACCACCTCGTTCGCGCCGACGCGCGGGTCGAGAAAGGCATAGGCCATGTCGACGGCGAGGTTCACCAGAATGACCAGCACGGCGCTGACGAGGATGATGCCGGTGAGCAGCGGCGCGTCGCGCCCGGCCACGGCCTCCTGCGCCAGCCGCCCGAAGCCGGGAATGGCGAAGACGCTTTCGATGACGACGGAGCCGCCCAGCATCGAGGCGGCGTGCAGGCCCAGCATGGTGACGAGCGGCAACAGCGCGTTGCGGGCAATGTGGAACACGGCGATGCGGGCCGGGCCGATGCCCCGCGCCCGGGCTGCCAGCGCATAATCCTGCCGCCAGGCCTCTGCCATGCCGGCGCGCATCATGCGCAAAAACAGGGCGAGATAGATCAGGCCGAGCGCTGCCACCGGCAGGGCCAGATGCCATGCGATGTCGCGCGCCCGCGCCAGTCCTTGCTTGCCCGACGCGATGGTCTCGATGCCTGAGGTCGGGAACCAGCGCAGTTGCACGGAAAACAGCACGATCAGCACGAGGCCGAGCCAGAAGCTCGGCACCGCATAAAGCGCCAGCGAGCCGGTGGAGAGCAGCCGGTCGCGCCAGCTTCCCGGTTTCGAGCCGGCAACGATGCCGAGCAGCGAGCCGGCGGTGAAGGAAAGCCCGACCGCGCCGACCATCAGCCACAGCGTGTTGGGCAACCGCTCCGCGATCAGCCCCGCGATCGGCCGGTTGAAGGTGACGGACCAGCCGAGATCGAACCGGGCGAGCGAAGTGAGATAGAGCCACAGCCGCGACAGGGTGGAGCCTTCGAGGCCATAGCTCTGGCGCAGCGCCTGCACCAGCGCCGGATCGCCGCCGCCGATGGACAGAAGATAAGCGTCCGCAGCATCGCCGGGCGCAAGCTCCAGCAGGAAGAAGGCCCCGACGATGACGATCAGCAGCACCGGAATGCTGCTGATCAGCCTGCGCCGGAGAAGGCGAAGCGCACGGTTCATGCGTCAGACTCTAGAGCATTTCGCAGGCAGACGGAATCGCCTGACGTGGCACGAATGCCACCACGGAAAACAAGCTGGAGCACCGGCGCTGCGTTCGTCAGAACGCCGGCTGCCCCGGATCGGTTCGGGTTTCGGCGGCAGCGGCCCGCAGCATCCCTCCGCCACTGATCCCTTCCCGCGAGAGAGGGAATTGCGAGAGGTCGGCCCGTTGTGGAGGGGTAAGGGCAGGGGTGCTTCATGCGCGACCATCGAAATTCCATGCCCCGCCCAAAATGGTCCGGCGGGGCAGGCCGTGACCTGTCACGCGTCCAGTTCGGTGTCGGCCCAGCTGGAAACCGCCCAGCGCGGATTGTTGGACACGTTCTTCACCTGTGAGCTTGCCACGGTGATGAAGCCCCAGTCGGCAACGTTGATGATCGGCAGGTCTTCAGCCACCAGCACCTGAAGCTGCTTGTAAAGCGCGGTGCGCGCGGCGGTGTCGACCGTCTCGCCGGCCTTGTCGATCAGCGCGTCGATCTCCTTGTTCTCGTAGCCGCCCTGATTGGAGAAGGGCACGCCGGCCGGTGTGCCGGAGCGCACCAGAATGGTGGTGGATATGGCCGGATCGCCGCGGAACACGGTGGGCGCGACGGCGAGGTCGAAATCGTGGTCGGTGTAGACCGCCTTCTGGTGCGCGGCGGCATCGTTGTTGACCACCGTGGCGTCGATGCCCACAGCGGCCAGCGCCTGCCGCAGATAGTCGCCGAACTGGCGCGTCTCGGTGAAGTAGGGCGCGGGCAGCAGGCGCAGCGCGAAGCGGGCGCCGCCGTCCTTGCGCGGATAGCCGGCCTCGTCGAGCAGGGCGTTGGCCTTGTCCACGTCGAACGGATGGAGCGGCACGTCGCCATTGTAGAATTCGGGCGCGTTCTTCGGCACGATGCCGGTGGCCGTCTCCGCATAGCCGAGGAAGATGGTGCGCACCACGAAATCGCGATCGATGGCGTGCGCGATGGCCTGCCGCACCCTGACGTTGGCCAGTTCCGCGCGGCGGTGATTGATCTCCACGCCAAGCTGGTAGGTCAGCGCCTCATACCCCTTGGAATAGACCTCGATGCCCGGCACTTTCGAGATGCGGTCGAGGTCGGTCAGCGGCACCTGGCTGAAGGCGGCAAGCTGGATTTCGCCAGCTTCCAGCGCGCCGGCCGCCGCCGCGCGGTCGGGCAGCACCCGGAAGATGATCTCGTCCAGCTTCGGCTCGCCTTCGCCCCAGTAGTCGGGGTTGCGCTCCAGCCGGTAATATTCGCCCGGACGGTGCTCGGCGAAGCGGAACGGGCCGGTGCCGACGAGCTTGTTGTTGGCCTCGCTGGCGGCAATGTCGGCCTCGCCCTCGAAGATGTGCTTCGCCACCACGCTCGACACCACCGGCAGCGCGTTGCGGATGAGCTGGAACGGAGTCGGCTTCGCAAAGCGGAACACGGCGGTGTGGTCGTCCGGCGTGTCGACGGCTTCGAGATTGGCGAACACCAGCCGGCCGAGGTTTTGCAGCGGCTTCCACACCTGAAGCGCGGAAAAGGCGACGTCGGCCGAGGTGAAGGGCTGGCCGTCATGCCACTTCACGCCCTCGCGCAGTTTGAACGTGGCCGAAAGCCCGTCGTCCGAGCCTTCCCACGAAGTGGCGAGGCGCGGTGCGAGCCCGCCCTCGCCATCGCCCCCTCCATCGAACGAGGCTTCGGCCAGCGGCTCGATGACCTTGGAGGAAATGAAGAACACGCCGTTCGAGGCGACGATGGCCGGGTTGAGGTTGCGCGGCTCGGAATCGGCGGCGACGACGAGGCGGCTGCCACTCTGGGCGAAGGTGAACCGGGGCAGGGCGGTGGAGGCCAGCAGAAGTGCCGAACCCTTGAAAAGGGTGCGCCGGGAAAGGGAAATAATGTTCATTTTCTGCTCCGCCAGAACGCGTTGAGGAAGTGGATCGATGCCCGGTAGCACGATGCCCAATGGATCACGAAGTCCGGCAGCGTCCGGAATTGGCGGCATTCTCCTGCAAGCCCGGACCCTCATACAGGGATGAAATCCTGCGGATCTCCGCATGATTAGAATTATCTCTTACATATGCGGCGTCAACGGGAAGGAGATGGCGTGGACCTAAGCATATTGCCCGCTGGACCGGCCAGCGGGCAATGTGGACGATATGGGCTGCTCATGTCGGCGATCCGGCGTGCCGGTCGCGGCAGGTTCGCGCCGCATCAGGGGAGAGCCCTCGGTGATCGCGCTTCGGGGTCGGCCCTCAGTGAATGGAGATCTCCCTGTCCACCGCGCGCCACTCGGCGGGCGTGATCAGGTGGCGATGGGCAACCCGCACCGAATGCAGCGGGCCATCCAGTTCCCGCGCCCAGTAATCGAGGAAGCTCTTCAGCTCGGGGAAATGCGGGGCCAGGTCATATTCCTGCCAGATATAGAGCTGGAGCAGGGAAGGGTGATCGGGCAGATGGTAATGGATTTCGGCCGTGGTCAGGCCGTAGCCCATCATCTGGAGCTGGAAATCGCTGCGTGCCGTGGTTGCCATTGGTACATCCTTGCGCATGTCCGGGGATGCCTGTCTGGGAGTGCGTGTCCGGACCGCGCCTGCCCCGGTCGCAAGGCGACGGTCGGATGCGGGTGACGCTGGGATGAAGGCGGGCCTGTTTCGTAACCTCCCTTGCGCGCTGCCGCCGGCACCATTCCACCCACGCCTTCACAGTGTGGCCGATCATCGTTCAAATTCAAGATCGAAAAGCTTTGCCGGTGTAAAAAACATCGTGATTTCATAGCACTAGCAATCATGTGCTGCGAGTGCCAAAATTTTTGCCGACACCTCTTGAAACCCGAAATCCGAGAAACCAGATCGATAGCCGCGCGACGCCGGAAAGGGTCGCGCGTGCCGTTCCGCTTCGCACGATCCGGGTGGAACGGTGCAGTCCGTTTGTCCGTGAGAGGAGAACAAAGACATGACGTTCCGTCCCCTGCATGACCGCATTCTGGTGCGCCGCATCGAGGCCGACGAAAAGACGGCCGGCGGCATCATCATCCCCGACACCGCGAAGGAAAAGCCGCAGGAAGGCGAGGTCATCGCCGTCGGTCCCGGCGCCCGTGACGAAAACGGCAGGCTGGTCGAACTCGACGTCAAGGTTGGCAACCGCATCCTGTTCGGCAAATGGTCCGGCACCGAGATCAGGCTCAAGGGCGAGGACCTGCTGATCATGAAGGAAAGCGACGTGATGGGCGTGATCGAGGAGACCGCCGCCGTGAAGAAGGCCGCCTGACGGCTTCTTCCGGCATCAGCCAGTCCCATCAACCAGTCCCCATCAACCAGTCAAAGTAAGCTGCCTAATGAAGGAGTGATCCAATGGCTGCCAAGGAAGTCAGATTCAGCACCGAAGCCCGCGAGAAGATGCTGCGCGGCGTCGACATTCTCGCCAATGCGGTGAAGGTCACCCTCGGTCCCAAGGGCCGCAATGTGGTGATCGACAAGTCGTTCGGCGCGCCGCGCATCACCAAGGACGGCGTTTCCGTCGCCAAGGAAATCGAGCTTGAGGACAAGTTCGAGAACATGGGCGCACAGATGGTGCGCGAGGTCGCCTCCAAGACCAACGATCTCGCCGGCGACGGCACCACCACCGCCACCGTTCTGGCGCAGGCCATCGTCAGGGAAGGCGCGAAGGCCGTCGCCTCCGGCATGAACCCGATGGACCTGAAGCGCGGCATTGACAGGGCCGTGGATGCGGTGGTCGCCGAACTGAAGGCCAATGCCCGCAAGATCACGAAGAACGACGAGATCGCGCAGGTCGGCACCATCTCGGCCAATGGCGACACCGAAATCGGCCGCTTCCTGGCCGAGGCCATGCAGAAGGTCGGCAACGAGGGCGTCATCACCGTCGAGGAAGCCAAGACCGCCGAGACCGGGCTGGAAGTCGTGGAAGGCATGCAGTTCGACCGCGGTTATCTGTCGCCATACTTCATCACCAATCAGGAGAAGATGCGGGTGGAACTGGAAGAGCCCTATGTGCTCATCCATGAGAAGAAGCTGTCCAACCTTCAGGCCCTGCTGCCCGTGCTCGAAGCGGTGGTCAAATCAGGCAAGCCGCTGCTCATCATCGCCGAGGATGTGGAGGGCGAGGCACTGGCCACGCTGGTCGTCAACAAGCTGCGCGGTGGCCTGAAGATCGCCGCCGTCAAGGCGCCGGGCTTCGGCGATCGCCGCAAGGCCATGCTGGAAGACATCGCCATCCTCACCGGCGGCACCGCGATCAGCGAGGATCTCGGCATCAAGCTGGAAAACGTCACTCTGGAGATGCTCGGCCGCGCGAAGAAGATCGTCATCGAGAAGGAAAACACCACCATCATCGACGGGTCCGGCAGGAAGGAGGAGATCGAAGGCCGGGTGAAGCAGATCAAGGCCCAGATTGAGGAAACGACCTCCGACTACGACCGCGAGAAGCTTCAGGAGCGGCTGGCGAAGCTCGCCGGCGGCGTTGCCGTCATCCGCGTCGGCGGCTCCACGGAAGTGGAGGTGAAGGAAAAGAAGGACCGCGTCGACGATGCGCTGCACGCCACGCGCGCGGCCGTCGAGGAGGGCATCCTGCCCGGCGGCGGCGTTGCCCTGCTGCGCGCCGCGAAGGCGCTGGACGGCGTGAAGATCGACAACGAGGACCAGAAGCACGGCGTGGAGATCGTGCGCCGGGCCATCGAGGCGCCGGTGCGCCAGATCGCTGAGAATGCCGGTGCGGAAGGGTCCATCATCGTCGGCAAGCTGCGCGAGAAGCCGGAGTTCTCCTATGGCTGGAACGCCCAGACCGGTGACTATGGCGACCTGTTCGCGCAGGGCGTGATCGACCCGGCCAAGGTGGTGCGCACGGCGCTTCAGGATGCGGCTTCGGTCGCCGGCCTGCTGGTCACCACCGAGGCCATGATCGCCGAGAAGCCGAAGAAGGAAGCCGCCCCGGCAATGCCCGCCGGAGGCATGGACTTCTGATCCGGTCGTGAAAGGCCCGCTTCCCCTGAAAAAGGGGGCGGGCCGTCAACGACGGGTCGCAGGACGATGTGACGACAATGCAGCTTTCAGACCACGTTCCCCCGCCAACGCAGCCGGCCGGTGCGTTTCTGGCGCATGAAACGGAATGCCGGAAGGTATTCCTGCCACTGCTGGAAGACCTTCTCGACCGGGCCGAACAGGCCGGCTGGGACCGCCGCACGGTTGCCTCGACGCTGATGTTCCTTTCGGCGAAGCAGGTTTCCGCCGCCGGCAGCCGGGATTCTTGAACGCGACCGGGCTGCCGGCCCGGTGCATCGGGCACACGAAAGAAAGACCCCGCCGGCCGGCGGGGTCTTTTCGTTTCGCGGAGAGGGATCAGGCTGCCCGGCGTCTCTGGAACGGCCCGTGCGGGATTTCCGGCGGCGCGAAGGATTGCGCGTTGGCGCGGTCCCAGCGGCTGTACCATTCGGAAAGCTCGGGAATTTCCTTGCCCGCCACCAGAAAGCCTTCCGGCAGATAGGGGTAGGCCTCGTTGCCGTCGAGGAACTCGTTGTCCTTCTGCCGGAACATGAAGTGGTAGGGCATGAAGTCGCTCGGATTGGTGAGGCCGGCGGCACCGGCGATCTCGCCCAGCGCCTTCATGGTGTTGCGGTGGAAACGGGCCACGCGCTCGCTCTTGTCGCCCACGTCGATGGCCCGCTGGCGTCCCTTGTCCTGGGTGGCGATGCCGACCGGGCAGCAATTGGTGTGGCAGGCCTGCGCCTGAATGCAGCCGATGGCGAACATGAAGCCGCGCGCGGCATTGCACCAGTCGGCCCCCAGCGCCAGCGTGCGCGCGATGTCGAAGGCGGTGATGATCTTGCCGGCCGCACCGATCCTGATCTCGTCGCGGATGCCGGCGCCCCTCAGCGTATTGTGCACGAAGGTCAGCGCCTCCAGCATCGGCATGCCGACGCGGTTGGCGAACTCCACCGGGGCAGCGCCCGTGCCGCCTTCCGCGCCGTCGACGACGATGAAGTCGGGCATGATGCCGGTATCCAGCATGGCCTTGACCATGCTCATGAATTCGCGCCGGTGGCCGATGCACAGCTTGAAGCCGACCGGCTTGCCGTCGGAAAGGGTGCGGAGCTGATCGATGAACTGCATCAGGCCGATGGGCGTGGAGAAGGTGCTGTGGGCGGCCGGGGAAACGCAGTCCACGCCCATGGGAATGCCACGCGCCTCGGCGATTTCCGGCGAGATCTTGGAGGCCGGCAGCATGCCGCCATGGCCGGGCTTGGCGCCCTGGCTCAGCTTGATCTCGATCATTTTGATCTGCGGATCGGCGGCCAGCACCCTGAATTTCTCGGGCGAGAAGCTGCCGTCGTCGTTGCGGCAACCGAAATAGCCGGAAGCGATCTGGCAGATGAGGTCGCCGCCGCCCTGACGGTGATAGCGGCTGATGCTGCCTTCCCCGGTGTCGTGGGCGAAGCCGCCCTTGCGGGCCCCGGTGTTGAGGGCAAGGATGGCGTTGGCCGACAGCGAGCCGAAGCTCATGGCCGAGATGTTGTAGAGGCTGGCGCTGTAGGGCTGCCGGCAGGCCGAGCCGCCGATGCGCACGCGGAAATCCGTATCGGCGATGGTGACGGGCGTGGCCGAATGGGTCAGCCACGCATAGCCGGACCCATAGACGTTCTCGATGGTGCCGAAGGGGCGCTTGTCCTCAACGCCCTTGGCGCGCTGGTAGACGAGCCCGCGATCCTGCCGGCTGAACGGCACCTCGTCATGGTCGCCTTCGATGATGTACTGGCGGATTTCCGGCCGGAAGCTTTCCAGCAGGAAGCGCAGATGCCCGACCACCGGATAGTTGCGCAGGATGGAATGGCGGCGCTGGCGCACGTCATGCACGCCGAGCAGGAACAGCGCGCCGGCGATGACGGCGGGCACCAGAAGCCACTTGCTGTAGAGCGCGGCCCCGGCGAGCGATGCGAATGTGATGAGCGCGACGCTCACGAACACGGTGTAGCGTTGGTAGGAGAGGATGGTCGTCACGATATCGGGATTCGTTCTTTATGGCGGGCGGAGCCGGCCTGATTTGACGGGACCTGATTCAGCCGCAGCATGGAAAGGCCGCTCCGGCGATTCGCCTATAGCACATATCCTGTAACAGCAACTGTGGCGCAAAGACGTTATTGTCATCCGCGACAATAGTCCTTCTCTGTTTTCTTGATCCGTATCAAGGCAAGGTGCTCAATCCCCGGCATTGTGGAAGAAAAGGAGACCAGAGCATGACGGCACTGAAGGACCTGACACCGAACTTCCGCCACGTGAGACTTCTTTTCGCGCGGACCGCAGGCCACCCGCAGGGCGACCGCGAAGAGGGCTACGATCTTCTCGTACCGCTGGACGAGGCCGGACGCCTCGACGCCGCCACATGGAAGACCCATCAGGCCTTCTGCCGTGTCCGGCGCTTTTCCGATGATGGCGACGAGCGCATCGGCCGCCTGCGGCGCAAGCCGGGCGGGCAATGGTATTTCGACTATGAGGAAGGCGACGCCGACAACGAGATCGGCTTCCGCCTCGGCGAGGAAAGCTTCGTCACCGGGGAATATGTCTCGATCATGCAGGACGGAACCATGCAGACTTATCAGGTGGCGCGGGTCGAGAAACCCTGATCATATGACGGCCGCAGATCACGCAACAAAAGCGAGGGTGAAGATGTACAGGCATATCCTTATTGCGACCGACGGGTCCGAACTGGCTGCGAGGGGCATCGAGCAGGGCCTTGCCCTTGCCGGCCCGCTGGGAGCGAAAGTGACGGTGCTGAGCGTGTCGCAGCCTCTGGACACCGCAGCCGCACGCGCCGCCGCCATCGGCGGCATCGCCGATCCGATCGGCCGCTACGACCAGCAGATCGACGAGGAGATGAAGAACCGCTTCCGCTCGATCGAGGAGCGCGCCGCAGAACATGGCGTCGAGGTGGATCTGCTGCACGAGATCGACGACCATCCCGCCGAGGCCATCGTGCGCACGGCGAAACTGAAAAGCTGCGACCTGATCGTCATGTCCTCGCATGGCCGGCGCGGAGCCGCGCGGCTCATTCTGGGCAGCCAGACCTCCGAGGTTCTGGCACACACCACGCTGCCTGTTCTGGTGGTGCGCTGACGCACGGAAATGCCGCAGCCCCGGAAGCGGGGCTGCGGCACAGCTGACCATCAGGATCGGGGTTTATCCTGATGATCGAGGGTCCAGTCGCGGGCGCTGCGGCGATGGCTCCAGTAGGCGGCGAAGCGCCCGCCGGCAGCGATCAGCGCCTCGCGCTCGCCCGCCTCGACGATGCGGCCGCCTTCGACGAAGACCACATGGTCGGCGCGGGCGATGGTTTCCAGCCGGTGCGCGACGACCAGCACGGTGCGATGGCCGAAACGGCTGAGCGCCGCGGCTACCGCCACCTCGTTCATGGTGTCGAGACCGCTGGTGGCTTCGTCCAGAAGCAGGATCGGCGCATTCTTCAGAAGCGCGCGGGCGATGCTGACACGCTGGCGCTCGCCGCCCGACAGATTGCCGCCGCCTTCGCCGACCGGCGCATCCCAGCTCCCCAGCCGCTCGACAATCTCATCGACACAGGCGGCTTTCGCGGCTTCCATGAACCCGGCATCGGTGGCATCCGGGCGCGCAAGGCGGATGTTCTCGGCAATGCCGCCCTCGAACAGCTGCACGTTCTGGAACACGATGGACAGCTGGTCCATCAGGGTCTCCGGCGCATAGGCGCGCACGTCATGTCCGCCGACCCGCACCTCGCCCTCGCTCACGTCATGCATGCGCGCGATCATCGACAGGATGGTGCTCTTGCCCGATCCCGACGGCCCGACCAGCGCCGTGGTGCTGCCTTCCGGCACATCGAAGCTGATGCCGTCGAGAATATGATTGCCGTTGGCGTGGAAATGCACGTTGCGGAACGCAATTGCGGGCGCCTGCGGCACCGCATCGCGCGCCGGCGACGGCAGGGCCGGAACGTCGAGCACGGCCAGCGTGCGCTGCGCCGCCGCGTGGGTCGATTCCAGCGCCACGAACAGATCCGACAGCGTGTTCAGCGGCTCCAGAAAGCGCAGCACCACCACGATCAGCGCCACGGTGCGGGCGGCATCCATGGCCCCTTGCGCATACATCAGCGCCAGAATGGCGATCATGGCCACCAGCGTGGCCTGCATGGCCAGCGAAAACAGCAGCGTGCCGGGCACGGTGAACCAGATCAGGCGCAGGCTCTTGGCCTTCTGGGCCTCGATGGCTTCGCCCAGAGGCGTGCCGGCGGTGCCGGTGCGCCCGGCCGCGCGCAGCACGAGCTGGTTGCGGGCAAACTCGTCGGTGCAGGCCGCGGCCTTGCCGGAAGCGGCGGAGAAGTCGGCTTCCGCGCGGCGGATGAAGCCGCCGCCGGCGAGCAGCGCGCCAAACAGGAGCGGCACGGCGATGAGCGCCGCGACACCCAGCGGCCACGCCACGAACAGCAGGCCGAGCGCGATGGCCGGCGGCAGCGCGATCGAGATCAGCGCCTGCGTGCCCAGATTGACGGTGCTGGCGAACAGTTCCGGAACCGCACCCGCCAGCGCCCGCTTTGCCTTTTCCTGCTCCCCGGTGCCGAACCAGCCGATCGGCACGGCAAGCAGATGGTCGACGAGGCGCGTGTTCATCGACATCATCATGGCAAGGCCGAGATCGAAGGCGCGCACCACCATGCGCCGTTCCAGCATCCAGCCGGCCACCACGCAGGCGGCCAGCGCGGCGAGCCACGGCAGAGCCGCGCGCGGTTCGGGCGAAAACAGGCTGCCCAGCAGCGGCACGAGCAGCAGCGCCGACAGCGCCCTGAGTGCCGCCGCCGTCAGGCCGAAAAGCGTGAACAGCGGAAGGCGGGCACGTGCCTGCGGTGGAAACAGGGAGGCGACGATCATGATGCCTTGCCTTCTGCCGCCATTGTTTCAGGCTCGGGCGCCTTCGTTTCGGGTGGCCGCTTTTCGCCGGCCTGCCACAGGTCGCGATAGAGGCCGGGGCGGGCGAGCAACTCTTCATGGCGGCCGCGCTGGACGATGCGCCCGTCCTGCATCACGGCGATGCAGTCGGCATGGACGATGGTGTGCAGGCGATGCGCCACCACCAGAACGGTGCGCCGGCCGATGAGCGCGCCGAGCGCCTTCTGCACCAGATGCTCGGACTCGGGATCGGCGAAGGCGGTTGCCTCGTCGAGCACGAGGATGGGCGGATCGGCAAGCAGGGCGCGCGCGATCGACAGGCGCTGCGCCTCGCCGCCGGAGAGGCGCACCTCATCCCCGACGATGCTGTCATAGCCGCGCGGGGCGGCCACGATCCGCTCGTGGATCTGTGCCGCGCGCGCCGCAGCCTCGATCTCGGCCATGGAGGCACCGGGGCGGGCAAGGGCGATGTTGTCCTTCAGCGAGCCCCCGATCAGCCGCACATCCTGAAAGACGAAGCCGACGCTGCGCTGCAGCGCCTCCGGCGTCACGTCGCGGATGTCGATCTCTCCATTGCTTGCAAGCAGCCGGATGCTGCCTTCGGTTACATCGTGGAAGCGCCCCGGCAGGCCGGCCAGCGTCGACTTGCCGGCGCCGCTCGGGCCGACGAGCGCGGTCAGCGTGCCAGGCGCCAGAACGAGATCGATGGATTTCAGCACCGGCTTGCGCGGCCGGTAGCCGAAGCTGACATCCGCAAAGCGCAGCCCGAGCGGCCCCGGCGGGATGACGCCGGTGGAACGGCTGCGGTCGAGCTCGGTTTCCTCCAGCAGGTCGCCGATGCGCCGCGCGGCCTGCCTTGCCTCGCGCATGGGCACGAAGCCGTAGAGGACGGAAGTGATCTGCGCGCCGAAGGCTGTGCCGAGGAACAGGAACGGCAGGAGGTCTGCCGCCTCCATGCGCCCGGAGATGATGCGCCAGCTGCCGACAGCCACGATCAGCAGCAGGAAGGACGGCGGCTGGATGGAAAGCTGGGCCGCCACCTTGCGCCCCGCCATTGGCCGCTGCCAGCCATTGATGAAACTGGCCTGTCCCTCAAGCACCGAGCGCACCGAGCGCCCATCGCCGCCGAACACGCGCACCACCGGCAGCGCGTCGATGAAGGCGCCGGCGGCGGCATTGGCGCGCTTGGTCCAGTTTGCATATTGCACCAGCTTGTCGGCCACGCCGCGCATCATGTTGGCGAACAGGAAGACGAAGGCGAGCAGCGGCACGAACAGCAGCCCGGCCAGCGCTGCATCGACCGTGAACAGATAGGCGATGGCCGCCACCGGCGTGACGATGCCGGCGACGATGTCGGGCACGGCATGCGTGACCATGTAATGCAGCCGCCCGGCGTCCTCCTGCACGGCCTGCTGCACGCTTGCGGCGTTACGGTCGGTGAACCAGCCGAGCGGCAGCCGCGCCAGCTTGGCGATGATGGATTGCCTGAGCGTATGGCCGAAGCCGGCATCGACCATGTGAAGCCACAGCATCAGCACCGCCGAAAGCGTCGCCGCCGCGCCATAGAGGACGACAGCCCAGATGATCAGTGGCGAAAGCGCATCCCAGCTTTTCTCTCCGCCAAGGAGACGGCGGCCAAGCTCGGCCAGCAGCACCAGCGGCGCAAGCTGCATCAGCGAGATGATGGCCTGCAACAGGCCGGCGGCGCGCAGCTTCCAGCGCAGGGAATCGAGAAGCTCCTGTCCGCGCTGCGAGCGCCAGCGGGGCTTTGCCGGCGCGGCTTCGCGCGCGGCCACCGTCTCAGCGGGTGGCGGCGGGAGGGGGGCTGGCTCGGCCTCGGCCGCGCCGCTTTCCTTGCGCAGCCGCATGGCCTTGCCCCTGATCCAGTAGGCGGCATGCTTGATGTCGGTCAGCGGAAAGCCGTGGGTCTGGTTGAGCGTGGCGCGCAGCACTTTGATCGCGGCGTTTTCGGCGGCCACCCACGCATACCAGTTCGACCAGTCGCGCACCGGAACCGCTTCGGCCAGCGCATTGGTGCCTGGCCCGGTCCAGATCACCTCGGCGCCCGGATGCGGCGTCACCGGAATATCGCGATCCTCGGGCAGATGCGCCTGAAGGATGACCACGATGTCGGCCTCCGGCGGCAGCACCTCGAGGATGGCGTTGATGGCCGGAAGGGCGGCAGGATCGCCCATCAGCAGATAGCCCTCCGGGTTTTCCGGCGGCTCGAACTTGTGGAACATGTAGTAGGAGGCCGCGATGGTGTCGCCGGGCTGCGCGGCGGCGGCCCAGGCCGAGGCCGGCCCCATCGGCTGGTGCAGCACGAAGTCGAAGCTCACCTCGCCCTTTTCAGCATCCGGCTCCACCAGCGTGTAGCCGCGCTGATGGACCTTGTCGGGATCGTCCGGGTCCGGCGCCCACAGCCGCACGAAGGAGGCGGTGGGGGTTTCGCGGCCGTCGATCATGGTGGGGGCCGAAAAGCGTATGCGCCGGTAGCCCGGCGTCAGGTCCGTCACCGACAGCACCGTCATGATGTGATCGGTGGCCCCGAGGGCCTTCATCATGGTCCGCTGGAAACGCGCGCTCATCGGCCGCCCCGCAACAGGGCGACCGGGTTGCAGGAAGACATCATGTCACTTGCCCCGTGTGCGGATCGCGCGCCGTCACCAGCGCACGGAGGTGCCGATGCCGACCACCCGGCCGCGGCCGAAATAGGCGGTGGTTCCGCTCGCTCCGCCGGGCATGAGCGCCGGATAGGTGAAGGCGTAGGACAGCGGGCGCTCGTCGAGCAGATTGCGGCCGAAGGCGTAGACGCGGAAATTGTCCTTCTCCCAGCCGATCTCCGCATTGAGGATGTGATAGTCGTCCATCTTCGCGGCATTCTGGATGTCGGCATAACGGGTGCCGACATACTGGTAGGTGCCGCTGAGCGTGATCTCGCCGGGCAGCCCCACCGCATCCGCCAGGAAGCGATAGGAAAGCCCGACATTGGCGGAGAACCCCGGCACCTGCGGCACTTCGTTGCCGGGCAGCGCGCCAAGGCCCAGCGAAGTTGCCGAAACATCGACGAGACGCGAGCCGATCAGCGCACCGCCGACCGTCAGTTCCAGCCCCTCGGCCAGTGTGGCGTCGACATTGGCCTCGATGCCATAGCTTTCAAAATTCTGGTTGGTCATGAAGGGCAGGGAGGTGTTCGTATCAAATCCGACGACCTGCCCGTCCTTGACGTCGTTGTAGAAGATGGCGCCGCTGACACGCAGCCTGTCGTTGATCTCGGCCTTGGTGCCGATCTCATAGGTCCATGACGTGGCCGGCAGGAAGGCCTCGGTAACCAGTCCGTAACCAGCATAGGAGGTGGTCTTCTCGAAACCGCCGGAGGAATAGCCGCGCGCCAGCGAGACATAGCTCATGGCCCGGTCGTTCCACTCATAGGACAGCGCCATGCGCCCGGTCACATAGGTGTCGCTGAAAGTGTTGTCCTGCTGGAAGGCCGGCAGCGTGCCCGGAAAGCCGTTGGAAACATAGAGCGCGTCCAGCTTCTGGCGGTCATGGGCCACGCGCAGCCCGCCGGACAGATTGAAGCCCTGTCCCAGCGGCGCGCTGGCATCGGCAAAGGCCGCCACGGTCTGGCTTTCGATGCGGTTGTCGAAAGTGCCGTTCATGGTCGGCGCATAGATGCCGGCGTTCTGAATGCGGTAGCTGGTGTAATCCGACCTGAAATAGCTGGCGCCGGCCACCCACTGGATCGTCGAGCCCTCATTCGAGTTGAGGCGCACCTCCTGATTGAAGACCCGCTCGCGGTCGTTCAGATCCACCTTCTCGGCGTTGTGATCGTTGAAATAGGCCGGCGGCAGGCCGGTGATGCGGCTGAAGATGAAGGCGTCGGTGAAGTCGCCCTTGTTGTGAATCTTCACGTCCTGATAGCTGGTCGTCGAGGTGAGCGTGAACGGCTCGAATTCCTTCGCCACCTTGAGGGAGCCATTGGCGACCTGCTGGCGGTTGTCGGGGCGCACATCCGCGCCGCTCTCCGGGAAATTGGGGGATTCCAGCCACACGAAGGCGGAATTGTGCCGCGTCTCCTTCGAGAAGCCGCCGCTGAGGTCGATGGTGAGGGTATCGTCCGGCGTGTAGCGCACGGAGGCCTTGCCGGCGCCCAGCTGCGCGCCGCCCTCCTTCTGGCCGGTGATGGGGTTCGGCACGTCGCCGTCGTAATTCTGGAAGCGCAGCGTGCCGCGCCCGGCCAGCACGTTTTCCAGCAGCCAGCCGCCGGTGGTGCCTTCGAGGAAGGCATGGCCGTCTGAGCCCAGCTCACTGCTGAGAATGGTTTCGCGGGTGCCGTCGGCGGGCTTGCTGACGATGTTGATCGCGCCGGCAAAGGCGTTGCGGCCGAAGGTGGTGCCCTGCGGACCCTTCAGCACCTCGACCCGCTCCATGTCGAGGATGGGCGCGCCGATGCCCGACAGCGTGGTCGGCACGCCGTCGACGGAGATGCCGATGACGCTGTCGAGCGAATTCATGGCCGTGCCCAGCGTGCTGAGACCGCGCATGGTCATGTAGCTTTCGCCGAAGCGGCCGAAATCGAGGAAGTTCGTGCCTGGCGACTGGCGGGCGATTTCCGTGATCGGATCGAGCGTCGCAGGCGGCACGTTGCTCTGGTCGAGGATGGTGGTGGCGACGGGAAGCTTCGCATCGTCCTGCGGGCGCTTGGTGCCTGTGACCACGATCGGCGCAAGCACAATAGGCGCATCGGCCGTTTGCGCGAAAGCCGTCTTCGCCGGCAAGCCGGCGCCCAGCAGAGCCAGTGCGGTGGTGGAAATCAGACGCGTGCGCGTGATGGTGTTCATGCAGATGCCCCGGAGTTTGCGAACAGGGGCTATGAATACCGGCCGGCCTGTTCCTGATACCAGCACTCAACTTTCGCGAAACGCAGGCAAACATTCGCGAAACCCAATAGATCGGGTGGCGATCAGATCACATGCATGGAGCGCGCCGGCTGAAATTCCGCGCGCGGCGGATGGCCGAAATGCTTCCTGTAGGCGGCGCTGAAGGCCGAGGGCCGGGAAAAGCCGACCCGCCGGCCCGCTTCCGAAACCGAAAGCCGGTGCTCCTGAAGCAGGACCTTCGCCATCATCAGCCGCTGCTCGCGCACATGGGCAAAAATGGTCTTGCCGAACACCGTCTTGAAGTTGGCCTGCAGGGAGGTGACGTTGATGCCGACCCGGCGCGACAGCTCCATGGTGGTGGGCGTGGCGACGAGATCGGCGTCGAGGATTTCGCGCGCATGCATCACCCGGTCATATTCGCGGCGGCCGAGCATGGCGACAAGCCGGCGCTCATCCTTCAGGGCCTGCGCCGCCTCGATCACGAAGGCCAGCGCCCTGCTTTCCAGAAACAGCCTTTCGAGCTGCCCCGTATAAGGATGGTCGAGGCACAGTCTGGCGATTTCGGTGATCAGGGGCGAATGCGAGATGACGCCCGTGCGGAAGCCGCCTTCCGTCAGTTCCCGCAGCGCCATCAACCCGTCGTCGGCAACGCCATCGGCAAACCGCTCGAAGAAGGAAGGCCGCAGCACGAAGCCGGCGGAGGTGAAATGCGCGCCCTGCCGGAGCGGAGTCGAATAGCGAAGCGGGGCGTTGAAGCCCATAAGAGACACCTGCTGCGGATAGCGCACGAAGCGGCCGTAGCCTTCCACCATGGACGTCACCGGCCCGCCGCTCAGCATGATGCCGCAGACCAGCGCCGGCTCCATCTCGACGGCAAAATTCTGGTTGCTGGCATAGGTCACGTCGCTGGCGCTCAGCATCAGGCCGGGCTGCACCTCCAACGCCAGCAGCCTTCCCGTATATATCGGCGTTTCCATGATCCGGGGGCCGACATCGACCGGCTCGACGCCCAGCGCAAGCTCGGCGCCGAGGCGCACGAGATCGTTGAGGGTCATTCCCTGCTCAGGGATGCGGTTGTCCATAAATCGCCATTTCTTGCATTCTCTCGCCCGTAATGGGGAATCCGACTGCAATATCAGCCGGTTTACTACATAATATGATTAAAATAATCAAGTTTATACCGTATCCGCCGGCCATGGCGGCCGGGTCCTGTGTTGAAGGCGATGCGCGAAACCAGTATTCGTCATGTCGACAACAGGTGGCGGCATGAGCGAAAAAACGGAGACATCACAGGCAGAGCGCAAGCGCGGAGAGGGGGTTCGGCGCGTCTATGAAATCCTGCGCGACGACATCCTCGACCTGAGGCTGGCGCCCGGCAGCCCCATCGACGAGGTGCAGCTTGCCGAGCGGCTTTCCATGTCGCGCACGCCGATCCGCGAGGCGCTGGTGCGGCTGGCCGCCGAAGGGCTGGTGACGACGCTGCCCAACCGCTCGACCGTGGTTTCCAGCATCGACTTCCTCAACCTCCATACTTTCTTCGACGCGCTGACGCTGATGTACCGCGTGACCACGCGGCTGGCCGCCGAATTCCGCACCGAGGACGATCTGGAGATCATCCGCGCGCGGCAGGCTGAGTTCACCCGCGCGGTCGAGGCGCACGATGCGCTGGCGATGATCGCCACCAACCGCGAATTCCATGCCGCGATCGCCGAGGCGGGGCGCAATCCCTATTACACCGGCCTGTTCTGCCGCCTGCTGGATGAGGGACGGCGCATTCTGCGCGTCTATTATTCGTCCTTCGACGACCATCTGCCCCGCCGCTATGTGGATGAGCACGAGGACATGATCGCAGCCATCGGGGCGCGCGACGTGGCCGAAGCCGACCGGCTGGCCAGTGCCCATGCCGACCAGATCGTGCGCCAGATACAGGACATGATCGCCCGCGACCGCCGCCGGCCCATCGCGCTGTAGCCACGCAATCCCCATCCGCCCGCCTTCAGCGCAACAGCTTGCGCCAGTGCCTTTCTCTGCCACGCAATTTCTTGTCGACAAATAAAATACAAATGGTATTATGGCATTCATCCAATCCGGCACAAGGGAGAGCCCTCATGAATGCGCAGATCTTTTCCGGCTGCATGCCGGCGCTGATGACCCCCTGCACCCCTGACCGCAAACCCGATTTCGATGCGCTGGTGCGCAAGGGCAGGGAGCTGATCGCCACCGGCATGTCGGCCGTGGTCTATTGCGGCTCGATGGGCGACTGGCCGCTGCTGACCGACGCCGAGCGCATGGAGGGCGTGGAGCGTCTGGTGAAGGCCGGCGTGCCGGTCATCGTCGGCACGGGAGCGGTCAACACGGCAAGTGCCGCGGCCCATGCCGCCCACGCGCAGAAGGTGGGCGCCAGGGGCCTGATGGTCATTCCGCGCCTGTTGTCACGCGGGCCTTCTCCGGCCGCGCAGCGCAATCACTTCAAGGCGGTGTTGTCGGCAGCTCCCGACCTGCCGGCCGTGATCTACAACAGCCCCTACTATGGCTTCGCCACACGCGCCGATCTGTTCTTCGCGCTCAGGGCCGAGCATCCGAACCTCGTCGGCTTCAAGGAGTTCGGCGGCGCCGCCGACATGACCTATGCCGCAGAAAACATCACCAGCGGCAGCGATGAGGTGACGCTGATGGTGGGCGTCGACACCTGCGTCTTCCATGGCTTCGTCAATTGCGGCGCCACCGGCGCCATCACCGGCATCGGCTGTGTGCTACCACGCGAGGTGCTGCATCTGGTGTCGCTGTGTCAGGCGGCGGCGAAGGGCGATGTCGGGGCGCGCCGGCTTGCGCAGGAGCTGGAGCAGGCGCTCGCCGTGCTCTCCGCCTATGACGAAGGCCCCGATCTGGTGCTCTATTTCAAGCACATGATGGTGCTGAAGGGGAACCCGGAATACGAACTCCACTTCAACGAGAGCGATACGCTGAGCGCCAGCCAGCGCGGCTTCGTGGAAACGCAGCTGAAGCTGTTCGATGACTGGTATGCGGGCTGGTCGAAGCAGTCCGGCGTTGCGACGCGCAACGCCGCCTGATCCCGCGTCACGGAAACGGCCAGCAAAAAGCCCTCCGGTGGAGGGCTTTTTTTTATCGGCATCAGGCTACGGCATCGAGCCCCAGCGCTTCCAGCCGGTCGAGCTGCGCGGCCTCGGCGGCGGTGAGGGTGATGCCCTCCGACAAGGTGCGCTTCCTTGCCGCGAAGCGGCGCTGCGAAGGCAGGCGCGCGCCCTGTCCGGCGATGGCCTCCAGCAACACCTCGGCGCGGGCGAACGGATCGCCCGGACGCCCGGCGGCAAAACGCTGCGGGCTCATGGCGATGATCAGCTCGCCGTGACGCGGGGCAAGCGTGGTGGTGCCGAGAAAATCAAGCGCCTCGCTGCTGGTGAAATCGCCGATCATGGTGCCGGCCAGCAATTCGATCATGGTCGAGATGGCGGAGCCCTTGTGGCCGCCGAAGGGCAGCATGGCGCCAGCCAGCGCAGCCTCCGGATCGGTGGTCGGCCTGCCCTCGCTGTCGACCGCCCAGCCTTCGGGCAGTTGCCGGCCTTCACGCCGGTAAAGCTCGATCTCGCCGCGCGCCGCGACACTGGTCGCAAAATCGAACACATAGGGCTGGGCCGGATCGACGCGCGGCCAGCCGAAGGCGAACGGGTTGGTGCCGAGCAGAGGCTCCTTGCCGCCTGAAGGCGCGACCGTGGCATAGCTCGGGCACATGGCGATCGCCGCCACACCCAGCGCGGCGAGCCTTTCCACCTCCGGCCACAGGGCCGAGAAATGCGTGCAATCGTTGATGACGAGCGCTGCGATGCCGAGCTTCTTAGCGCGTTCGGCAAGGACCGGCGCGCCCAGTTCGAAGCCGGCGCAGGAATAGCCGCCGCCGGCCTCGACGCGCACCACCGCCGATCCGTCGTCGCGCAGCACGGGCTTGACGTCGGGCACCACCTTGCCGGCCTTCACCGTACGCAGGCAGCCCTCGATGCGGTAGACGCCGTGCGACTTGCAGCCATCCCGTTCGCCCGCAACGATCACCGCGGCAAGCGTGGAAGCGTGATCCTGCGAAAGTCCGGCCTTGCGGAAAATAGTCTCCACCCGGCCTTTCAGTGCCTCGACGCTCAGATTCACGCTTTCACCCATTTTGACGTCTTTCTTATCAGTAACTGGCTTTCGACGATTCCTGCGTTCGTCCCTATCATGATCGCAACCGCGCGGCCACCGACAGGTCCTTGTCCCGCCAGCATCGGCCGGGAGGTTGTTCGGTCCCGGAATGTGCGTTCAGTCGGCGGCGTGCGCTTTCGCGAGGCGGTCAAGCAGCGCTTCCAGATCGATCGCCCGGCAGGCGCGGTTGAGCTCTTCGGCCAGGGCAACCGCCACCGCCTTGCCGGGCCGGGTTTCGATCTCGGCCCAGTTGATGTGGGTCGGGGCCTCGATCCCGCTGTCGATGCCGATATCGGCATAGAGCGCGTTGATCGCGGCTGCGGCAGTGACATGATCGAGATCGGAAAACAGCGCCATATGGGCGAGAACCGCATGTTCGCCCGGCCGCCCGCGCCCCAGATTGCGCCAGCGCTGCGCCGTTCCGGCGAGCTTGCGGGTGCCGACGACGATGTTGTAGATGCCGTCGCACATGGTGCCGGGGATGGAGCGGAACGCGCCCTCGATGCCCCTTGCGCGCAGCATGGCCATGACCGGCTCGCACAGCACCCGATAGCTGGTTCCGATGCGTTCGCGCACCTGCGGCCCGATCGAAAACACCATGGACAGGTTGACCACGCCAGCACCCTGAACCACGGCCCCGCCGCCGGTATCGCGCACATGAACGGGAAAGCCGCGCGCGGCGGAGGCGGCGACGGCTTCCCCGAAGCCGGGACGCACCGTATGGCTGCGCGGCACGACGATGCAGGTTCCGGTCTGCCACAGCGACCAGACCATGCCGGGGCTGCCATCCGCCGCCGCCAGCATGGACCGCTCATGCGCAAGCGCCTGATCATATTGCATTTCTGGCAACAGGGCCGGGGTGGAAACATCCGCCCCGTTCTCCGACCCAGTGTCAGCCCCCTTGTCCACCCCCGTGTCCACCCGCGGCGGTGAGCCCGCAATCCGCGCCTGCGTCATCATTCCCTGCTGCCATCCTGATCGCGCCAGACAGGCACAAACGCTGCTTATCCCGCAGCGTCAACCACCTGACGGTCGAAAATGGCAGCGTCCCGGGCAATCTTCAACAGGCCCGGAGTCACCTGTCCCGGCCAAGCCTGTCAGAATTTGGCGCTCAGCGAGGCCCAGAAGGTGCGGCCCGGCCCCGGAATATTGGCCAGCCCCAGCGGGTCCACGTAGTGAACGTCTCCCACATTGTCGATCCTGAAATCGGCCTTCAGGCTTTCGCTGAATTCATAGGAGGCGAAAACATCGACCAGCACATAGGGCCGCCAGTCCACCGGCACGATGAAGGGTGAAGCACCCTGCACCGTCGGCTGATCCGCCTTGATGGTGCGCGGGCCCACATGCGTCGCCCGTGCCCCCAGCGTCAGCGCATCGTCGAGGAATTTATGCGATGCCGTCAGCGAGGTCGTGTATTTCGGCGGTACATGGTTGGTTGCATAGTCGCCATACAGCGAACTCCTCTGGCAGGCTCCCGATTCCGGGCAGAACGCCATGTCGGTGTAATAGGAAGCGCCCAGTTCGAGCTTCAGGCCCCCGAGCGCATAGTGCCCGGAGAACTCGATGCCCTCGAACTTTGCCCGGGCGATATTGCCCACCGCCGGCCCGTCATAACTGGTGCCGAAACTCGTGGTCACATTGACGATGCGCCGGGCGATATAGTCGTCGACGTCATTGTGAAACCAGCCCAGTTTCAGCTTCAGATCGTCGTCGGCAAACAACACGTCGCCGGCCTGATAATTGACGCCGACATCCCAGTTGTGGGCACGCTCCGGCCGCACACCGGGGGCGACGTAGGTCGCAGCCAGAGCCGATGATTCCGCCAGCGCCGGCATGCGCAGCGCTTCCGAATAGCGGGCGAAAAGCTGGAGGCCCTCGACAGGCTCGACCGAAACGCCGAGGGTCGGGCTGATGCCGCTGGCGCTTCTTCCCCGCTGCTGCCCGGCGAAGGAATTGGCAACGCTGTCTTCCTTCGTGCTGCGATCGCGCGCCGAGAAATCCTGATAGCGCAGGCTGCCGTCGATGGTCAGCCAGTCCAGCGGCTTCCAGTTTGCGTTCATGAAGCCCTGCCATTCGTGGCGCACGCCGTTGGGCGGCAGGAACTCCTCCAGCAAGCGGCTGAGTTCCGTGGGTCTGGTGTCTTCGTGAAGATAGGACAGCCCATAGTTCAGCGATATGTCTCCTAAAGCCGTTCCAAATCGCGAGGTGTTGGAGACATCGGCTCCCCACTGCCGCGTATCGGTGCCGACGAGAACGCGTGTCCTGAGCGGATCGGGCAACCCCATCTGGATCACCGTCCGGCTGCTGGCAGAGGTGGGATTGCGGATATCGAGCGAGGTCAGCCACAGGCCCGAGCGCAGGTCCACCAGATCGTTGTCATCCGGGTTCCAGCGATGCCGGGCCGAATAGCGGTCCACGGCCGCGGTGGAGGTCCAGCGCTGCGTGGCCTGCACGGCCGTCAGGCTGGAGAGGATGGAGGCGCGGATATCGCCGTGATCGCTCCGGAATCCCGTGTGGGACAATTCCAGGGAATGATCTTCAAGCAGATCGAGCTTTGCCTTCAACAGCCATGAATCGGTGTCGCTGGAGGTGTTGAGCACCTTCTCGCCACCCCGGTAGAGCGAAACGCCGGTGTTCTCGTAATAGCTTGGATAGTTCGTGCAGGACAGAAAACCGCCGCCGAAATCCCGGCAGACGGAGCGGGGGCCGACATCCTCCGAACTCGCGGCGGAGGGGCCGTTTCGGCCGGCATGATAATTGCCGTTGCGCCGTCCGGCATAGGCCGCGACGAATTCATAGCCTTCTCCGCGCGCCGCGCCGGCGATGCTGCCAAAGCCGCGTGTCGGCTCCAGCAGGGCCGGTCGCCCCATATCGGCAGGCCCCAGAACGCTTCCGGGCTTCGACCGCGAAAAGAACATCCCGCCTACCGTGTTCAGTGCCGGTACGCCGGAACTGTTGCTGCCAAAGCCGCCTTTCAGGCGCACGCCATAATTGCGGCCATCCAGAAGAATGTCGGAGGCATTGAGCGTTTCCATGCTGACGGAACCGGCAATGCCGCCATAGGCGCCGGTGCCCGGCCCTTTCTGGATGCTGATCCCGCCGATCAGGTCCGGATCGATATAGGAGCGGTTACCGACGCCCTGATAGCCCTGATATACGGTTGCCGAGGAAAGGCTGCCATCGACGCTGACCGGCACCCGCCCCATTCCCTGCATGCCTCTTATGTTGACATCTATGGCGCTGCCATTGCGCGCCTCGCCCGACAGGACGCCCGGAGTGCCGGTGAACATGTCGGACGGGGTGGTTCCCCGGAAGCGCTCGATGCGCTCGCCGCTGATGTAGGCCGTAGGCGCCGGCGTGCTGAAAGGCGCATCGGCCGGGCTGGCGTTTTGCAAGCCGCTCACATTGATGGTTCCAAGAACCACCGCGCCGCTGGCATCGAGCGGCGCACGCGATGCCGAAGCGGGATCGGAGATGGTGACCGTGCCGGCGTCGGTGAACTGATAGACGAGGCCGCTGCCGGCCAGCAGCTGCGACAGCGCCTGTTCGCGGCTGAAGGTGCCGGAAAGGGCAGGGCTCGTCTTGCCGGCCACAAGCTGCGAGGGAAACAGAAGCCGGATCCCGGCCTTGTCGGCAAAGGCGGTCAGGGCCGAACCCAGATTCTGGGCGCGGATGTTCAGCGACAGGGTTTGCGTGCCCTGCGCGTGCGCAGCCGTGACCGGCCCGGTCCCGGTCACCGTCGTCAGGGCAATGGAGCCCAGCAGGGCTGCCCTCATCAGAAATCGTGAAAAAGAAACTCCGTCCGCCGTAACCGCCGCTTCGCGCATGCCCCATCCGCCTGTCTTGCAATCCTGAAAACGAGGAGGGCGTGGCTGGCGCTTTGTGATGTGATCTTGGCTGGCCCTCACATCAAGGACGAAACGGGGGCGGCGGTTCTGCACCGGCTTTTTCAAATAAGATGACACTTTCTGTCATCTTATTGAAAATGCATCGCTATATTTTTATCCGGTCACACAGTGACGCGCTTCAAAGACCGGCGGCCGGACCCTGCGGCCAGACGATCGTGACCTCGACATGATCGAGCACGCCCCGCACCGGAGCATTTGGTTTGCGCACCGTGATGCGGGCGCGCATGATCTGCGGGAACACCTCGCAAAGGGTGCGGCTGATGTCGAGGGCCAGCGTTTCGATGAGGAAGCGGCGGCGGCCGGTGACGATTTTTTCGATCTCCGCGAAAGCCAGCCCATAATCCACGGTCGCTTCGATGCAATCCTCCTCGATCCCCACGGAGGGCCGCACATCGAGCTCGGCATCGACATAGAAGCGCTGGCCGAGCCGCTCTTCCTCATCGAGCAGGCCGTGCCTTGCGAAGAACGCGCAGTTCTTCATCGTGATCCTGTAGGTCGTGCCGGTGGTGTTGCGGCGGAAAATCCGTCCTCCGGGAGCGGAGGTGCCGGCAATGGCGGGGTCGAGAAGCAGTTCGTCAGTGCTCATGGGAGCCTCATTCATCTGTCACGATTGCATCCATGGGAATGTCCAGGGAATGCGGATGGATGGTCGCAAGTCTTGCGCCGGCATAGCCGACCCCGAGCTTGAGGGGCCGCTTGCGCATCGCCGCAAGGGTGCGGTCGTAGAACCCGCCGCCATAGCCGAGCCGGTAATTGGCGCTGTCGAAGCCGACGACCGGGGAGACGACGATATCCGGCTCCACCACCCGCCCGCCGGACGGAACCAGAATGTTCCACACCCCGCGCTCCAGCGGCTCGCCGGGCGCCCATAGCCGGAATTCCAGTGGCTGCGCCTTTGCGATCACCACCGGCAGCGCGATCCGGCCGCCTGCGGCAATGACCTTCTCAGACCATTGGCGCAGATCCGGTTCGCCCCGGAACGGCCAGTAGAGCGAGACGATGCGCCCCTGCGGAGCGCCGATCAGACGATCGAGCCCTTCGGCGATCGTTCGGGTTCTGGCGGTGCGTTCGTCCGCGCTCATGGCGAGGCGCTGATCGATCAGACGCTTGCGCTCCGCCACGCGCCACTGCGAAACTTCCCTGGAAAGTTCCGGCGGTGGCCCGTCAGGCCGGTCTGGTGTCGGATTGGAGCCCTCTCCAGCCATCGCCTCTCCTCACGCCTTCTCCCTGACTTTCGGTTCAGGCCCTGAAGCGTGTCGCGATCCTTCAGATCGCTCGCTACGCTTTAAGCTCTTGTATTCACGCATGTCGTTTGCCCGAAACATGTACCTACTTTCGGGCGGCATGCCTTAGCTCAGGACCTTGGCCTTTCCTTCTTCGGATCGTAATGCGCGAATGCGACAATTGTCGCGGGCAGGCGCTTCTGGTGTCCGTCGAGCTTGCCGATCTCGACCTCGGTGCCGACGGCGGCGTGGGTGGCGTCCACCCGTGCCAGCGCGATGTTCTTCTTCAGAAGCGGCGAACGCGTCGAAGAGGTGACCTCGCCGATCTGGGCACGGCCGATATGGATGCAGTCGCCATGGCCGACGGCAACATTGCTGTCGATGTCGAGGCCGACCAGCTTGCGCACCGGATGATCCTTGCGCCGGATCAGCGCCTCGCGGCCGATGAAGTCGTCGGTCTTCGACTTGAGCGGCACGGTGAAGCCGATGCCCGCCTCGAACGGATCGGTCTGGTCGGAGAACTCGTAGCCGGCGAAGATCAGGCCGGCTTCGATGCGCAGCATGTCGAGCGCCAGCAGGCCCATCGGCTTCAGGCCGTGCGGCTGGCCCGCCTCCCAGACCGCATCGAACACGGCACCGGCATCGCGCGGATGGCACCACACCTCATAGCCAAGCTCGCCCGTATAGCCGGTGCGCGACACCACGACCGGCGGACCGTTCTCGCCCCCGATGCGGCCGATGGTGAAACGGAACCACTCAACCTCTTCGAGCTTCGGCTGGTGCGGCGGCGTCCAGATCACCTCTTTCAGGATGGCGCGGCTGTTGGGGCCCTGCACGGCGACGTTGTGCATCTGGTCGGTCGACGAGCGCACCATCACCTTCAGCCCGAGTTTCTCGGCAACCTCGCGCAGCCAAACGCCCGAGTAATCGTCGCCGCCGATCCAGCGGAAATTGTCGAGCCCCAGACGCAGCAGCGTGCCGTCGTCGATCATGCCGCCATGCTCGTAGCACATGGCGGTGTAGACCACCTGTCCGACGCCGAGCTTCTTGACGTCGCGGGTGAGCGTGTATTGCAGCAGCGCTTCGGCATCCGGGCCGGTCACCTCGAACTTGCGCAACGCCGAGAGGTCCATGATCACCGCCTTCTGGCGGCAGGCCCAGTATTCCTCGATCGGCCCTTCCCTGGCGAAGGAGTTGGCGAGCCAGTAGCCCTTGTATTCCACGAAATTGCGGGTGTGCTGGGCAAAGCGCGAATGGAAGGCAGTTTCTGTTGTCATTTTCGGCTCGGAATCCGGAGTTACGCGGCGGGCGATGGCACGTGAGAACCTGTTCTTGTCGGAATAGGTGCGCACATGAATGTCGGAGAGGTTCCAGCCATTGGCCGGCGAGGTATCGTCAGGACAGGCCGACGACACGCACACGATGTCGGTCAGCGCGCGCAGCAGCACATAGTCGCCGGGCCGCGACCACGGCTCGTCGGAGAACATCACCCCATGGGCATCGACGCCGGTGTTGAAGAAGAAGTTCGCCGCCATCCAGCCGGCGCGGGGGCGAACGCCCTTGTCGGCCAGCGCCCGGTTGAAGTTCTCCGAGCAGTTGGCATGGCCGGGATAGCCGATGTCGTCGTAATATTTGGCATAGCAGGCCAGCGCGAAGGCATCGTGGCGGCCGCAGGTGTCCTGCACCACTTCCACCAGCGGCTCAAAGTCCTGATCGTAATATTTGGCGTGCAGGCCGGGCATGGCATAGGCATGGCCGAGCACCGAGCGGGTGGCGGTGACGTCGAGGGGATTGTCGATGCCCTTGTCGAGCTTGCGCGCCGAAAAGCACTGGAAGTCGGTGCACTGGCGCCCGTCGACATCGATGATCTGGATGAACTCGCCGGCGCGCACGAAGAAGGACTGCGCGGTGGCCGATTTTACCCTCAGATCAAGCACCGGATCGGCCAGCGGCTCGGGCAGTTCGGCACCCTTGACCTTTTTCTGCACGCGCGCGCGGCGCACCATAACCTGAATGGGCGTGACCGTGTCATGGCCGTCGATGGCCATCGGCCCGCCGGGGGCCGCAACCACAAGGCTGCCGTCACGGGTAATGGTGAAGGCCTCTTCGTCGCCGGCCGGGCTGTCATTGCCGAACACCCGCACGGCATCGGCATGAGCGAGATCGATCCTGCGGCGGGCAAGGCCGGCGCGGAAGGCGTTCAGGCTTTCATTGTCGCCGGAGAGCAGAGCCTGAAGACCTGAGGCATTGGAGTTGGACTTCACGCCCAGAATGGAGGCATCGGTGCGGCCCGAGGCATCGGCGGCGACCAGCTCGCAGGCCTGCCCGCCTTCCATATCGCGCACCGTGACGACATCTCCTGCCTCCACGGACACGAAAATCGCGCCGGCGCCCCGCACCTCGTATCGCTCGGTGCCGGCAGGAAGCGCAAGGCCAGAAGGAAGCCGGATTCCGCTCGGACGAGGCGGACCCGGAACGACGTCCGGATAGACTGTTTCCTGCAAGTTTGCCTCCCAGCGAATTTTCTTGCTTGTCAACTTTATTAAATCAGAAGAATAATCCACACGGAACTGCATGGCAAGTCCGGAACGTTTGCGGCTGCCGCTTTTCCTGCCAGGAATAAACGAATGTCACACAATGCATTGACAGCAGGATGAAACCAAATACCATACTGATGGTGAAATAATTTTCGTCCAAGAAAACAATATGGGGAGGACGCGAATGAACAGGAGGGTCGCCGTTATCGGCGCCGGGCCGTCTGGCCTTGCACAATTACGGGCATTTCAATCGGCAGCGAGCAACGGAGCTGAAATCCCGGAAATTGTCTGTTTCGAGAAACAGGCAAACTGGGGCGGGCTGTGGAACTACACGTGGCGCACCGGCCTCGACCAGTATGGCGAACCCGTTCACGGCTCCATGTACCGCTACCTCTGGTCGAACGGCCCCAAGGAAGGGCTTGAGTTTGCCGACTATTCATTCGAGGAGCATTTCGGCAAGCAGATCGCATCCTATCCGCCGCGCGCGGTTCTGTTCGACTATATCGAAGGGCGCGTGAACAAAGCCGGTGTGCGCGACTGGATCCGCTTCGAAAACGTAGTGCGTCTGGTGGAGTGGAACCCGGACACCAGAAAATTCACGGTGACGGTTCAGGACCTGCCGAACGACCATTGCTATTCGGAAGAATTCGACAATGTCGTCGTCGCCTCGGGCCATTTCTCGACGCCGAACGTGCCCGAATTCCCCGGCTTCGACCGCTTCAACGGCCGCATCCTGCATGCCCATGACTTCCGCGACGCGCGCGAATTCGCCGGCAAGGACATCCTGCTCATCGGCACCAGCTATTCGGCCGAGGACATCGGCTCGCAGTGCTGGAAATACGGCGCAAAATCCATCACCAACTGCTACCGCACCAAACCGATGGGGTTCGACTGGCCGGACAACTGGGAAGAAAAGCCGCTGCTGGAGAAGGTGCACATCAACACAGCAACCTTCAGGGACGGTTCGACGAAGCACATCGACACCATCATCCTGTGCACCGGCTACAAGCACCATTTCCCGTTTCTGCCGGACGATCTGCGCCTGAGGACGGCCAACCGGCTGGCCACCGCCGATCTCTACAAGGGCGTCGCCTATGTCCACAATCCGGCGCTGTTCTACATCGGCATGCAGGACCAGTGGTTCACCTTCAACATGTTCGATGCCCAGGCCTGGTGGGCGCGCGACGTCATGCTGGGGCGCATCGGCCTGCCCGCGAGCAAGGACGAAATGATCGCCGATGTCGAGGCGCGCGTTGCCGCCGAAGATGCCGGCAAGGACGACTACGACGCGATCCGCTATCAGGGCGAATACGTCAAGGAACTGATCGCCGAGACCGACTATCCGAGTTTCGACGTCGACGGGGCCAACGAAGCCTTCTTCGAATGGAAGAAGCACAAGAAGAAGAACATCATGGAGTTCCGCAACAACTCCTATCGTTCCGTCATCACCGGCACCATGGCGCCCCCGCACCACACGCCGTGGAAAGACGCACTCGACGATTCACTTGAAGCCTATCTGGGAACGGAGGCCACGCCCGCCGCAGCAGAATAAAATCGGGGCATGCCGGCGAATGGGAAAACCCACGCTGGCATGCATTTAACGACAGTAACCAATGGGAGGGTCCACTGTCCGACGAACCTATTCTCGAACTGCGCAATGTCATAAGGAAGTTCGGAGGGCTTACAGCCGTCAACGACCTGTCCTTTTCCGTAAAGCGCAACAGCATTCACGGACTGATCGGCCCCAACGGGGCCGGTAAAACCACGACGTTCAGCCTCATCAGCGGCTATTACCGGCCAACGAGCGGCAGGATCCTATATCAGGGTGAGGACGTTTCCGGGCTGAAGACCAGCCGGCTGGCTCAGCGCGGCCTGATCAGGACGTTTCAGGGCACCACCCTGTTTCATGAGTTCAGCGTCATCGACAATGTGCGGGTCGGCTGCCATCGCAGCGCCGGCGCCGGCTTCTTCTCACGCATAACGGGCGCTGATGCCCCGACCGAAAGGGAGGCCGATCGCAAGGCGCATGAAGCGCTGGAGCTGTTCGACCTCGGCGCGCTGGCCAACGAGCCGGCCTCCAGCCTGCCGCACGGCCACCAGCGGGCGCTGGGCATGGCGGTGGCGCTGGCCGCCGATCCGACGCTGATCCTTCTGGACGAGCCGTTCACAGGCATGAATCCGGAGGAAACACGGCGGATGATGGAGCATGTGCGGCGCATCCGCGCCGAGCGCGACATCACCATCATGCTGGTCGAGCACGACATGCAGGCCGTCATGGGCCTGTGCGAGCGCATCACCGTCATGAATTTCGGCCAGTTCCTGACCGAAGGCGCTCCGCAGGAGGTCGCCAACGATCCGCGCGTCATCGAAGCTTATCTGGGGCGTAACGAAGATGCTGCTTGAAGTCCGCAATCTCCACGTCCACTACCAGAAGGTGGCGGCCCTGAAAGGCATCAGCCTTCAGGTCCCTTCCGGCGGCATCGTCACCATCATCGGCGCCAATGGCGCCGGCAAGAGCACCACCTTGCGCAGCATTTCGGGCCTTGCCCGGCCTTCCGGTGGAGAAATCCATTTCGAGGGCGAGCGCATCGACACCATGCCGGCCGAAAAGATCGTGGCGCGCGGCATTGCCCATGTGCCGGAAGGCCGCCGGATTTTCCCCGACCTCACCGTCGAGGAAAACCTGCGCATCGGCGCCTTCCTGCGCAAGGACACGGCGAAGATCGAACGCGACATCGAAGACATCTTCGAGCGCTTTCCGCGCCTGAAGGAGCGGCGCACGCAATGGGCCCGCACCCTCTCCGGCGGCGAGCAGCAAATGGTCGCCATCGGGCGGGCGCTGATGTCGGGCCCGAAGCTGCTTCTGCTCGACGAGCCCTCCATGGGCCTGTCGCCGGTGATGGTGCAGGAAATGGCGCGCATCGTTTCCGACATTGCCGAGACCGGCGTGCCGGTGGTGCTGGTGGAGCAGAATGCGGGGCTGGCGCTGCGGCTCGCCTCCTATGCCTATGTGCTCGAAATCGGCACGGTGGCCGTGGAGGGCGCTGCGACCGACCTGAAGACCAACGACCATGTGCGGAGGGCCTATCTCGGTGCATGAGACCCGGACCCTGGCCGAACTCGTCACCGCCGGCTGGAGCGAAGCCGATCTGCAATGGGAGAAACTGTCGGAAGCCGCCCTTGCCGCTCTGGCCGAGGGACAGGTGGAACCGGCGCGCGAACTCTATGCGCAGGCGCTGCGTGTGGCGCGCACGGAATTTCCGCCTAACGACCCCAGGCTCGCCGCCAGCCTGAGCAATCAGGCCGTCGTGCAGCCCGTGTCCAGCGGCCGGATCGAGGCGTCGGCCGCGCAGGCCTGGGCTTCATGTGGCCGCTGGATCGACACGATGACCGCGCCGCGCACGGCGCGCTCCTCGCTCTTTCATCTGCGCATGGAGCGCCTGCATCGGCCCGCCTACGAAGAGCGCTGGCGCATGAAGGCCCGCGACATGCTTGAAGCCCTGCGCCGCGACCATGGCGCAATGGACGGCCTCGAACTGCTCGACCGCGACGCAGCGGCACAACGTCTTCTGCAATGGGATCGTGAACGCCCCGCAGGGATGAGCGACCCACGAAAGTTCATGGCAGCGATGATCCTGCTCGGTTTCCGCCGCAAGGCGCAAGGCACGGGCATGGAGCAAGTGCATACCCAGGCGCATACCGGGGCAAACAGCCTCCAATAAACAAGAGTGAATTCTGACAGGGGAACAGGGTGCGCGATGCCATCGCGCGCCAGCATGACCGGCTTTGCCCGTCTTCCGGGCATCGGCCGGATTCTAACGCGGTAGCTATTTTTCAGAACGCAAAGCGGAGGAGACTGCAATGAAGCCTGCATCGAGCATCACACTGAACAGACGAACCTTGCTGACCGGCGCGGCCAGCGCCGCGCTGCTGCCCGTGGTCGGCATGCCGAAAGCCAGCTTCGCACAGGACAACGTCGTCAAAATCGGCTTTCTGGCCCCGCTGACGGGCGCCGTGGCGGCATGGGGCAAGCCCGGCCTCGACGGCTGCAGGATCTGGGCCGACTGGGTCAACGAAGCCGGCGGCATCGAGGTCGGCGGACAATCCTACAAGGTCGAGCTCGTCTCCTATGACGACGAGGACGACGCCGGCAAGGCGCGCACCGGCGCAACGCAGCTCATCCGCGAGAACGACGTCAAGTTCATCATGATGCTCGGCGGCAACTCGTGGCCGGGCGTCGAGGAAATCGCCGCACGGCAGGGCATGATGGTGTCCACCCTGCTGCCGAGCGATCTCACGCCCGACACCGAGACGCTGATCGCGCCCTGCGAGGTGCATCCGATCTACAACGTCACCGGCGTCGACTGGCTGGCGGCCAACCGGCCGGAGCTGAAGACGGCGGTGGTCTGCGCGCAGGACGATGCGCTGGGCAAGCCTTCCGTCGCCACCTATCTCGCCGCATTCGAGGCGGCAGGCATCCAGATGGCGAGCCCGCCATTGTTCTTTGACCCGGCCACCACCGATTTCGCCCCGGTCATGACGCAGCTTCTGGCCAACAATCCCGACATATTGTGCCTCGACACCTGTTATGCCGACTATGTCCAGCCGCTGTGCGAGCAGGCCTTCCAGCAAGGCTACAAGGGGCAGATCATCTCCTGCACGCTCGATTTCTACCAGCGCATCGTGGAGCGCACCTCGAAGGAATTCATGGAAGGCGTCATCTTCCAGTTCCCCGATTTCGACGATCAGGCGCTGAACGATCCGCGCATCAACTTCAGGAAGCCGAACGAGTTCTATGCCGAATATGTGAAGCGCTACGGGGCGAACGAGTGGTCGGCGGTGTCGTGGGAATATTCCTCGATCCTCGATCTGTGGGCGGACGCCGCCCAGCGCGCCGGCAGCATCGAGCCCGATGCGGTGCTGTCGGCCATGAAGGATGGCGGCACCGGCAAGCACGCCTTTGGCGAGGCGCGCTGGTGGGGCAAGGAGCTGTTCGGCATCGACAATGCGCTCGTCGGCGACTGGCCGGTCGTGGTGATCCGCGACGGCAAGGCCACGATCGCCGAATTCCGTTCGATACCGGAGTGGTGGGACAAGAACAGCGAATTGCTGCTCAAGCACATGTCCGATCTCGGCCTGTTGTGGAACCAGCGGACCTGAGTGCTGAGCCGGGCCGCGCGCCGGCCCGGCAGCCTCTCACCTGAAACCGAATGACAGAACGGGATACACTATGCCGGACTTCCTCCTGCAGACCGTGTTCAACGCCTCCTACGCCGCAAGCTACATGGCGCTGGTCGCCGTCGGACTGGTGCTCATCTTCGGCGTCATGGGCGTGATCAACTTCGCGCATGGCGAGCTTTACATGGCAGGCGCCTATGCCATCGTCTTCTTCTATGCCTGGCTTGGCCTGCCCTTCGTGGTGGCCGTGGGGCTTGGGCTGTGCTTCGCCGGATGTCTGGGCGTGCTGATGGAGCTTGCGCTGTTTCGGCCGCTGCGAACCAATCCGCTCGGCGGGCTCATCGCCTCGATAGGCTTCCTGCTCATCCTGCAGACGCTGGCCGTGCTCGGCTTCGGCCTGCGCAACCAGACCGTGCCGCCGGTGTCGCAGGGACGCCTCACCATCGGCGGCGCGATCCTGACCTATGAGCGGCTCTATGTGATCATCGCGACCGTGGTGCTGCTAGCCGTGCTGTGGCTGTTTCTCAGGCGCAGCAAATTCGGCTGGGCGCTCAGGGCCTGCGCGCAGGATCGCGAGGCGGCAGCGCTGCAGGGCATTTCGATCAACCAGACAGCGCGCTACGCCATGTTCATCGGCGCGGCCCTTGCCGGCGTCGCGGGCGCCATGACCGCGCCGCTGGTCGCGCCCTCCCCCTTCATGGGCCACGGCATCATCGTCACCGCCTTCATCATCATCATCGTGGGCGGCATCGGCAGTCTGGAAGGCGCGGTGCTGGCCGCGGTGCTCTATGCCTTCGTCCACACCTTCGTCACGACCTTCTTCGATGGCGTCATCGCCAACATCGTCGGCCTGCTGCTGATGCTGGCCGTGCTGGTCGTCAAGCCGCAGGGCCTTTTTGGAGTGCGCGAACGTGCCTGAGAAAAACACCATCGGAGCCGCCGGCATCGCCGGCATCGTGATCCTCGCGGCCCTGCTCATCGCGGCCCCGCATGTCGTCAGCTTCTCGCAGCAGGAACTGCTCGTGCTGCTCACCATCAACGTGCTCGTCGTGGCGAGCTACCGGTTGCAGACGCTGACCGGCGAATGGTCGCTGGCCCATGTGGTGATGATGGGCTCCGGCGCCTATGCCAGCGCGCTGTTCGCCAAGAGCTTCGGCTTTCCAGTGCCGCTGGCGATGATAGCAGGCGCCATCGTCGCCGGGCTGGTGGCGGCGCTGATGAGCTTTCCGCTGTTTCGCATGAAGGGATTTTACTTCCTCATCGGCTCCTTCGCGGCCGGCGAGATCCTGCGGCTGATCTGGAAGCGCTTCACCAATCCGTTCGGCGGGCCGAAGGGCATCCAGCGCATTCCGGGTTTTCCCGAGATCGACCTCGGCTTCATCCACATCGATTTCTACGACCCCGCCAACTACTACTATCTGGTGCTGGCGGTGGTGCTGGTGTCGCTGTGGGTTCTCTACCGGATCGAGAAATCGCGCATCGGGCTGACCTTCCATGCCATCCACTGGCAGGACAAGCTGTCGGAATCGGTCGGCGTCGACGCCTTCCGCTACCGGATGCTTGCCTTCGTCGTCGCCGCCTTCTTCGCGGGTCTCGCCGGCGCGCTCTATGCGCATTACCTGAGCACCGTCAATCCGAACCAGTTCGACGTCAACACCATGGTCTATGTGCTGATCTGGACCATCGTGGGCGGCACCACACGCTGGTATGGCCCGATCCTCGGCGTGGTGACGCTGACCATCATCGACGAGGTCATTCTGCGCGGCATCGGCGCCGATCAGGTGCGGCCCCTGCTCTATGGCGGCATCCTGATCCTCGCCATCCTGTTCCTGCCCAACGGGCTGGAAAGCCTCGTCATGCGGGCCTCCGACGCCCTGCGCCGCAATCGCGGACAGGCAACATCGGGGGCGATGGTGCGCGAATAAGACAGGGCCTGCCAGAGGGTTCCGGGAAATCCTGCCCCGCAAACAAAAACCCGGCCGGATGATCCGGCCGGGTTTTTCGACGTCTTCAGGCTGTCATCTCAAGCGAGAGAGTTGACGACCTTTTCGGTGATCTCGATGGTGCGGTCGATGTCGGCGTCGGTGTGGGCGAGCGAGATCGAGCCCTGCTTGGTCACCACCGGGAAATGGAACACGCCATTGTCGATCAGCGCACGGCGATAGGCGATGTCGCGCTCCATGTCGTTGTTCATCACCACATCGCGCCAGTTCACCGGCGCATGGTCCATGAAGTAGACGGCAAAGGCAGAGCCCTGACGCACGATGGTCGTCGGGTAGTTGCGTTTTTCGAAGATGCTCTTCAGGCCCGCCTCAAGCCGCGCGCCCAGACGCTCCAGCCCGCCATAGACCTCCGCCTCCCGGGTCTTCAGCCGCGTCAGGCAGGCCAGCGCCGCCGCCACGTTGACCGGATGGCCGTTGTAGGTGCCGGCAACCGAAACCCGCTTCTTCGGATCGGGATGCGCGCACAGGCTCATGATCTCGCGCCTGCCGCCGATGACGCCCATCGGATAGCCATTGGCCACCGCCTTGCCGAAGGTGCACAGATCGGGCGTCACGCCCGACAGCGCCTGATAGCCGCCAAGCGCGTGGCGGAAGCCGGTCTTGACCTCGTCGAAGATCAGAACCGTGCCATACTTGTCGCACAGCGCCCGCAGGCCCTCCAGATAGCCGGGCTGCGGCTTGACGATCCCGATGTTCTGCAGGATCGGCTCCAGGATGATGGCCGCCACGTCGCCCTTCGCCAGCACCTTCTCGGCCGCCGCCAGATCGTTGAACTCGATGGCGCGCACGGTCTGGTCGATCACCTTCGGCACGCCCGCCGTGGTCACCGACAGCGGGTATTCATCGCCCTCGCGGTGATCCTCGACGAAGGAGCGCGGGTCCATCAGATTGTAGCTGACATAGTCGAAGCAGCCATTGTAGCCGCCCTGCATGACCACCACGACATCGCGGCCGGTGTGGGCGCGCGCCAGACGCAGGGCATAGCCCACCGCCTCCGAGCCGGTGCTGGTCAGCTGCAGCTGCTCGATGCCCGGCACGCAGTCGACCAGCAACTCGGCGACCTCGGCCTCCCACGGCATGGTGCCGGCGCCGATCAGCGAGGCGCCCGAGCGGATCATGGCGATCACCGCCTCGTCCACCTCCGCATCGCCATGGCCGAACAGATAGGGCGCGAAGCCGGCATGGTAGTCGATATATTCGTTGCCATCGGCATCGTAGAGATAAGCGCCCTTCGCCCGCACGAACAGCTTCGAGGGCGTGATAGCCCGGTTCAGCGACATCGTTCCACCAGCAATGTACTGGCGCTGACGGTCAACGGTGCTTTGCAGAGTATCCGGCATGGTATCGGCTTTCATGACATGAGGAAAATTTCGCAGCCGCCCATGAGTCTTTCCTCCCACAGCACCGGCATGGCCGACTTGATACGGTTAGGTTTAACGTTAAGTCAAGCGCAAAACTGCATGCCAGTGTGCTGGTCACATGCTTTTCGGAGATCAAAACGGAAAGCGAGGAGACCGTCGCAGCCGATCCGGTGCTGTGCGGTGGTTCCCGCAGACCGGCATATGTCTTCACGAAGCGTTGCGGGACATGGGGTTGCCGGTTGCAGCCGCGAAAATCGCGGCGGGCGATGCGATCTCGGGACATGGAGCCGCTCGGGGGCCATCAGAAGACACAGGGGACGATCCGATCTATAGCCGGAGCATCGGCTTAAAAAGCGGTTTCCACCTTTCGGTGCGATGCTGTGGCACTTGCCGATTTCTCGCGAAGTTTCCGGATGGCGGCACTATTTCAGTCCGGTGCAGGACTGCTGCCGGAAACAAAAAAGCCGGAGGTGCGGGGAGTGGATTCCCGTTGCCGGCGGAAATTCGCCGGGGTCTGGCCGGTCCAGCGGCGGAAGGCTCTGGTGAAGGCGCTTTCATCGGAAAAGCCAAGCCTTTCGGCCACATCGCGCAACGGGCTGTCGCCGCGAAGCTGCTCCACCGCGACCGCATGCAGGCTGGCATCGCGCAGCAGCTTGAACGATGTGCCCTCCTCCGCCAGCCGGCGGTTGAGATGCCGGCCGCTGACATTCAGCCGCTCGGCCACACGCTCCTTGCCCCAGCGCGGATGGGTGCGGATCATGCGCTGCACCTCGGCCGCAAGGCTGGCGTGACCAAGCTCGGCCAGCACCTTGTCGGTCAGGCCGCGCAGATGCTCGCGCAGGGTGCTGTTGGCCTGAATGAGCGGCAGGCCCAGTGCGGACGCGCTGAACCTGAGCGCATTGGAGGGCTGGCCGAAGCTGACGGGAATGCTCAGCAGCGCACGATAATCCGCCTGCGCCGCCAGCGGCTGATGCGTGAAGCTGAGCCCCGCCGGGCGAAACGCACCGCCCGTTGCCCATGTGCTGATCTGCAACAGGCCGGCCAGAACCGCTTCCACCCGCTCGGCCTGCCGCAGCGCCAGATGCGACTGGTAACGCACAGTCACCATATCGCCCTCGCTGTCGATCAGGAATTCGCCGCCCTCGCCGACGATGGGCGCGACCTCGCCAAGCTCTTCCAGAGCTTCGCCCAGCGTATCGCAGGACACCAGCAGCATGCCCGCGCAATCCAGATGGCCGGCATGCAGTTCGAGGCCGAGGCGCAGGCCCGCCAGCGGATCGGCGCTGGCGCTGCAATAGGCTTCCCACAGCGCATCGAGCGTCGTCAGCGGCAGCCTTGCATTGTTCTCCACCGCCTTGCGCAGCTCTGCCGGCAAAACCAGCGCCAGCCGGTCCGCGCTCTGGATCACCGCCCGCGCATAGAGCCGGTTGACGCTGAACAAATGCTCGCTCATTCCCGGATTGCCGCCTCCCCTGCCGACAAAGCCATAAGGCCGGTGTTCACCGGCGATCCGGGATTTGTAGAGCATATGGCAAGGCGAGGCCAGCGGGCAGCCGACGGCCAGCCCGCGCGACGAAAGATCAGACCCTTCAGCCGATTTGCGGCTGGAGCATTTATGCAACGCCAGATGTTTCCATCTGGCTGCAAGATGCTCTACTGCCGCAGCTCGACCGCGAATTTGCGCATCATCAGCCGCTGATAGAGATCCGGCGCGACCCGCCACAGGAAGCTTGCCGCCACGCTGGCGCGGTCGGAATAGACGCGCCGCCTGCGCTGTTCCAGCGCCGAAACGATGCGCTCCGCCATCCAGCCGGCATCCTTCGGCTTGCCCATGGTGGAGCGCGCATGGCGTGCCGGCCTGCCATCATGGCCGAGCGCATTGGCCTCGATCGGCGTGTCGAGAAAGCTCGGATAGGCCATCAGCACATGCACGCCGTGCTGCTTCTGCTCGCAGCGCAGCACCTCGAAGGATTGCGACAGCGCAGCCTTCGCCCCGCAATAGGCTGCGCGGCCGAGCACCGGCATCCAGCCCGCCATCGAACCAATGTTGACGATGCTGCCGCGATGCGCCTGCAATTGCGGCAGGGCGGCAAGCGCCAGCTCCAGCGGCGCCTGCCAGTCGACCTGCATCACCTTGCGCAGCACCCGCGGATCGGTCTTCGCCACCGGCGAGCGATGGGTGATGCCGGCATTGTTGACCAGCACGCCGACGCCGCCGAAACGCGCCTGCGCCCGCGCCAGCAGCTCCGCCTGATGGGCCGCATCGGTGATGTCGCCCGCCACGCAGACGATGCGCGTGACATCGCCAAGCTCACCGGCCAGCTTGCGCAGCAATTCCATGTCGAGATCGGCCAGAACGAGATTGTGGCCGCGCCGCCAGAAGGCTCGGGCAAGTGCCTGCCCGAGCCCTCCCCCGGCCCCCGTGATCAGAACGCTGCTCACAGGTCCCCCCTCGCGCGTGCGTGCTGCACGTAGAAACGGAAGGTTTCTTCCGATGTCTTCTGCGGCCGGTAGCCGAACTCCTGCTTCAGCCGCGTGTTGGACAGGACCGGCCTGTAGCGCAGGAACTTCACCTGCTCCGGCCCGTACCGGCCCTTGCCCAGAAGCCGGGCTGCCCGCAAGGCCGCGCTGACGAGGCCGGCCGGCAAAGTGAGCACCGGCTTGCCGAGGATGGCGGCGATCTCGTGCACGCTCAGCGCACCGTCGCCCGCCATGTTGTAGATGCCGCAGCGGTCGCCGCGCAGCCCGTGCTCGATGGCTGCCACCACATCCTCGTCCCAGATGAAGACGAAGGGCGATTTGCTGCCGCGGATCGCCAGAATGCGCTTTGCCCGGAACAGATTGGTGATGAGGTTCTGCGTCGAGGCCCCCAGAATGGTGCCGGGGCGCAGCACGAGCTGGCGCAGTTGCGGATGGCTTTGCCGGTATTGCGCCAGCATTTCCTCGACCCGGCGCTTATGATCGGAATAGGCGATCTCCGGATTGCCGCGCAGGGGCTGGTCCTCGTCGATCCATTCGGGATTGTCGGCGTGATAGCCGTAGGCCGCGCCGGAGCTTGTGACGGTGACGTGCCCGACGCCCGCCTCCAGGCAGCACTCCACCACATTGCGGGTGCCGTTGACGTCGATGTCGAACTCGCGGGCGCGGTCGGTTCCGGAATCGAGCACCGAGGCCAGATGCACCACATGGGTGATGGCCTGCGCCTTCAACAAGTCGGACAGCGCCGCATCGCGCACATCCATCCGGTGCACCGCAAAGGGCGCCTCCGGGCGGGGGCGGATGTCAGTGCCGATGACGGTGAAATCCCGCGCCAGCCGGCTGCCGAGCAGGCCGCCGACATAGCCGGCCACCCCGGTAATGAGAATTTTTGGCTGCATCACTGTTGCCCTGCCGGTGCCGGCGCATCGCGGATGGGGATGCGCGACCAGATGCAGGCCAGCGTCAGCCCCGAAACCAGATGCCACACGCCCCAGAAGGCGGTGATCAGCATCATGCCGCCGGCATTGGGCATGAAGGTGAACAGAATGACCAGCCCGAGGCCGGAATTCTGGATGCCCACCTCAAGCGTCACGGCGCGGGTGTCGGGCGTGTTCAGCCGCATCAGCCGCGCCATCGCGGCACCCAGCAAAAGCGCCATGGTGTTGTGGGCGACGACCAGCCAGAAGAAGGTGTGGAAGCGCTCCACGAACAGGGTGTAATTGTTGCTGAAGGCGATGGCGACGAAGGCAAGGAAAATCAGCAGCGCGAAGATGCGCAGCGGCGGCTCGACCTTTGCCGCAAGACCCGGAAAGCGCCGGCCGACCGCCATGCCGATGACCAGAGGCAGGCCGAGCACGACGAGCACCAGAAGCACGATGTCCTTGCCGTCCACGGCGATGGAAACGAGCAGGTCGCGCGTGTTGGGATTGAGCCAGCCATAGAGCGCGAAGTTGAAGGGCGTCAGCACCGTGGCCGCGAGGCTGGACACCGCCGTCATGGAAACCGAAACCGCCACATTGCCGCGCGCCAGCCAGGTCATGATGTTGGAGAACGCCCCGCCCGGACAGGCGGCGACGAGGATCATGCCGAGCGACAGTTCCGGGTCGATGCCGAAGAACCATGTCGCGAAACAGGTCGCCGCCGGCAAAAGCAGGAACTGCGCGAACAGGCCGGCGAACACCGTTCGGGGCTGCGTCACCACCAGCCGGAAATCGGCGGGCCTCAGCGTCAGCGACACGCCGAACATCATCAGCGCCAGAAGCAGGTTGAGGATGACGAGGCTGGCGGGATTGAACTCGATGGGAACCGGACCGCTCATGGCTGCACCTCGACCCTGTGGTTGATGCGGGCTGCACCCGGCGTTACCGATCCCAGTTGCCGGCGCAGCTCATCCGCATGGGATGCGACGGCTGCCCGGTAGCTGTCCTTGTGAACGTAGTAGGCCATGCGTTCGAGATCGAGATAGGCATAGCCGCCGTCGATGCGTTCGGTGGCAAGCCGTGCCTTGACTTCCTTCAGCCGCGCGGCAGCCGGCACGCCTTCTGCCAGCCCGCGAATGTAGAGCGCGGCCAGCTCCGCCTGCTTGTTGCGCCCTTCCCAGCCGAGGCCGGCGGCCTCGATCATGCCCATCATGAACAAATTGTCGTGGTCGGGATGAAAGACGTTCAGGTAAAGCCGGGGCGCGCCGGCCTGCTGCGGCCAGTTGAGTTCCGACCTGTCGATGAACGGATAGTCGAGCTTGTAGCCGGTGGCCAGCAGGATCAGGTCGTACTCGCCGCGCCTGCCGTCGGTGAAGACGACGCCGGACCCGTCCAGCCGGGCGATGTCGCCGCGCGGGCCGATATCGCCCTGCCCGATATGGTGCAGGATCAGCGAGTTCATCACCGGATGCGATTCATACATGCGGTAGTCGGGATCAGGCAGGCCATATTGCGAGGGCTTGCCCATCACCGCCCGCACCAGCAACGAATCGAGGACCTGCTTGAGGCGACGCGGAAGTTTGAGCTTGCCGCCAAGCGTGTCGGTCGGCTTGCCGAAGATGAATTTCGGAATGAAGTAATAGCCGCGCCGGACCGAAATATCGACGCTGGCTGCATGATGGACCGCATCGACCGCGATGTCGGCCCCCGAATTGCCGCAGCCGACGACCAGCACCCGCTTGCCCGTGAGCTGCGAGGGCGAGCGGTAGTCGGCAGCATGCATCAGCGTGCCGGAAAAGGCACCCTCGAAGCGCGGCATGTTGGGATGATGCAGCGTGCCGCTGGCAATCAGCACGCCGGCGAAGCGGCGGGTCTGCTGCCGCCCGCCGCTTTCCGTCGTCACCAGCCAGCCATCGCCATCCCGCTTCATCCCGATCACGCGGGTCGAGAACTCATAGTGACGCATAAGGTCGAAGTGGCGGGCGTAGCTGCGGAAATACCGGCACATGGCGTCATGGCGCGGATAGGTCGCAACGCCACGCGGCATGGGGAATTCGGCGAATTCGGTCGTCGTCTTCGACGAGATCAGGTGGGCGGTCTCGTACATGGTGCTGTGCGGGTTATCGATGTCCCACAACCCGCCCACATCCGAATGCAGCTCGAAGCCGGTGAAGGCGATGCCCTGCCTGTCGAGATTGCGCGCCACGGCCAGACCCATGGGGCCGGCACCGATAACCGCATACATGGCGTCTCCTCTCTTCCGCCCGCGACTATGCAAGATGCGGGAAAGGCCCGGCCGCCCGGAAACGGCAAACAGCACTCCTCCCGCATCGGACCGCGCTCCCCCTGCGATCCGCCGGTGATCCTGCCACAGCGCCGGTTGCGCGTACCGGGACAAATGGGACACCGGCCCGTCAATTCGGGACATGAAGCCGGCGCGCACCATTTTCTTCAGGTAACGAAGGCGTTACCGGTGTTCAAAGGCACCATTGTGGGAAGATGGCCCTGTACATCTTGTGCGCGGCCCCTTGCGCCTCTACATCAGCCCCGTCCGGGTTCTTTTCCGGGCAGCCACCTCTTCAGGGGCCAGGTTTCCGGCAACGGAAACAAGACCCTGAGGTGACCGCACCAATTGGGGAGAGACCAGACATGTTCACACCACGCCGCACCGGACTGTTCGCGCTGTTTGCCGGGCTGATGCTCGCCTTTTCGATGGTATCGGTGGACTACGCCGAGGCAAGGCGTGGCGGCAGCTTCGGCAGCCGTGGCCTGCGCACCCACCAGAGCGCGCCGGCCACCCGCACCGCGCCCAACCAGGCGGCTCCCGTCGAGCGCTCCATGACGCCCAACACCGCGCCCAATGCAGCGCGCCAGCCTGCGGCCGGCCAGCAGCGGCCGGGCTTCATGAACGGGCTCGGCGGCTCGCTCATGCGCGGCCTGCTGATCGGCGGTCTGATCGGCCTGCTGCTCGGACAGGGATTTGGTGGCCTTGCCGGCGTGTTCGGCCTGCTGCTGCAGGGCCTGCTGATCGCCGGCGCGGTGATGCTCGCCCTGCGCTTCTTCCGCAGCCGCAATGCCGCGCAGCCCGCCATGGTGGGTGCCGGGGCAGGAAGCGCGCCCAACGGCAGCGGCTTTGGCGGCAACGGCTTCGGCCGTCAGGCGCACCCGGCAGGCGACAACAACAAGGGTGCCGGCTTCACCGTTCCGTCCTTCGGCGGGCAGCAGGCAGCCACGCAGACGCCCGCAATGCGCGACATGGCGCCCGATCAGGACGACCTCAACCGTTTCGAGGCGCTTCTGAGCGAAGTGCAGGATGCGTTCTCGCGTGAAGACTACGCGGGCCTGCGCGCGCTGGTCACGCCGGAAATGGTGTCCTACCTGTCGGAGGAACTGGCCCAGAATACGCATAACGGCCTGCGCAACGAGGTCAGCGACGTGCGGCTTCTGGAAGCCGACATCGCCGAGAGCTGGAGCGAGGGCAACCGCGACTACGCCACCGCCGCCCTGCGCTATGAAGCCATCGAACTGATGCGCGACAGGACCAGCGGCAAGGTCGTCGAAGGCGATGCCGACACCCCGAGCGAGACGGTGGAGCTGTGGACCTTCGTGCGCGAAAACGGGCAGGACTGGAAGCTCTCCGCCATCCAGCAGCCCGGCTGACGCAACCGGCAGGAACTACGCCGCAACCTGCCTTCTGAAACTTTCAGGCAGGCAGGTTGCTGCACGAGCGGGCCGGGAACCCACCTTCGGCCAGCGCAGGCGCAATAGCGCCAAACGCTTATGCGGCGTGGAAACAACATGCCCGGTTGTTCCATGGCGTTTTCCGCCGCAAGTGCCGCCCCGAAACAGAAGCGGGCGGCATGTCATCGCCAACCATGCAGCGCCAAGCGCATGACAGGCTCTCACGCGATAGCTGTCAGCTTTTTCAGCCGAAAGTCACGGCCAGCCGGGGCAAACATAAGCTTCCGGCTCATCTGATGACGAGGAACCTCTGGTTGGGCTGCCCCGTACATTTGTAGCTCAGCACCGGCGTGCCGTTTGCATTGGCGGCCATACGCACATCCAGACAGGCGCCGGAGGCATTCACGATGCGGCCGCTCTTTTCGACGGTCCACATCTGACGCGCTCCGCCGGCGCAGCTCTTTATATACACCGGCCCATCCTGCCGGATTGCGGTGAGGCAACCCGCGTTCACACGGATCATCGTCTTCTGGTTGTCCCTGAAAACAAACTGCTGGTTCCTGCCATGATGACACGTCCACAGGATGAGTTCGCCCTGCGCCGTGGCGTCGAGGCATTTGTCGCGTGCGTGGGCCGGCCGAAGGATCGCGCTGCCGCCCGCACCCGCCGGCGTTTCCGGCTTTGGCAGATCGTAGCGCGCCCAGCGCTGGTTGATGGTGCCATTGCAGCGATAGGTGATCACCGGCGTTCCGGCGGTTTTGCGGTTCTGCTCGACGTCGACGCAAAGCCCGTTGCCGTTTTTGATCCGGCCGGTGTTGTTGTAGGTCCATGTCTGGGTGACGACATTGCGGCATGGCGCCAGAAAAAGCGCCTCCCCTTCGCGGTTGCCTTCGAGACATTGCGAACCCACGCGCATCCTGCGCTCGCCGTTTTCACGGCGCTCAAGCGTGATCTTCTGGGCATTCGAGCCGTTGCACTTTGCCAGCTTCGCATCGCCTGAAAGATCCATGCACAAACTACGCGCGCTGTCCGGTCTCAGGTTCTTCGTTTCCGCCGGATAAAGGGTAGCCTGCGCCGTCCCCAGCCATGACAGCAGCGCAAAAGCGGTCAAAGAACAGTGCTTTACAGCCCTCAGCATGGTGATTGATTTTCCTTCTCCCGGTGAATCGCGTTCGGGCCGCATGGAAAACGCAATCCGGCGTGGCTGGCATCCACCAAAAGGTGGACGCGTTTTTCCTGTCAGCCGCTATCTCCCTGATACGGCGCACAGCAATACGGGATGAGACCGACATGAAGGCAGCCTTACGTTCCATGGTCCTGACCGCCGGCCTTCTGGCGAACCTTGCGCTGCCTGCCTGGTCGCAACCCACCCCCACTTTGGCCACACCCACTTTTGCCACCCCCGCCCTGCTCGATTTCTTCTCGATCGCAACGCCGACGCAAAGCACGCCGCGCATCGACAATTTCGATGAGACGTGGCTGATCACCGGCCCGATTTCGGAGTTCACCTCAAATATCATGAAGGGGCCGAGCTGGCTTCAGCTGGAAGGAAAGGTGGTCTACGCCTATTACCGTTTCCAGCCCGGCGACAATGCATTGCAGGTGCAGCGCGCCTTTGAAAAAGCGGCGGAGGAGGCCGGCTATGCGGTCAGCTTCTCGTGCAGCACCCAGAAGGGAGATTGCTTCAGTGAAGGCAAGCCGCTGTCCGGCGTATCGCTCGGAATATTGCTGGACAAGCCAACCGACATGCCGGCGCTTGAGCCACTCGGCATCGTGCGCAATTACTTCTATGTCGGCGGGGCAAGGCTCACCTATGTGACAAAGGACGAGGGGTCGAGCGTCACTCATATGCAGGTGGCGTTTGCAGATACGCCGGAAAAGGGCGTTATGGCGGTCACCAAATCCGTGATTACCGGCACGCCGCCAGAGCTGAGCAAGGCTTCGTCCATGCATTCGAAGCTGCTTGCCGGTGAAAGCGTTTCTCTCGACAATCTGCTGTTCGACACCGACAGCGCGATCCTTCTGCCGCCCTCGCGCGACCAGCTCTTCGAAATCGCCATGATGCTGCGCGAGAACCCTGCCCTGAAGCTTCAGATCATCGGCCATACCGACAGTGATGGCGGGCGCGAGCATAATCAGGGCCTGTCGGAACGCCGTGCCGCCGCCGTGGTCGATGCACTCGCCAATGGCTTCGACATCGAAGCCGGCCGCCTCACCTCCTCCGGCCGGGGCATGGATGCACCCGTTGCCAGCAACGCGACGGCGGATGGCAAGGCAAAAAACCGGCGCGTTGAGCTGAAGCTGCAATAGGGTTTCAGCACGGCCTGCCGTGTAAAAGTGATTCCAGACCCTCTCGGGCCGGGATTTTCGCTTGCGCGCGCACCTTAAGCGGTCCACCAAATGGTGGATATGCGGTGCGGCGGAAATTCCATGTCTCCTTATATCTCGCCTGAAAAACTCTCCGGACTGATCGGCCAGATCTACGATTGCGCGCTTGATCCGGAGCGATGGCCGCAGGCCATGCAGGCGATCTGCGAGGAACTGAACCTGCGCACCGGCGTCATCAGCATCATCGACATGATGCGCGGTGAGCCCCTGCTGGCATCGACGACCGGCTTTTCACCTCAATGGCTGGAACGTCTGCCGGAATTCTCCGACGGTCTCATCGGGCTGTGGGGCGGTGAACGGGCCGTGCGCAATCTGCCGCTGGAAGAGCCGGCCGTGCTGTCCCGGGTCAACCCCTCCGGCGTGAGCCAGGACAGCGAAGACGGTTTTCACCTCGGCTTCAATCGCCCGCAGGGCTTTGTCGATGCGATAGCCGTCGGCCTGACCCGCGACGACACCATGCTGGGCACAATTGGCTTCAACCGCCACGAGGATTTCGGGCTCATCGGGCCGCGCGAAACGGAGGTCATGCGGCTGCTGCTGCCCCATCTTCAGCGCAGCGTGGCGATAAGCCGTGTGCTGGAGATACGGCGGATCGAAACCGACGCCATCAGGCTCGTCCTGAATTCGCTCAGCGTGCCGGTGTTCGTGGTCGGCTCCGGCTTCCAGCTTCGCTTCGCCAACGATTCCGGCGAAGCGCTGGCCACGCAAAAGAAAATCGTCAGCATTCAGGGTGGCTGTGCGCGGTTTGACAATGCGCAGGCGCAGCGCAGGCTGGCAGCGCTGATGCAATCCTTCATGCAGGAGCCCGTGAACAAATCCGAAGAACCGTTCGGAACCGCCTTCAGGGATCAGGAGCACAAGCCCTGGGTCGTGCATCTTCTGCCGCTGAGCAGCAGGGTTGCGGGGCACATCGGCTCAGGCGGCGACCAGATATTCGCGCTGTTGCTTTCCGGCCCCTCGCCTGCCGATTCCGCCGCAAGTCTGGAAGCGCTGGCGCTGCTCTATGATCTGACGGTTGCGGAAACGCGGGTGTTCCGGCTGTTGTGCGCCGGGGTCTCGTCTGGCCGGATCGCCGAGGAGCTCGGCGCTGCCCCCAGCACCATAAAGACCCACACGCTGCGCATCTATGAGAAGACCGGGCTGCACCGGCAATCCGATCTGGTCGCGCTGGCCGGCTCCCTCGCCCCGGTCAGGCCGGTGGGGGACGAGAGCGGCGGCACTGGCAGGCTCCGCTCCTGATCCGACAGGATATCTTGCCGTCAGACGAAATCGCCTGACCCCCGCAGGACAACGGTTCGGAGAACAGCCGAGGCAGCGAAAGCGCCCGCCTGTCTCAAGACCAAGCGTGCTGCGAAGATTGACGATGCTGCGGAAACGCCCGGCTTCGGCCGGTCGCTCCTGCGATCGCGCCCGCATCGCAAGCTGGGACAGGAAGAAGGTGCAGGCTGCGGCGGCAGCGCCTGCTGCCGGCTCCCTGCCCGCAGGCTTTTCGCACCTAATAGATGCATATCATGCAATCATATAATAACGACATTGCACTATATGCAATTCAGGCTCCGCTGTATCGAAAGACCAACTTCAGCAATCCCGAACGGTACACTTTCGATCGGACCTTTCTTCCATGTCTCAACTATCCGTATCTCCGCCGCAGGCGGCCACGCCTGCTCACGCTCCCCATCATCCGCCCATTCGTTCCGGCCCACCCCTGCGTTCCGACCCACCCCTGCATTCCGGGATGGTGCTTGCGGGGCTCTCGCTCGCCATTCTGCTCTCGCAGCTTGGCACCAACATCATCAATGTGGCGCTGCCGACGCTGGTGGACGATCTCGGCGTTGAATTCAGCGCCGTGCAATGGGTTGTCGTCAGCTACCTGCTCGTCGTCACTGCCCTCATCGTCGGTGTCGGCCGCCTTGGCGACCAGCTTGGCAAGAAACGCCTCTATCTGTGGGGCCTCGCCATCTTCATGGCGGCCTCGGTGCTGTGCGCGCTTTCGACCAGCCTGCCGGTGCTGATCGCCGGCCGCGCCGGGCAAGGGCTTGGCGGCGCCATCCTGATGGCGCTGTCCTTTGCCTTCGTCGGCGAGGTGTTTCCGAAGGAACGCACCGGCTTTGCCATGGGTGTCCTGTCCACCATGGTGTCCTTCGGCATTGCGCTCGGGCCGTCGCTGGGGGCGCTGACGCTGGCGGCCTTCGGCTGGCAGGCCATGTTCTGGCTGAACCTGCCCTTCGGCCTGCTGGCATTTCTGCTGATCAGCCGCTATCTGCCGGATGCGGTGGATGCCCCGCAGCATCCGCCTGCCTCCGCCCGTTTCGACTGGGTCGGCACGCTCCTGCTGGCGCTGACGCTCGGCGCCTATTCGCTGGCCATGACCTTCTCCGGCAAGCAGGGCTTTGCGGCGCAGCCGGTGCTCCAGCTCGGCTTCGCGGCGATCATCGGACTGGCATTGTTCCTTGCCGTTCAGATCCGGGCACGGGCGCCCCTGCTCAGGCTCTCCATGTTCCGCAATGCCCTTCTCTCGACCAGCATGGTGATGAGCGTGCTCATCTATGCGGTGATGATGGCGACGCTGGTGATCGGGCCGTTCTACCTGTCGAAGGGGCTCGGCCTCGACACCCGCATGGTTGGCCTCGTCATGACCACCGGTCCGCTGATGGCGGCACTCATGGGCGTGCCTGCCGGCACGGTTGCCGACCGCATCGGCGCCCGGCTGGCCATGGTCATCGGCGTTGCCCTGCTCACCTTCGGCACCTTCACGATGTCGTGGATTTCGGCCGACAGCGGCGTGACGACCTACATCGTTGCGATGCTGTTCGTCAGCGTCGGGCTGGCTTTTTTCCAGACGCCGAACAACACCGCCGTGATGGCCGACGCGCGGCCCGAAACGCGCGGTCTGGTATCGGGGCTGCTGGCGCTCGCCCGCAATCTCGGCCTGATCACCGGCGCTTCGCTGATGGGCGCGCTGTTTGCCAATGCGCTGGGCGATCCCGCCGTCGCGACGCCCCTCATGGTGGCGGATGCCACCAGCCACGCCTTCCGCATCGCGGCAATCATGACCATGGCCGCCTTCCTCCTTTCTCTCACCACGCTTCGCGGAGGCCGGCGCAACCGCTGACCCCGTCCCTGAAGGATTACCAAAATGCACATGCACACCGCATCATCGCCCGGCGTTTCCCGCCCCATTCCTCCCGAACGGCGGCTGAGGGTCGCCGAGGTCCGCAAGACGCAGCGGATCACGCCTCACATGCAGCGGATAACCCTTGCTTCGGCAGCTTTCATCGATTTTCCGGTTCGCCGCCCCGCCCAGTGGGTCAAGCTGTTCGTGCCGACGCCCGACAACGAAAAGCCTAGCGGTCGCGCCTACACCATCCGCGAATTCCGCGAAGGCCTCTGCGAGATGGACGTCGACTTCGTCCTGCACGGTGACGGCCCCTGCTCGACATGGGCGGAGGCGGCCAGACCGGGCGACGTGGCGCAAATCGCCGGCCCCCGCGCCGGCTTCCAGCCCGACCCGGACCTGTCCCACCTGCTGATCGGCGGGGACGAGACCGCGCTGCCGGCTATCGGCTCGATCCTCGAAGCCCTGCCGGCCGGCGCAAGCGCCGATGTCTTCGTGGAAATCCCCGAGGATGCCGACGCCCAGCTCATCAGCACCAGGGCCGATGTGGAGTTTACATGGCTGCCGCGCAACGGTTCGGAACCGGGAACGACCACCGCGCTGGCCGAAGCCATGATGGCGGCCAGCCTGCCGCAGGAAAACAGCTTCGTCTGGTTTGCCGCCGAAGCCGGTGTCGTGCGCACGCTGCGCCGCCACTTCCTGTTGGACCGTGGCCTTGAACGCTCCCGGATGGCCATGGCCGGCTACTGGAAAAAGGGCGAGACCGATTTCCGCGACAGGGAAGACACCCCGTAATCCGTCAGCCTCCCTCCGGTGCGGCGAGCCCCTGCTCCGGAGGGAGGCTGCCCGTCTTTTCCCTGCCCCGCGCCGGAAATTTCTGCACCCTTAAGGTTGCCTTAAGCCTCGGGGCGAACCGGGTCCATGTCCGGCATTTCCAGCCCGGACAGGCAGCGGGGGAGCTGCCTTGAATTTTACGACAACAGGGAGGAGCCGCAGGTTCTGAGCGGGGTGCGTCTGCGCCCTGCCGATTTGTCGTTCCATCATATAACTTATTGAAATTAAAAGATAAATTCCGAAATCGTTGACCTGAATCAACGCCCCTGAAGGGTGAAGGCTCATCATGGCCCCGTCTCATCAGACGAGGACATCATGAGAGTCGTAAAACTTGCCCTTCTTGCCGGATTGTCGGCTCTGGCGATCGGGTGGGGCGTGGCAGCTTCCACCCCCACCTGGTTCGCACCGAAACAGGACCGCAAGGTCGATATCGCCGATCCCGACCTGATTGCGCGCGGCGAATATCTGGCCCGGGCGGGCGATTGCGTGGCCTGCCACACCGCACCCGGCGGCGCGCCCTATGCGGGCGGCCTCGGGCTGCAGACCCCGCTCGGCACCATCTACGCCACCAACATCACGCCCGACCGTAAAACCGGCATCGGCGCTTACGACTATGGCGATTTCGAGCGCGCGGTGCGCAAGGGCATGCGCCCGGACGGCGTGCACCTTTACCCGGCCATGCCCTTCGCCTCCTATCAGGTGGTGTCGGATGCCGACATCGAGGCGATGTACGCCTATTTCATGAGCGCGGTGAAGCCGGTCGCCAAGCAGAACCAGCCGACCACCATTCCATGGCCGGCCTCGATGCGCTGGCCGCTGGCGTGGTGGCAGTTGCTGTTCGCGCAGCCCCGCGCTTTCCAGGCGCCTGAGAGCGACGATCCGCTGGTGGCGCGCGGCGCCTATCTGGTCGAAGGGCTGGCGCATTGCGGCGCCTGCCACACGCCCCGCGGCCTTGCCTATGAAGAAAAGGCGCTGAAGGACGACGGCTCCGGCCGGTTCCTCTCCGGCTCGGTTCTGGAAGGCTGGTACGCCAAGAACCTGCGCAATGAAGACACCGGCCTCGTAACGTGGACCGAGGACGAGCTGGTGACCTTCCTGAGGACCGGGCGCAACAAACGCACCGCCGCGTTCGGCTCCATGTCCGATGTGGTCGAGCACTCGCTGCAATATCTCGGCGACGAGGATCTCACGGCAATCGCGCGCTACCTGAAATCCCTGCCGCCCCGGCCGGGGCGCGAGCAATGGGCGCCGAAGGAAGACGTCACCACGGCAGCGCTGCGCAACGGCGATTTTTCGGCTCCGGGCGCCATGACCTATGTCGAGCACTGCACCGCATGCCACAGGCTGGACGGCAAGGGCGCGCCTGAGGTCTATCCCGCCCTTGCCGGCAACTCCATGGTGTTCGCCGATGATCCAAGCTCGCTCATTCAGGTGACGCTGGCGGGCGGGCGCATGCCCTCGACGCCCGAACACAGCATGGCTTTCACCATGCCGGGCTTCGCGCATCTGTCCAATGCCGATCTGGCCGAGCTGATGACCTTCATCCGCAATTCCTGGGGCAACCATGCCAGCGCGGTGAGCGAGGCCGACATTGCCCGCATGCGTAAGGAAATCGCCCACAAGCCCGTTCACTACGCACCGGAGGCTGCGCAATGAGAAAGTCGTTCCTGATTGCCGGTGCCGCCCTGCTCGCCATCGCCGCCAGCGCCGCCGGATGGATTGCCAGCCGCCCGAACACGGACGCGCCGCCACCGGCGAGCTTCGCCGTGCTCGATGCCGACAACAATGAGGTTGGACGCTATGTGGTGCCGGCCGACAAGGCCATCCTCGCCCAGCCCAATGCCGACGAGATCATCTATGGCAAGCGGCTGCTGGCGGATACGGCGCGCCTTCTGCCCGACAATGTCGGTGCCGCGATGAACTGCAACTCCTGCCACCTGCTCGACGGCAAGATCGATGCCGCCAACGGCTATATCAACACCGTCAACTTCTACCCGCGCGTGATGCCGCGCGCGGGCAAGGAGGTGGATCTGGAAATGCGCATCAACGGGTGCTTCCAGCGCTCGATGAACGGCAAGCCGCTCGATCGCGATGGCCGGGAAATGAAGGCGATGATCGCCTATATGGACTGGCTGCGGCAGGGCGTGGCGAAAGACCACCGCGTCGATATCGTCAATGCCGGCGCGATCGACGAAAGCCTCGTTCCCGATCCGGATAAAGGCAAGGCGATCTATGCGCTGAAATGCGCAGCCTGCCACGGCACCGATGGCCAGGGCATGCGCGACCAGTTTGGCGACATCATCTTCCCGCCGCTGTGGGGCGAGGAAAGCTTCAACATCGGCGCGGGTCTCGCCCGCACCTACAAGGCCGCCCAGTTCGTGAAATGGGCGATGCCGCCCTCCATGCATCTGGATGGCCAGCTTGGACAAGGCGGCGTGCTGAGCGATCAGGAAGCGATCGACGTGTCGGAATATTTCACCCACATGCCGCGCCCCGACTTCGCCCCGAAGGTGAACGACTGGCCGAACGGCAAGAAGCCAAATGATGCCCGCTACTGAGCAGGCACCGGCTGGCCGAAGCAAAGGCGCTGCATCCTGCGGCGCCTTTGTACGTTTCCGAGGCATTTTCTAATGCCTCTCCCCTCGCTTCTCCCCACGAAACAGATGCACCGTCCACAACAGATGTTGAACAATTGTTTTTTCAGTGCTATCAGAAAAACAATTGTTCCACGCACATCCGGCGACGGCCGGCTGGCGGAAAACTGCAGGGAGGAGGGCATTGATGTCATTGCCACGCGTTACCTACACGAATCTGGGTGAGGATTTTTCCGGCGTTCATGCGCGCCTCGATGCCGAGCTTGAACATCTGGCCGCGGAAACGCTGGGCCGCAGCCACGCTGCCTCCATCGGTGGGCAGGATGTGGCGGGCACCGAAACCTTCTCCATCGCCTCGCCGATCGACAGAGACATCGTGCTTGGCCGTTTTGCGGCCTGCGACACTGCCACGGTGGACCGCGCGGTTGCTGCCGCCCGCTCCGGCGCTGCCGAATGGTCGGCCCTTGCATGGCAGGAGCGCGTGGCACGGCTGCGCCGGGCCGCCGATCTTGTCGAAGAGCGCAAATATCCGATCTCCGCCGCCTGTCTGGTCGAAGTGGGCAAGTCGCGCATGGAGGCCGTCGGCGAGGTCGAGGAAGCCATCGACCTGATCCGCTATTACAGCGGCGAACTGGAGCGCAACAATGGCTACGAGGCAGAGGGCAACAAGGCCCTGCCGCAGGAGCGCAGCTGGTCGCGCCTGCGCCCCTATGGCGTGTTCGCCGTCATCGCGCCGTTCAATTTCCCCGTGGCCTTGTCCATCGGCATGTCCACCGCTGCCCTTCTCGGCGGCAATGCGGTGGTGTTCAAGCCCAATGAAATGAGCGCGCTGACCGGCCGCCTGCTGGCCGAATGCTTCCTTGAGGCCGGCCTGCCGGCAGGTGCGTTCAACCTCGTCTATGGCGGCGCCGAGGTCGGCAAGGCGCTGGCGGAGCATCCGGGCGTCGATGGCATCGCCTTCACCGGCTCCAACGGCGTCGGCATGGAACTGCTGCGCCGCTACACCTCAGGCCGCGCGGCCAGGCCGGTGCTGGCCGAGATGGGCGGCAAGAACTCCACCTTCGTGGCCGCCGACGCCGATCTCGATGTCGCCGCCGCCGGCGTCATGCGTTCCGCCTTCGGCCTTCAGGGACAGAAATGCAGCGCACTCTCCAAGGTCTATGTGGCCAGTGCGGTGCGCGCGGCTTTCGTTGAAAAGCTGCTGGCCCAGATGGCGACCATCGTCATCGGCGATCCGCGCCGGGCCGATGTCTATATGGGGCCGGTGATCAACGACAAGGCCATCGCCCGCTTTGAAAAGGCGGCGGCCGACGCCGCCCGCGACGGCAAACTGCTGGCCGGCGGCAAGCGCCTGACCAAAGGTTTCATGGCGCGCGGCCTGTTTGTGGAGCCGACGCTGGTGGCCGACCTTGACGCCGACCACGCCATCAACCGCGAGGAACTGTTCCTGCCGTTCATGTCTTTGCAGGAATTCACCTCGCTCGACGCCGCCATCGCCGATGCCAACCGCGACGCCTATGGCCTGACCAGCGGCATCTATACGCAAAGCAAGGCCACGCTGGAAACCTTCCTGAACACCATTCAGGCGGGCGTGCTCTATGCCAACCGTGCAACCGGCGCGACTACCGGCGCATGGCCGGGCATCCAGACCTTCTGCGGCTGGAAGGGTTCGGGCACCACCGGCAAGGGCGGTCTCGGAAGCTGGTATCTGCCGCAGTTCATGCGCGAGCAGAGCCTGACCGTGTTCGGCCAGCCGGCAAACGCCTGATCCCGCGATGATCTCCGCCACACCTCTGGTCGTCCGCGATCTGCGCAAGAGCTATGCCAGCCTTGAAGTGCTCAAGGGTGTCAGCCTGACCGCCAATAAGGGCGATGTCGTCGCCATCATCGGCGGGTCGGGCTCGGGCAAGAGCACCTTCCTGCGCTGCATCAATTTTCTGGAAACGCCTTCTGCCGGTGAAATCAGCCTGTTTGGCGAGCCGGTGCGGCTGAAGCGGACGGCACGCGGCGCGGAGCCGGCCGACAAGGCGCAGTTGCGGCGCATGCGCACCCGCGTCGGCATGGTGTTCCAGAACTTCAACCTGTGGCCGCACATGACGGTTCTGCAAAACGTCATCGAGGCTTCGATCCATGTGCTGAAGCGCCCCCGCGCCGAGACGATCGACAAGGGCATGGCGCTGCTGGAGCGGGTGGGGCTGGCCGACAAGCACGGCCACTACCCCTCGCAGCTTTCGGGCGGACAGCAGCAGCGCGTGGCGATTGCCCGCACGCTGTGCGTGGACCCGGAGGTTCTTTTGTTCGACGAGCCGACCTCGGCTCTCGATCCGGAACTGGTGGGCGAGGTGCTGCGCGTCATGCGCATGCTGGCGGAGGAAGGGCGCACGATGATCGTCGTGACCCATGAAATGGCCTTCGCCCGCGAGGTTTCCAGCAAGGTCATGTTCTTCAGTCAGGGCCTTGTGGAGGAGGAGGGTGCGCCGGCCGAACTGTTCGGCGGACCGCGTTCGGAGCGTCTGGCGCAGTTTCTGGCCCGCGTTTCCGCATAACGTTTTTTTGGGAGAGGAAAAACATGAAAAGACTGATTTTGCTGGCCATGGCCAGCCTTATTGCCAGTGCCGCGCACGCGCAGGACGTGCTGCGAATGGGCACCGAGGGCGCCTATGCGCCGTTCAACTATGTCGGGGCCGATGGCAAGGTCGCCGGCTTCGATGTCGATATCGGCAATGCGCTTTGCGAGAAGATGAACCGCAGCTGCGAATGGACCACGCAGGACTGGCAGGGAATCATCCCCGCCCTTCAGGGCGGCAAGTTCGACGTGCTGATGTCGTCGATGACCATCACCGAGGCCCGCCGCCAGCAGATCGACTTCACCGAGCCTTACTACATGTCCAAGGGCATGCTGATCGGCCGGGCCGATGCCGGTCTTGAATTCAGCCCCGAGGGCCTGAAGGGCAAGATGCTGGGCGCGGTGCGCGAGACGGTCAACGCCATCTATGTCGACGCCAAGTTCGCCGATGTCGCCACCATCCAGACCTATGTGTCTTCCGACGACCTGTTCCTCGATCTGAAGAACGGCCGCCTCGACGCCGCCTTCGGCGATGCGACGGAACTCAGCCCATGGCTGAAGGATCATGGAGGCGACGAATTCGTGCAGATCGGCGAAACGGTCAGCGATCAGCTGCTGGGCGAAGGCATCGGCATCGGCGTGCGCAAGGGCGACAGCGCGCTGCTGGCAGACCTGAACAAGGCGCTCGACGCCATTGTCGCAGACGGCACATTCGCCACCCTCAGCCAGAAATATTTCGACTTCCCGCTGCGCTGACAGCCGGGAGGAAAGCGAAGCGGGGGCGGCCATCACTGGCTCGGCCGTCTCCCGCATCGCCCACCGCATCACGTGACCATCTGTCCCGACAGGCACGGCGCATCGCACGTGCGGGGCCATGGCCGCAGGACCACAGCAGGCAAGGAGGCTTCGAATGGATTTGCAGGGCTTCGGCGCGCAGCTTCTCGCCGGCGCGTGGCTGACCATTCAGCTTGCCGTCTGCGCCTCGCTGCTGGGCAGCGCGCTGGGTTTCGCGACGATGCTGGCAAAAGTTTCCGACAGCCGCCTGCTGCGCGCTGCCGGCTTCGGCTTCGCCAATCTGTTCCGGGCCCTGCCCGAACTGCTCGTCATCCTGATCGTCTATTTCGGCCTGCCGCAGCTGCTGATGGCGCTGAGCGGACAGCGCATCGAGGTCGGTCCGTTCATGGCCGGCGTCATCGCCCTGTCGCTGATCTTCTGCGCCTACTCGTCGGAAGTGTTCCGCGGCGCATGGCGCGGCATTCCCAAAGGACAGGTGGAGGCAGCGATGGCCAGCGGCATGGGCCCATGGCTGATCCTGCGCCGCATCCGGTTTCCGCAGATCGTGCGCCTGTCCCTGCCCAGCCTCGGCAATCTGTGGCTGGTGCTGTTGAAGGACACCTCGCTGGTGGCGGTGATCGGCCTGCAGGAGCTGATGCGCAAGGCGCAGATGGCGACCTCGGTGACCAAGGACCCGTTCACCTTCTACGGCGCGGCGGCCCTGCTCTACGTGGTGATCTCAGTCGTCTCTTCCGCCGGCCTGCAGGCGATGGAGCGCCGCTCGCGGCGCGGCCTGGCGGCATAGGGAGGAAACGGCCATGACATTCTTCTCCACCCTTGCCGGCATGTATGGCGAGCACTGGCGCGAACTTCTCAACGGCCTGTGGCTGGCGCTCGCGCTGGTCGCCGCCTCCTGCGGTCTCGGCTTTCTGGCGGCGCTGCCGATCTCGCTCGCCTGCTCGTCTGAAAACAGCTGGCTGCGCTGGCCAGCGCAGGCCTTCTCGGTGGTGTTTCGCGGCTCGCCGCTCTACGTGCAGGTGTTCCTCGTCTATTTCGGCCTGCCGGCGGCGCTGCTGGAGCTTTACGGCGGCAATGTCGGCGCGCTCAGGCAGAGCATGTGGTGGCCGCTTTTGTCATCGCCTTTCCTGCTGGTGCTGGTCGCGTTCACCCTCAACAATGCCGCCTACATGGCCGAGGACCTGCGCGGCGGCCTGCAGTCGGTGCCGCGCGGCCTGCAGGAGGCCGCGCTGGCGCAGGGCATGGGCTACTGGCCGTTACAGCGCCGCATCGTCCTGCCGCTTGCCTTCCGTCAGGCGCTGCCTTCGCTGTTCAACGAGGTGATCTTCACTTTCAAGGCGACTGCGATTGCTTCCACCGTTACCCTGCTCGACCTGATGGGAGTGGGCAACAGGATCTTTTCCCGCACTTACGACGTCACGGCCTATATCGCGATCGCGGTGATCTATCTCATCGTCGTGGCCATCATGGCGCGTCTGTTCGGTTATCTGGAAAGACACCTGTCCCGCCACCTCCCCGGCGCAGCATGACGAGGAGCAGGCGCAACATGGCAAAAGACAACAACGAGCGCGACCTTTCGGCAACCATGTCGATGGACGAGCTGACCGCGACCATCCACGAGCAGATACCGGCCATGCCGGCACAGCTTGCCGCCGGCGCCCGCTTCATTCTCGATCACCCCGACGTGGTGGTGACATCCTCGATGCGCGACATCGCCATGTCGATCGGCGTGGCCCCGGCAACGCTGGTGCGCCTTGCCCGGGCGCTCGGCTTCCCGGACTGGTCGTCGCTGCGCGAAATCTATGTCGCCTCCTATCGCGGCTCGCCGGGGCTTTATGCGCGCGGCGCCTCGGCGCTGGTCGAAGGCGCCGACGAGGAAAGCCTGCTTGGCCGCATGGCCAGCACGCTGGCAGTGGATACGACGCGCCTTGGCCTGATCAACGACGCGGCCACCTTCGATGCGGCGGTGCGCCGGCTGGCCGAAGCGCCGCGCATCTATGTCGCCGCCTTCCTGTCCTGCCGCGCGCCGGGGCTGACCTTCACCTATATTTCGCGCCTGTTCCGCGACGGTGTGCATCTGAGCGAAGCGTCCGGCTCCTCGCTGGTCACCGAGCTGGCCACGCTCAACGAGAAGGACGTGGTGCTGTCGATCAATTTCAGCCCCTATTCGCGCGATTCCCTGCTGGTGGCGGGTGCCGTGAAGCGCTCGGGCGCGGGGCTGATCTCGCTGGCCGACAGCCGCGTCACGCCGCTGAGCGATGTGGCCGAGCATGTTCTGCTGTTCGAGACGGCAAGCCCCTCCTTCTTCCCCACCATCACCGCAGCCACCGCACTGGCTGAATCGCTGACCGCCGGCATGATGCGCCATCTGGGCGTCAGGGCGACCGAGCATCTGACCCGGGTGGAGGAAAGCCTCTACGCCGCCGACACTTATGTGGCGGCCAACGCCCGCAGCCCCACTCCCGGCATTGCATCGAAATCAAGTCCTCCCCCCACCACCGGAAATAACTCATGACCACGCATGTCTTTCACCGCGCCCTGAAATCCGCCCTGCCCTATGTGGCGGGTGGTGACGGCATCACGCTCAGGGATGCGGAGGGCCGGACCTATATCGACGCCTGCGGCGGCGCTGCCGTTTCCTGCCTCGGCCACGGCCATCCGGCGGTTCTGGAGGCCATGGCCGCGCAGGCGAAGCAGGCGGCCTATATCCACACCTCCTTCTTCACCACGGAAGCCGCCGAAAAGCTGGCCGCGCGCGTGGCGGAAAACTGCGGCGGCGACCTCAACCACGTCTATTTCGTCGACAGCGGCTCGGAAGCCACCGAGACCGCGCTGAAGATGGCGCGCCAGTACTGGCTGGAACGCGGCCAGCCGCAGCGCACGAAGGTCATCTCCCGCCATTTCAGCTACCACGGCAACACGCTGGGCGCGCTCTCGGTGAGCGGCAACCGCTGGCGGCGCGAGCCCTATGCGCCGCTGCTGGCCGATGCCTCCTTCATCGAGCCCTGCTTCTTCTACCGCCACGCGGGACCCGGCGAGACGCCGGAAGCCTATGGCGCACGCGCCGCCGCAGCCCTTGAAAAGCAGATCGTCGAACTGGGTCCCGAAACGGTGATGGCCTTCATCGCCGAAACGGTCGTCGGCGCCACCACCGGCGCGGTTGCGCCCGCACCCGGCTATCTGAAGCGCATCCGCGAGATCTGCGACCGTCATGGCGTGCTGCTCATCCTCGACGAGGTGATGTGCGGGGCCGGACGCACCGGCACCTTCCTCGCCGCCCATGCCGAGGGCGTCGCCGCCGACATCGTCACCCTCGCCAAGGGTCTGGGCGGCGGCTATCAGGCGATCGCCGCCGTCATCTGCTCCGACAAGGTCTATGAGGGCTTCTACAACGGCTCGGGCGTATTCCAGCACGGCCTGACCTATTCCGCGCATCCTGTGGCCTGCGCCGCCTCGCTGGCCGTGCAGGAGGTGATCCTGCGCGACGATCTTCTGGCCAATGTGCGCGCACGCGGCGAAGACCTGAACCGCGCCCTGCATGGCCGTTTCGGCAACAACCACCATGTCGGCGACATTCGCGGGCGCGGCCTCATTCAGGCCATCGAGCTGGTGCGCGACCGGGCGGAAAAGTCGCCTTTCGACCCCGCCCTGAAGCTCAACCAGCGCATCAGGGCGGAAGCCTTTGCACGCGGGCTGATGGTCTATCCCGGCGCCGGCTGCGTCGACGGCCGCGCGGGCGACCACATCCTGCTGGCTCCCCCCTACATCGTCACCACCTCTGACATTGAAGAGATCGTCTCGCGCCTCGGCGAGGCCGTGGACGCCGCACTCGCGGCAGTGAACTGAAACCCAGTATTACACAAGGTAGTAAGATGGCGCGTGATCCCCGCTACGATATCCTGTTTGAACCCGTCCGCATCGGACCCGTCACCGCCCGCAACCGCTTCTATCAGGTGCCGCATTGCAACGGCATGGGATGGACGCAGCCGCAGGCGCTGGCGGAATTGCGCGGCGTGAAGGCCGAAGGCGGCTGGGCGGTGGTCAGCACGGAAGAGGTGGAGATCCACCCGACCGGCGATTGCGAGCCATTCCACGAGGGCCGCCTGTGGTCGGATGCCGATGTGCCGGCGCTGGCGCTGATGGCCGAGGCGGTGCATGCGCACAATTCGCTGGCCGCCGTGGAGATCATGCATCACGGCGCATCCTCGGCCAACTGGTCGTCGCGCGAGATGCCGCTGGCCCCGTCGCACCGGCCGATCATCTACTACGCGCCGGTGCAGGCGCGGCGCATGGACAAATCCGACATCGCCGATTTCCGCCGCTGGCACCGCGAGGCGGCGCTGCGGGCGAAGAAGGCGGATTTCGACGTGATCTATGTCTATGCCTCGCATGATCTCAGCCTGCCGATGCACTTCCTGCAGGCCCGCAAGAACGACCGCATCGACGAATATGGCGGCAATTTCGAAAACCGCGTGCGCCTGCTGCGCGAGGTGCTGGAAGACACCAGGGAAGCGGTCGGCGACCGCTGCGCGGTGGCGTTGCGCTTCGCCGTGGACGAGATGATCGGCGCCGACGGCATCACCAGCGACGGCGAAGGCCGCGACGTGGTCGAGCGGCTGGCCGAACTGCCGGATTTGTGGGACGTCAACGTCTCGACATGGTCGAACGACAGCGCCACCTCGCGCTTCCAGAAGGAAGGCTATCAGGAGGATTTCACCCGCTGGGTGAAGTCGGTGACCACGAAGCCGGTGGTCGGCGTCGGCCGCTACACCTCGCCCGACCGCATGGTCAGCCTGGTGAAGTCCGGCGTGCTCGATTTCATCGGCGCGGCGCGTCCTTCGATTGCAGATCCCTTCCTGCCGAAGAAGATCGAGGAAGGCCGCTTCGACGAAATCCGCGAATGCATCGGCTGCAACATGTGCGTGTCGTCGGACTACACCAACACCAATCTGCGCTGCACCCAGAACCCTACCATGGGCGAGGAATGGCGGCGCGGCTGGCACCCGGAACGCATCGCGCCGAAGGGATCGGACCACACCGTGCTGGTGGTGGGCGCCGGCCCTGCCGGTCTTGAGGCGGCCCTTGCCGCCGGCCGCCGCGGCTATGAGGTGCATCTGGCCGAAGCCGGCACCGAGCTTGGCGGGCGGGTGAGCCGCGAAGCGCGCCTGCCCGGCCTTTCCGAATGGGGCCGCGTGCGCGACTGGCGCGTCACCCAGCTTTCCGTCATGCCCAATGTGCATATCTACCGCGACAGCCCGCTGACCGCTGAAGACGTGCTGGCCTTCGGCGCCGGCCATGTCGCCATCGCCACCGGCGCCGAATGGCGTCGCGACGGCGTCGGCCGCGACCATGGCGCGCCCATTCCCGGCTTCGACGATCCGCGCGTGTTCACGCCAGACGACCTGATGAACGGCAAGCGCCCCGAAGGTCCGGTCGTGGTGTTCGACGACGACCACTACTATATGGGCGGCGTGCTGGCGGAACTGTGCCGCTCATGGGGGCTGGAGGTGACGCTGGTCACCCCCGCCAACATTCCCTCCGCCTGGACCGTGAACACGCTGGAGCAGGGTCACATCGCCAAACGGCTGGCGCGTCAGGGCATTGCCGTCGTCACCTCGGCGACGGTCACCTCCTTCGGCACCGACAGCGTCGAGATCCTCGATTATCTGCCCGGCACCACGCGCAGGCTGAAGGCCGGCGGCATCGTGACCGTCACCGCGCGCCTGCCGCGCGAAGGGCTTTACGAGGAACTGGCGGCAGCGCCCGAAAAACTGGAGGAAGCCGGCATCTCGACGCTGCGCCGCATCGGCGACGTCTATGCTCCCTCCACCATTCAGGCCGCGACCTACTGGGGCCATCGCTTCGCCCGCGAACTGGATGCGGAAGTGGTGGCGGCCGAAGACCTGCCGCGCGAACTGCCGCAAGCCGCGCCGCTGCGCCGCCACTGGGCATAAAACCCGTTCGGAAGATAACGGAACGGTCCGCAGGCCAGTCAGGCTTGCGGACCGTTCCCCGCATCCGTACCGACAGGGAAGTTCTCCCCAGAAGGACAAAGCTCCCGCCCATGGCTGCTGGCCGGGCGGGAAACCGGCGCACGGGTTCGGCTGAACCCATGCGCCGGCCAAAGACATCACTTCGTGTGATGCACTTCCTGCAGGCCGTAGACAGGCGTCTGTATGCCTTCCATGCGCGCCTTCAGTTGCAGGGACAGATATTGCGAGTAGTGGCGCGACTGGTGCAGGTTGCCGCCGTGGAACCACAGCGCTTCCTGCTGCGTCGGCTTCCACATGTTGCGCTGCTCGCCTTCCCACGGGCCGGGGTCCTTGGGCGTGTCCGAACCCAGCCCCCACACCTTGCCGACCTTGTCCGCCGTCTCCGCGTCGATGATGTCGGCGACCCAGCCGTTCATCGAACCGTAGCCTGTGGCATAGACGATGACGTCGGCGGGCAGCTCCGTGCCATTGGCGAGCTTCACCGAATTCTCGGTGATCTCCTCGATCTGGCCGGATGCGAGCCTGATCTTGCCGTCGATGATGAGCTGCGAAGCGCCGATGTCGATGTAGTATCCCGAGCCGCGCCGCAGATATTTGAGGAACAGGCCCGACCCGTCGGCGCCGAAATCGAGCTGGAAGCCGGCCTTTTCGAGCGCCGCGTAGAAGTCGGCGTCGATCTCGCGGATCTTGTCGTAGATGGGTTTCTGGAACTCGTTCATGATGCGATAGGGCAGCGAGGCGAAGATCAGGTCCGCCTTGGCGGTGGTCACGCCATTTTGCAGCGCCTGCTCTGAGTAAAGCGCCCCGAGCCCATGTTCCATCAGCGGTTCTGACCGCACGATATGGGTAGAGGATCGCTGCACCATGGTGACGTCGACGCCGGCCTCATAAAGGGCGGCACAGATGTCATGGGCGGAATTGTTGGAGCCGATGACCACCACCTTCTTGCCCTTGTAGCCATCCGGGCCCGGATGGCGGGACGAATGATGCTGCTCGCCTTTGAAGCGGTCCTGTCCCTTCACGGTCGGGATGTTCGGCTTGCCGGACATGCCCGTGGCGAACACGAGCTGCTTCGGTCGCACCACGATTTCCTCGCCATCGCGGTCGATGACGACCGTCCACTCCTTGTCTGCCTCATTCCATTTGGCGGACTTGACGGTGGAGCGCGTCCAGTAATTCAGCTCCATGACTTTGGTGTAGAATTCCAGCCAGTCGCCGATCTTGTCCTTGGGCGCGAAGACGGGCCAGTTCTTCGGAAAGTCGATATAGGGCAGGTGGTCGTACCAGACCGGATCGTGCAGGCAGAGCGACTTGTAGCGCTTGCGCCAGGAATCGCCCGGCCGGTCGTTGCGTTCGACGATGATCGTCGGAACGCCAAGCTGGCGCAGCCGCGCACCCAGCGCGATGCCGCCCTGCCCGCCGCCGATGACCAGCACATAGGGCTGCTTTTCGTAGCCCAGCATGCGCTCTTCCTCCTCGCGCTCTTCCTTCCATGTTTTCGTACCGAGGTTCTGCCCGTGCTTGGCACCGAGCGGCCGGGTGAAACCGGCCTTTTCCTCATGCCCCTTCAGCTCCGACATGACGGTGAGAAGTGTCCAGATCCTGCCATTTTTCAGGCGAATGAGACCATAGCCGCGCGCAACTTCGGTCTCGAACGAGATCCAGCTTTCGGTGACGCCGTCGGCTTCGGTCGCGGTTTCGCCTTCCGCTACCTGCCAGTTGGTTGGCTTCACCTGCTGCAACTGGGATTGCAGCATGTCGCGCACCTCGTCATGGCCTTCAACGGTTTTGATGTTCCAGGTGAAGGCGACGAGATCGCGCCAGTAGCATTCGTCGGCGAACAACGAGACGGCTTCATCGATGCGGCCGCCTTCCAGCGCCGCGCCGAACTTGTCGAGAACGGCCTGCACGCGCACTGTCGGGGTTTTCTCAAGCATTGCAATTTCCTCCCATGCAAAGTTGTGCCGGCCCTCCCGGAACCGGCCGTGAAATGTGTCTATCTGTTCAGATCGATCAGGATCTTGAGCTGGGTGCCGGCCGGGTCGAGCAGCCGGTCGAACCCTTCCGCGACCGCATCCTCCAATGCGATCGTGGCGGTCACGATTCTGGCCGCCGGTATCTGGCCGCTGGCGATCAGCCGCGCCACACGCGGCCAGTAATGCGTGGGATAGGCCCACGAGCCCCTTATATCGATGTCCTTGAAGGTGACATCGAACCAGTTGAGCGGGTTCTCATGCGGGTGCAGGCCGGTCTGCACCACGACGCCCTGCTTGCGCACGGCATCGGTGCAGTTCTTCAGCGCGTGCTCGTTGCCGACGCATTCTATGGCGACGTCGCAGCCGACGTTCCCTTCCGTTTCGGCCCGAACCACATCGCCGACATTCTCGGTTTTCGGATTGATGGTGCGGACCTCGCCCAGTTTCTCGCGCGCAAGCTGCAGGCGGGTGTCGTTGAGGTCGGACAGGAAGATCTGTGATGCGCCGGCCGCCCTTGCCGCCATCGCGGTCAGGATGCCGATGGGGCCGGCGCCGGTGACCAGCACGCTGTTGCCGGCGGTGACGCCGCCGCGGTCGCAGGCATAGACCGCCACGGCCGTCGGCTCTATGAGTGCCGCCTCCTCGTCGCTCAGATCGTCAGGGATCGGCTGCACATTGTAGCCGTTGAGCAGCGCCTGACCGGACATGCCGCCCGAATGCCAGGAGAGACCGGCCAGCGCGAGGCTGGTGCTCAGGTGATAAAGCCCGCGATCGGCGAAATAGTCTCCCGCCCGCGGCATGATCAGCGGCTGCACGGAGACGCGGTCGCCCACCTTCACATGTGTCACATCCGCGCCGACGGCCTTGACCACGCCGCCGAACTCATGCCCCAGAACCTGCGGGCCGCTTGCCCCGGTGAACGGATGCGGCTCGGTGGGGATGAAGATCGGCCCATAGGCATATTCATGCAGATCGGTGCCGCAGATGCCGCAGAAGCGGTTTTCGATCAGCACCTGATCCGGGCCGGGATCGGGCGGCGCGGCTACCTCCTCCACCCGCAGATCCTTCGCCGCATAAAAGCGCAACGCACGCATGCATGTCTCCTCCATTTTCTCCCATGGAAGAGTTAGCAAGGGCCGTGCCAGATGCAGGCCAACACCTAAACGATTGTTTTCTCTATATTCTCAACAACCAGAAAATTGCCCGCGCGCACGATGCAACAGGCCGGCTGCAACAGGTGTTGCACCTGTTGCAGGGTCAGTGCAGGCGTTTCAGCCGGCGATGGATGGTGGAGCGGTTGACGCCCAGCCGGCGCGCCAGCTCGGAGACATTGTTGCCGCATTCGCCGAGCTGGCGGCGCAATGCCTCATTGTCTACCTGCCCGCCGCCGGGGAGAGCTTCGGCCTGAAAATGCTCCGGCAGACACTCGGCGGTGATGGCCGCATCCGTCGCCATCGCCGCCGCCACCCGCAAGGTGTTGTCCAGCTCCCGCAGGTTGCCCGGCCAGTCATGGCGCGCCAGAGCCCGCCGGGCGGCGAGGTCGATGGTGATGGTCTCGCCCTCCTCCTCGCCGTGACGGCGCAGGAGATGATCGACGAGCCCGTCGAAATCGCGCCTCTGGCGCAGGGGCGGAATCGTCAGCGTCGCGGCGTTCAGCCGGTAGAGCAGATCCTCCCGGAAGCGCCCTTCGGCAGCCATGGCGGCAAGATCGCGGTGCGATGCCGAAAGCAGCCGGAACCGGACCGGCTTCGGCCTGAGCGCTCCCACCGGCTGCACTTCGTTTTCGGAAAGCACCCGCAAAAGCCGGCTTTGCAGGGCAAGCGGCATGTCGCCGATCTCGTCCAGAAACAGCGTTCCGCCGTTTGCCGCCTCGATCAGGCCCATCTTGCCCTTCTGCATAGCGCCGGTGAAGGCGCCGGGCGCATAGCCGAACAGTTCGGATTCGATGAGCTGCTCGGGGATGGCCGCGCAGTTGACGGCGACGAAGGGACCGGATCGCGCGCTGCTGTCATGAATGGCGCGGGCCAGATATTCCTTGCCGCTGCCGGTTTCGCCCCGGATGAGGATGGGCAGGTTGCGGTCCGCCAGTTTCGCCGCCCGCGCCTGCAACGCCTCCATGGCCGGATCGCCGAAACTCAGATGCCGCAGGGCGGCGGGCAGCCGTGCCGGGATGATCGTCGAGGGAGTGCGGAAGCTGCTGACGGGGGCGATGGCGCTGGCGAACAGCGCCAGCCCGTTGCGCGCCCGCACCATGCGCTCGCCATTCGGCCTGCCCCGCATCAGGGCGGGAAGCTGGTCGATGTCGATGTCGAAGATGTCGGAGACCGGCTTGCCGATGAAATCCCGCGTGGGCACCGTATTCTGGTTCATGGAGCGCGCGACCGCGCCGAAGCCGCCATGGGTCATGCCCGTGATCATGCCGTTGCCGTCGATAGTGATCGCGGCATCGGGATCGACATCGAGAAAATCGGGCAGCCGCGCCAGCCGCAGAACCCAGTCTTCCCGCGCCCGCGTCATCAGGTTCGCAAGCTCGATGCGGCGCGCTGTGGAGGCGACCAGATGCAGCGCGAGCTGCTGGCTGGCCTTCTCGGTCGGAGAGCGCAGCTGCGAAATGTCGAGCACCGCCGACAGGTCCCCGAACGTATCGAAGATCGGCGCGGCCGTGCAGGTCAGGCCGATATGGCAGGCATCGAAATGATCATCCTGATGGATAATGACGGGCTTTTCCGAGACGATGCAGGCGCCGACTGCGCAGGTTCCCGCCCGGTCCTCCGACCATTCGGAACCGAGATACAGCCCCGCCTTGCGCAGCTGGTTGTCGAAGGTGGGATCGCCCATGAACTCGACGGTGACGCCGCGCGCATCGGACAGCAAAAGCACGTAGTTCTGGTCTGCCACCTGCCTGAACAGCCCTTCGAGCCCGGTTCGCCCGATGCGGATCAGCTCTTCCGACTGCTCGCGATGTTCCCGCAACTGGGTGGCGGGCACGATATAGGCTTCCTGCGGGCGCGCGGGATTGAGCTGGTAGTCGTTGAGGCAACGCAGCCATGACTGAATGACAGGGCGATCCCGGTTCGAGGGCCTGCCCATGGCAACGCGCTCGATCTCCCTGATGTGCGACAGCGCCGACACCATGATCTTTCTCCTCCGCCTTCAGGTTGGCACAAGAGGTGTCGACACTCAACAGGGGATGTGTGGCCTGGAAGCGGTGAGCATGTCGGCGCGGCTGCCGGTCAGCCTTCCGGAATCTGGTCCATGGTCGCCAGCGAACCGACGATAAGCGCCCTTGCGCCGAGGTCGTACTGGGCCTTGGTCCAGTCTGCTCTCCTCATTCCGCCCCTGTGCGGGAGAACCTCCTGCCCGTCCTTGATGGGCAGCACCGTATCGGCGACCGAAACGCAGAAATAGGCAACAATGAACAACAGCCAGTTCGCCCGCGTAAAGGGAATGCCGAAGATGCGCGCGACACCTTGCTGGTGCTCTTCCATCTTCTGCATCATCGCCGGCGTTATCAGGTCCTCGCGAAGGATATAGGGCGCGATGCCGGGATGCTGCTCGACCAGCATCCACATGGACTGGCTGAACGACAGCATGAAGCTTTCAAGCCCCTCCCCGCCATCGGGTGCGGGCGGCGGAAGCTCCCAGCGCAGGAACAAATCCTCCGCAATCTGCTGCTTCAGCTCCTCAAGGCCGGAGACATGCTTGTAGAGCGCTTTGGCGCTGACGCCGAGATGCGCGGCAATGCCCAGAATGGTGACATTGGGAAGCGTGATCTCGATGCCGGCATCGCTCAGGCGCTCCCGCGTGATGGTCCTTGGACGACCTCTCGCGGTTACAGGATGGCTCCCGATCATGGCTCTCCTTTCCCCACCTGAGTGCCTGAGCAAAAAGCACGGGCACTTGAGCCGGATATACCAGAAAAACAAATTTTCACAATGATTTCTGTGTGTTGCGTTTTGATGCCGGAAAAGTTGACTGGTTTTGTCAATTAAGTTAATGGGTATGAACTAATTCTCGCGGGGACCCCCATAATGTACTGCCTGACTGCACGACACTCTCTTGGCGCGCGCACCGCGCGGCTGCTTCTGACCACGGCGTTCGCCTCATCCTTTGCCATCGGCATCACCACCGGCCCGGGCATGGCGCAAAGCCGGACTGCAAAACCCGCTGCCGGGGAAAAGACGGAGAAGACGCCGAAAAAGCAGCAGGAGAACGAGGACGGCACCATCAACCTCGACACCGTTCTCATCCACGGCAAGGGCGGCAAGCCGCCGGCCTATGCGGGCGGGCAGGTGGCCACCGGCAGCGGCGTCGGCCTGCTCGGCAACAAGGACGTCATGGACACGCCCTTCAGCACCGTTTCCTACACATCCGACCATGTGAAGAACCGCGAGGCGCAGGACATCGGAGCGGCGATCGGCGCCACCGACCCTTCCGTCTATGTGCCGAGCAAGCGCACCATATTCGAGACCTTCTACATCCGCGGCTTCTCAAGCTCGGCCGATGACGTGCTCTTCAACGGTCTGGCGGGCATGGCGCCCAACATGCGCGGCTCGACCGAATTCGCCGACAGGATCGAGGTCCTGAAAGGCCCCTCCACCTTCCTCTATGGCATGCCGCCGGCCGGCAGCGTCGGCGGCATCGTCTCGCTGGTTCCGAAGCGGGCCGAGGACACGCCGCTGACCCGGCTGACGACCAGCTATTCGTCCGACAGCCTGTGGGGCGTGCATGCCGATATCGGCCGCCGCTTCGGCGAGAACAAGGAATGGGGCATCCGCGTCAACGGCGTGCTGAGGGACGGCCACACGGCTGTCGATGACGAGAAGCACGGCATGAAGATCGGCTCGGTCGGCCTCGACTGGCGCGGCGAGCGTGCCCGCTTCTCGGTCGACTACTACAAGCAGAAGGAAGATATGGACGGGGTCAACTATTTCGGCCTTTCCCTGTCGCCGGCCGTCACCCAAATCCCGTCTGCGCGCAACGGCAAGCATTCGCTGGCCGCTCCATGGGCGTTCAACTCGACGGAGACCGATGCCGTGGTGCTGCGCGGCGAGGTCGATCTCACCGACTCCATCACCGCCTATGCCGCCGTCGGCCGCCGCTCGGGCGGCTACGATGCGCTGATCACCTCTCAGACGCTGCTGAACAATGCCGGCGACATCTCGGTTTCGGCCACCCGCCAGAAGACGGATGGCACGCAATATTCCGGCGAGGCGGGTCTGCGTGGCAATTTTGCGCTGGGCGGCGTTACGCATGAATGGAACCTGTCCGCCAGCGGCTTCAAATCCAGGATCGAGTTTGAAACGAACGCCAAACGGAATTTCTGGAACACCAATTATAACGATCTGGATTTCGGGCCGGCGCCCGACCTGCCGCTTCTGCCGAATGGAGCGATCGAACAGCATCTCTCCAGCTATGCCTTCTCCGACACGATGAAGGCCTTCGACGACCGTTTGCAGGTCACGGTGGGCGCAAGATACCAGAACGTGAAGCGCGAACAGTTTTATCTGCCGAACGGACAGCTTGCTTCCAGCTATGAGTCCAGCCGGCTCACCCCCGGCATCGGCATCGTCTACAAGGCGACCGACAGCATTTCGCTTTACGCCAATTACATCGAGGGTCTGAGCCCGGGCTCCACCGCGCCGCTCAACGCAGCCAATTCCGGCGACATTCTCAAGCCTTACAAGACCACGCAATATGAGGTCGGGGCCAAGTGGGATATGGGCAGCGTCACCACGTCGCTCGCCCTGTTCCAGATCGAGAAGCCCAGCGCCTATATCGATCCGGCCACCCAGATCTACGATGTCTATGGCGAACAGCGCAACCGGGGCGTCGAGCTCAGCGTCTATGGTGAAATAAGGTCTGGCCTGCGCCTTCTGGGCGGCATTGCCTATACCGATGCGAAGGTGACGAAGTCGGACAAGGCGGAGACGCAGGGCAGACACGCCACCGGCGTGCCTTCGGTGATGGCCAAGCTCGGTCTGGAATATGATGTCGGGACGATTGAGGGCCTGACCCTGCTCGGCAATATCAGCTATACCGGCAAGCGCTATGCCAACAACACCAACACCCTGACGGTGCCGGACTTCACAACGCTGGATCTGGGCGCGCGCTACACCACGCGGATCGGCGACAATCCGCTGACCCTTCGCGCCATGGTGCAGAACGTGACCAACGAATCCTACTGGGCCGGCGGTGATCTTTCCGGTGGTTATGGCGCACCCCGCACCTTCCTGTTCTCAGCCACGATGGACTTCTGACCCAAGGAGAAGACCCGATGAAAAGACTGACCCTCGGCCTGTCGGCACTGCTGGCAGCCACATTCCTGGCGACATCCGCCTTCGCGGCCGGCGCGGCCGCGGCCACGGTTGCGGAACCTTCGGCCCGCATCCTGCGCATGGAGGTCGCGCCGGCTCTCTACGAGCTGGTCTATTCGCCCGCGCAGGACGCCGTTTTCGTGGCTTCCGCCGGCGGCTTCGGCGAAGGGGCCGAGGCCGGCCGCATCCTGCGGCTCGATCCACGCAGCCTTGAGAAAAAGGGCGAAATCGTCCTGTCCGGCCGGGCTTTCGGCCTCGCACTCGACGATGCTGCCGGCCGCCTCTATGTCGGCGACACCACCAGCGCCTCGATCACCGTCATCGACACCAGAACGGATGCCGTGGTCGGCACCGTGCAGCTGGCTGAAAAGGTGACCACCGACAAGGGCAAGCCGGAATACCCCCACAATTTCCGCGAACTGGTGCTCGATCCTGAGAACAACCGCCTCTATGCCCCCGGTCTGGCGGCGAAGGACAGCGCGCTCTACGTCGTCGATACGGCGGCCCTCAGGGTGGAAAAGGTGATCCCCGGCTTCGGGGCCGGGGTAGCAGGCGCCGTGCTCGATGCCGCGCGTGACAGGCTCTACGTCTCGAACCTTCAGGGACAGCTCTTCGTTCTGAACACCGCAGGCCCCGAACTGCTCGCCACCGCCGAGGTGGAGGGCGACCAGCTTCTGAACCTTGCTCTCGATGCCGCCGGAGAACGCATCTTCGCGACCGATCAGGGCAATGAATTCATCGACAAGATGCGCGCAGACGTTCTGCCCAATTACAAGCTGAGGGGCGAGGGAAACCGCGTCGTGGTGATGGATGGCGAAGGCAGGACGATCCGCCACCTGCCGACGGGAGCCGGCCCGGTGGCGCCGCTGGTCGGCGGTGAGCGGCTCTATGTCACCAACAGGGATGACGGCACGGTCAGCGTCTTCGACACCAAGAGCTATGAGCTTCTGGAGAAGATCGCCCTGCCGGTCCACCCCAACAGCCTGGCGCTCGACCGCGAACGCAACGCGCTGTTCGTCACGGTCAAGAAGGGCCATGGCGAAAAGGGCGCCGAGAGCGTGGTGCGCATCGGGTTCTGACGAAAGCAGCGTCTTCCGTTCCCAACGATCATGCCGGCGGCTTACCCTGCCGGCATGTTGCATTGCTGACAGGGTTTTACCCCCGGCCCCTGTTTCGCTGCCCTGCGAGATTCCCGCAGGGTGGTGGTCACAGCGGGATCAGCGCAAGCGCTCGCACAACCCTTGGGTGATCAGTGCGCTGCCGCTGTCGCCGCCAAGGTCGCGGCTGATCAGCCCGGCCTCTATCGCCGCGCTCACCGCCTCCCGGATGCGCGATGCGGCCCGCGCCAGACGATCGTCGTCATGGTTTGCAGCCAGCCATTCCAGCATCGAGGCGGCCGACAACACCGTGCCATAGGGATTGGCGATGCCCTTGCCGGCAATGTCGGGAGCGGAGCCGTGGGCAGCCTGGAACAGGCCCTGCCTTTCCCCCACCTCGGCCGAAGGGGCGAGCCCCATGCCGCCGATGGTGGCGGCGGCCAGATCGGACAGGATATCGCCGAACATGTTTTCGGTGACGATCACATTGTAATGACCCGGACGGGTGACGAGATACATCGCCATCGCGTCGATCAGGCCATGCTCGGCCTCGATATCGGGATAATCCGCGGCCACCTCATCGAAAATCGAGCGGAAGAAGGCGTAGCTGCGCAGCACGTTCGCCTTGTCGACGCAGGTGACACGGCGAACGCCGTCGGCTGGCGCGCCATTTGAGGCTCGCGCCAGCTCGAACGCCTTGCGCACGATCCGTTCCACGCCCTTGCGGGTCTGAACCAGCGTGTCGACCGCCATTTCGCCCCGCAGCTGCGCGCCGGCGCCGCGCGCCGCATACAGGCCTTCGCTGTTTTCACGCAGGATGATGTAGTCGATCTCGCCTGCCTTCACATCGGCCAGCGGCGAGCGGATGCCCGGATACAGGCGGATCGGGCGGATATTGGCGTAGAGATCCAGCTCGAAGCGCAGCCGCAGGGTGAAATCCAGACCCGCCTCGGTGCCGTCGGGATGCACGACGCCGGGAATGCCGGCCGCCCCGTGCAGAACCGCATCGGCCTGCGCGCAGGCGCGGAACGTGGCTTGCGGAAAGCTCTCTCCGGTCTGGCGGTAAAGCTCCGCCCCGGCCGGGTGATCGCAAAAGCGCAGCGGGCAATCATTGCCGAAAGCCCCGCGCAGCACCCGCACAGCCGCATCGGCCACTTCCGGGCCGATGCCATCGCCGGGTACGACGGCAATTTCATATGTATCTTTCATGGTCCCGGCCTCAGATGCAGCGTCCGCCATCGACTTCCATGGCGATGCCGGTGATCATCGAGGCTTCCTCCGAGCAGAGGAAAGCGGCGGCATTGCCCATGTCCTCGGGCGTCGAGAAACGGCCGATGGGGATGGAGGCAAGAAACTTGGCGCGGATTTCCGGGGTGTCCGCGCCCATGAAGGTCGACAGAAGCGGCGTGTCGCCGGCCACCGGGTTGATCGCGTTCACGCGGATGCCGAAAGGCGCAAGCTCCACCGCCATGGCGCGGGTGGCGGTGATGACCCAGCCCTTGGAAGCGTTGTACCAGGTCAGGTTCGGCCGGGGCGAAACGCCGCCGGTGGAAGCCACATTGAGGATCGCCCCGGCTTTCTGCGCCTTGAAATGCGGGACCATGGCGCGCGCGCCGTAATAGATCGAGCGCATGTTCACGTTGGCGATACGGTCGAAGGTCGCCTCGTCGATATCGTCGAGGGGTGTCGGCACATGGCCGACGCCGGCATTGTTGACCAGCACGTTCAGCCCGCCGAAGGCGGACAGCGCCAGATCGCGGGCCGCTTCCATGCCCTGCGCCGTCGCCACATCGCCGACGAGCGGCCGGCAATCATCGCCGAGGCTTTGCGCGACCCGCTCGGCATTGGCCTGATCGCGGTCCATCAGCACGACCTTCGCGCCTTCGGCGACGAACTTGCGCACGATCCCTTCGCCGAAGCCCGATCCCCCACCGGTGATCACGGCAATTTTTCCTGTCAGTCGCATCCTCACTCCTGCGGGTCGTCTTCACGCAAAAAACCGACCTTCAGAATGCTGGAAAGCCATGGCCGGTAACAGTCGCATTATCTGAACGCGCAATCAGGTTTCCTTCCTTGAGATGCGCGCCCGCGTGGCTCATGTTGCACCGATAATGCCGTGCTCCGGGGAAAAACATGACTGACTGGAAAAGCCGCGCCGCCGCCCTTTACGATGGCGGCTTCCGTCCGATGTTCATCGACGGGAAATGGGTGCCGGCGGCTTCCGGCGAGGTGATGGATGCCCGCAACCCCGCCAATGGCGAGTTGCTGGCAACGGTGCCGAAAGGGGCCGCCGCCGACATCGACGCCGCCGTCGCGGCCGCGCGGCGCGCCTTCGATGGCCCGTGGTCAAAGTTCACCCCCTTTGAGCGGCAGGCCCTTCTGCTGCGCATCGCGGAGCGTTTCGAGGCGGAATGGGAAACGCTGTGCCTGTCGGACACGCTCGACATGGGCATGCCGATTGCGCGCACGCTCGCCAATTCCCGCCGGGTTCTCGGCATGCTGCGCTTCTATGCCGGACAGGCGGTGGCCATCCACGGCCAGACCATCCCGAACTCGTTCCCCGGCGAAATCCTGTCGCAGACGGTGAAGGAGCCGATCGGCGTGGTCGGCGCCATCATCCCGTGGAATGCGCCGATCGCCGGCTCGGTCTGGAAGATCGCTCCGGCGATCGCCACCGGCTGCACCGTGGTTCTCAAGCCGTCGGAAGAAGCCTCGCTGACGGTGCTGCTGATCGCCCGGCTGATGGCCGAGGCCGGCCTGCCGGACGGCGTGCTGAATGTGGTGACCGGCCATGGCGCCGATGCGGGCGCGGCGCTGGCCGCGCATCCGGGCGTCGACAAGATCGTGTTTACCGGCTCCACCGCCACCGGTCAGGCCATCGCCCGCGCCGCCACCGGCACGCTGAAGCATGTTTCGCTGGAACTGGGCGGCAAATCCCCGGTCATCGTCTGCCGCGATGCCGATATGGACAAGGCCGTGCCCGTAGCCGCCATGGCGGTGTTCGCCAATTCCGGCCAGATCTGCATCGCCGGTTCACGGCTTTTCGTCGCCCGCGAGATCCATGACGAATTCGTCGCCCGCGTCGCCGACTTTGCGGGCAGGCTGCGCATAGGCCATGGCATCGACCCTGACACCGAGATCGGCCCGATCATCTCGGCCCGCCAGAGCCAGCGCATCGAAGGGTTTCTGGGCCTCGGCATCGAGGAAGGCGCGCGCGCCTTCACCGGCGGTGCGCGCCATGAAGCACCGGGGCTGGAGGGCGGCCATTACATCGCCCCGACCGTGTTCGGCGGCGTTACCGATGCGATGACCATCGCGCGCGAGGAAATCTTCGGCCCCGTGATCTCCGCCATGCCGTTCGACACGCTGGACGAGGTGGTGGAGCGCGCCAATGCGACGCCCTACGGTCTCGCCGCCGGCATCTTCACCAACCATCTGGGCACCGCGCACAAGCTGTCGCGGCGCATCCGCGCCGGCTCGGTGTGGGTGAACATGTACCACGCCATCGACCCGGCAGTGCCCTTCGGCGGCATGAAGATGTCCGGCTATGGCCGCGAGGGCGGGCTGGAGCACATGTATGAATATCTCCAGACCAAGGCGATCTGGATCAACACCGACTGAGCCGCGAACGCTGCCAGCGCGCGGACGTCGCTGCCGCCATCAGGGCCGGCAAAGCTCGGTGCGGATCAGCTCGATAAGCTGTTCCGAATAGCTGTGCTGTACATAGCCTTTGGCGGTCAGGATGCCGACCGAGCGGCTGGATTGCGGATCGGCGATCCGCACGACCCGGAATTCGGCCGCCGGCAACATCGGCACCGCGATTTCCGGCACCAGCGCCACGCCGAGCCCGGCCGAGGCGAGCGCGATCGCCGTGTAGGCGTTCTGCACCTCATACTGCATGTTGAGCGTCAGGTTCTGATCGGCGCTGATGCGATCGATGAGGGCGCGGCTGGCGGTCTGCCGGTCCAGCAGGATGAGCGGATAGTTCGCCACTTCCGACAGAAGAAAGCTCTGCGCGCCGTCATCGAAATCGGCGGGCACGCAGGCGACCAGATGATCTTCGAGGATCGGCTCGAACTGGAAATCGCTGAGGCCGGGCACTTCCGGCCCGATATAAAGCTCCACCTCCTGCTCCTGCAGCAGCGTCAGGGCGGCGGTGGGCGGCGTTTCCTTCACGTCGACCAGACTGCGGGGATAGCGCAGCTTGAAGGTCGCCAGAATGCGCCCGAGCCGCGTCGAGGCAAGGGTGGGCGCGCAGGCGATCTTCACATGGCCGCGCCGCTGCGCCGCCACTTCCGACAGCCGCGCCAGCCCCGCCTGCACTTCGGCCATGGCGTTGCTGACCTGCTCGTAGAGCACCCTGCCCTCGGGCGTCAGATTGGCGCGCTGCGGCGTGCGGATGAACAGGCTCATGCCCACCTGCGCCTCCAGATCGCGGATCTGCATGGAGACGGCCGACGGGGAGCGGTTGCTCTCCTCGGCGGCGCGGCGGAAGCTGCCATGTTCGGCGGCCAGCAGAAAGGTCTGCAGCAGCTTCAGATTGACGTTATTCGCGGCCATGGCGGGCTCCCTGTCTTCAGGCCGGGATCACGAAATCCGACCGCCGGCAGCCCGTATGCAGGACCGCTCAGTGAACGGCCGCGAACATGATCTTTTCCTCATCCGCGTCAAGGGCCATCATTTCCTCGACGATCTTGCCGCGCTTGGCCACCAGAATGCGGTCGGACACCGCCATGATCTCCGGCAGATAGGAGGAAATCACCACCACGGCCAGACCCTGATCGGCGAGATCATGGATCAGCTGGTGGATCTCGACGATGGCGCCGACATCGACGCCGCGCGTCGGCTCGTCGAAGATGATCAGCTTCGGCTCCTGGATCAGCGACTTGGCGATCACCACTTTCTGCTGGTTGCCGCCGGACAGCTCGATCATGCGCGCACGGTCGGAAATCTGCTTCAGTTGCAGCCGCTCGCCCCATTCCTTCGCCAGCTCCATCGCCCGGCGCGGCGACACCACCGACAGCGGATTGGACTTCTTCGACAGCTCGCCAAGCAGGATGTTTTGCCCGGCCGTCATGGTTTCGAAGAAACCGTCGAACTTGCGGTCCTCGGTGACGTAGACGATGCCGTCGCGCATGGCCGGGCGCGGAACGCGGTAGCGCACCGGCCGGCCGTTCAGACGCACTTCGCCGCCATGCATGAAGTCGCGCTTGAGGACGCCTGCCACCACCTTGGCCATTTCGGAGCGCCCGGCACCGACGAGGCCGAAAATGCCCGTCACCTGACCGCCGAACACCGAGAAGGAGGAGTTGCGCACCATGGCCCCGCAGGACAGGTTCTCCACGCTCAGCACCTTCTCGCCATACGGCCGGGGTTTGCGCCTGCCGCTGCCGTGGAGGCTGGCCGAGAGATTGCGCCCGACCATGGCGTGAACGATGCTCTCACGCGTGAATTCGCTGGCCGCGCCGGTGGCCGCCAGCAAGCCGTCGCGCAGGATGGTGATGCGGTCGGAAACCTCAAGCGCCTCCTCCAGCGCGTGGGTGATGAAGACGATGGCGACGCCCTTTGCCTTCAGCCGTTCCACCAGCATGAAGAAATGCCGTTTTTCCTCCGGCGTCAGCGTGGCGGTCGGCTCGTCGAAGATGATGACACGGGCATTGTGGTGAACGGCGCGCGCGATTTCGACCATCTGTTTCTGCGCCGCGCCAAGCGTCGAGACCTGCGCGGTCGGATCGACCTGAAACCCCATGCCGACCAGAAACTGGCGCGCCTCGATGTAGAGGCCGCGCAGGCGGTTGAACATCTTTTCGTCGCCCAGATAGATGTTCTGCGCGACCGTCATCGCCGGCACCAGATTGGTTTCCTGGAACACCATCACCACGCCGTTCTTCAGCGCCTCGGCCGGCGAGGAAAAATTCACCTCGCGCCCGTCGAGGGTCATCACCCCCTCGCTCAGCCGGTAGACACCGGCGATCACCTTGGTCAGCGTCGATTTTCCGGCGCCGTTCTCGCCCAGAAGCGCGTGAACCTCGCCACGGCGCAGGGTGAAATCCATCGACCGGAAGGCCGCGATCCCGCCGAAGCTTTTCGTGGCATTCGTGAGTTCGACCACGGTTTCCATCTTCAGGCCTCCCGCGCCGCGCCGGCAAGGCGCAGCACCTTGCCATGACCTTTCGAGGCGACGAACAGATCGTCGCCATGCTCGACCGCCGCAACGCAGCCATGGGCGGAACCGTCGGCGCGCGAATGGAAGCTGCGCAGCGGTTTCATCTGCGCAGAGCAGTGCACCACCAGCCCGTAGGAGCGCGTTTCGGCGAAAGGCTTGGTCACGCCCATGCGGCGCAGCTGGCTGCCCTGCATCGGCTCTGAGAAGGACAGGCCCGAAGCCAGCGCCGGGGCCATCCAGAACGGCTCGGGAACCTCGGCCAGCATCCGCCTGCAATAGGCCGGTTCGCGCAGGATGAATTCGACAAGCTGGTTGCGCACGGAAAAGAAGCTCAGCCAGAAGCCGGCATCCACCGCTGGCGCAATCCGCGCCGGATAGGCGGGCAGATGTTCGAGGGCAGGCTCCATGCGTCCGCTGCTGAGATCGACCGACAGTATGCGGTGACGCCAGCTTTCGGCCAGCCACACCTTTTGCGAGCCGGTGGCGGCGACGCCGCCGGCCCAGCGCAGCCCGCCGAGAATTTTCGTGGCTTCACCGCTGGCAAGGCTGAGCAGCCACAGGCTGCCCGAAGCGCCTTTTTCCATCAGGTCGCGACGCCAGTCGCGGGCGCGGCGCGATGAGGCGCCCTCCGTCACCAGCAGCGTGTCGGCGTCGAGAAAGGCCAGCGAGGTCGGATGGCGCGGCCCTTCGGCCATGTCGTAGGTCCTGCCGTCATGGCTGCCGCCGCGAATGGTCACGCCCTTGCCGTCGAGCCCGATGGCGAGCATGCCCTTGCCGCAGGCAAGCGCCGACACGTCGTTGTCGAACGCGAAAAGCTCTTCGCCCTCCTGCCCGGCCGGACCCAGCCGCAGCACGCGCCCGCCCGAGGAGGCCACGAGCCCCTTGCCGCACAGCACGATGTTGTCGGCGCCAGCCAGCTCGGCGAAAATTCCGGCCTCGTCCAGCGCCGCATTGGGCATCAGCGGCCCGTCGAGCACCGGCACGGTGATCGCGGCTTCGCCCCGGCCAAGACGACGGTCGATGAAACGGCGGATCGCGTTCATGCCGGCTTCCCCCAGTAGCTGTCGACGCCGCACCAGTTCTGATCGGCATCGGGCAGTTTGAGCGCACCCATGCGGTTGTTGAAGATGCCGCACAGATAGAGCGTGCCGCGATGCTCGCGCATCGAGGTGATCATCGGGTGGCGGGTGCCGCCCAGATCCCAGAAGCTTTCGAGGATCTCGCCCTTTTCGTTGAACTTCAGCACGCAGCCGGTGTTCAGGTTCGGCATCAGCCAGGCGTCCTGCGAGACCCGGCGCGCCATGCGGCGGCGGAAGCCCGGCATTTCCAGCGACAGGTCGAGCGCCGGCGTGCGCGAGCCCATCAGCGCCAGCCAGTAGGTGCCGTCCGAAGCGCGGTTGATGTTGTCGGGATAGCCCGGCAGACCCTCGATCACACGCTCCAGCCGGCCCTTCTTCGGCCCGGCATAGTAATAGCGGTTGATGCGGCAGGCCCAGCTTTCGGCAAACAGCACCGACTCGCCGTCATAGGAGGTGCACACCCCGTTGGGGAAAATCAGATCGCTCAGAATGGTGCGGGTGGTGCCGGTGTTCGGATCGTAGACGATGAGGCGGCCATTGCCCCGGCTTTCCAGCGCATCGGCGTACCAGTCATGCATCTCGAAGCGCACGGTGGCTTCGGAGAAGATGATGCGGCCATCGGGGAGGATGTCGCAGTCGTCGGCCAGCTTCATCACCGAGTCATCGGCAATGGAGGTCCAGCTGCGGTTGGTCTCGGCCGTCAGCAGCCTGACCTCGCCCTCGGGCGAGACCTGATAGAGCCCCATGCCGCCCACGCACACGACGAGATTGCCCGTCGCGTCGAAGGCCATGCCCTGCGGCGCGCCGCCGGTATGGGCGAAGATTTCATAGCGTGTGTAGTCGGGCCCGAACCAGCGCATGATGTCGCCATGTCGCGAGCCGGTGTAGAGATTGCCGTCGCGGTCGAAGATCGCATCCTCCGCACCATCCATGATGCCAAGGCCGATCGGCTCGGAAGCGCGCAGCCGGTCGTTGGGCACCAGCGGGCCGACCGTGGTCGAGATCGCCGGCGGCAGCTTGTTGAAGGTCGGCGAGATATAGACCGCGCGCAGAAGCTTGTGGCGGTTCTTGACCCAGCGCACGTCGAGGAACACCGCGCTCACCAGCACCAGTCCGAGGATCAGCGCGTTCACCGGTCCCGGAATGGCCAGCGCCAGCAGCGAGGTCGACAGGATCAGCACGAACAGCGCGCCCATCAGCGCCTTGGACACCGAGCCGCGGCCGCCGCCGAGCGAGATGCCGCCAAGCACCGTGGCGGTCAGCGCCTGAAGCTCCATTCCCGCGCCGATGTCGGAGGCGGCGGAGCCGATGCGCGCCGAGAAATGGTAGGCCCCCAGCGCCACCAGCACCGAGCACAGCACATAGGCGGAAAACACCGTCCACCGCACATTGATGCCGGCATTATGCGCGGAGCGGCGCGCCCCGCCCACCGCCAGAAGACGCCAGCCATACCGGCCGCGCGACAGCACGATGTGCAGCACCAGCGCCACGGCGACCATCACCCAGAACGAGATCGGCAGGCCGAGCAGATGCCCCATGCCAAGCGCGTCATAGGCGGGCGACTGCGGATAGTTCATCACGATGTCGGTCGAGATCTGCGGAAAGACGATATCGAACACCGACCGGAAGATGATCAGCGTCACCAGCGTGGTGAGAAACGCCCGCATTCTCAGGATGCCGACCATGAAGCCGTTGATCGCGCCGCAGACCGCGCCGACGGCAAGCGTGGCAGCCAGCCCGCCGCCGAGGCTGAGCCCCTGCACGTTCATCATGTAGAGCGCGGTGGTGACGCACAGCGCGAAGGTGGAACCGACCGACAGGTCGATGCCGCCCGAAATCATCACGACGGTCAGGCCAAGGACGATGAGCCCCAGCTCGGCCATCTCGCCCGAGAGCAGGGAAATCGTGCCGAACTGAAAGAAGCGCGGCACGATCGGACCGAAGATCGCAATCACCAGCACCAGAGCGGCGAAGGGGATTGCGCTGTCCACCCATTTCTTGGTGAGAATCTCGCCCAGAACGTGATCGGGAAACACCCGGTAACGCAACCGGACAAGGCTTTCGCTGAGGCTCATTCTGCCCTCGTCCTTACTTCAGCTGATCGATGGTCCAGCAGTTGCGGCCGCTGGCGTTCGACTTGTCGACACGGGTGATCGGACCGAAGAAGACGGTCTTTTCCGAGCCGGCGACACGATCCGGGTTCTGCAGGAACTCGGAGATCTGCTGCGCCGCGATCTCGGCCTGGATCGGTGCGTTGAAGTTGTAGACGACGTCGAGCAGGCCCTTTTCGATGCTCTCGCAAGCGGTGTGCGCGCCCGCGCCATTGGTGACGATGGTCACCTGATCCTGCTTGCCGGCCGCCAGCACGGCAGCGCCGGCGCCCACCTCGGCATTGTCCCAGATGCCCATGATGCCGCACAGGTCCGGATGCTGCTGCAACACGGTTTCGGTGATCTGGCGGGCCTTTTCGCTGTCGTAATCGGCAGGCTGGTCGGACACCAGTTCAAGGCCCGGATTCTCGGCCAGGATCTGGTTCAGGCCCTCGCGCATATAGATGTTGGCTGCGCCGGTCTGGACGCCGGCCAGCCAGACGATCTTGCCCGAAGGCGCACCGGGCGCGAGGCAGGTGCGGGCCAGCTCGCCGGCTTCCAGACGCCCCATCTCGATCCAGTCATTGCCGACATAGCTGTCGGTCTGGGTGATCGACTGCATGTTGATCTGCAGGATCTTAATGCCGGCATCCTGCGCCTGCTTCAGCGCCCGCGCATAGGTCTGCACGTCGGGGTTCTGCACGATCAGCACGTCCGGCTTCTCCGCGACCGCGCCCTGCAGCGCGCGGATGCCGGCGGCGGTGTCCATGTTCGGATCGCGCACTTCAAAGCTGAAGCCGTAGCGGGCGGCGTGACGCTGCCAGACCGCGGTCCAGGCCTGGTTGAGGTCCATGCCCTGCGACAGCGGCACGAAGATCACCTTCTTGCCTGCCATGGCCTCCAGATAGGCGGCGCGGCCGACCTGCTCGATTTCGGCGGCCTTGGCGGGAATTCCCATAAACAGCGCAGCGGCGGCCAGACCGGCAAGCGCGGTTTTCTTCAGAACAGACATGCTTTTTCTCCTCACTGATTTTGTCTTGAAAGGCCCGTGCGGTCAGATTGCGGTCAGATGTCGCCGCTCTGCGACGTCTGCTCATCACGGGGATTGATCACCGCATCCAGTGCCAGCGCCGCCAGCAGGATCACGCTCTTGATCAGGTTCTGGCTGGTGTAGCTGAAATTCATGATCGTCATGCCGTTGATCAGAATGCCGACCAGAACCGTGCCGACCAGAACGTTGCGCACGCCGCCCTGACCGCCCGAGAGGCTGATGCCGCCCAGCACCACCACCAGCAGCACATCGTAGATCAGGGTTGAATTGTAGAGCCGCGTGTTGATGCCCGAGACGAGGCCGGTCATCAGAATGCCGGCGGCATAGGCGATGAGCGCCGCCACCACATACTGGCTGATCTGCACGGGGCGCGTCGGCAGGCCCATGGTGCGCGCGGCGTGGGGATTGTCGCCGGTGGCGTAGATGAAGCGGCCGAAGCGGGTGAGGCTGAGGAACAGCGCAATCAGCGCCGCGATGCCGGCAAGGATCAGGATGGAATAGGGAATGCCGAGAAAGGTGCCCGAGCCGATGGCCATCAGCCAGCCGATCCCGCCCGGCGCATAAAGCACGTCCGAACTGAAGGCGACGCGGCCGCCGCCATAGACGATGGACGCCATGGCAAGGGTGGCGAAGATCGGCGGCACTTCGGCGATGGCGATCAGGATGCCGGTGATCAGCCCGCAGCAGGCGACCAGCACGGCGCCGATCAGCACCGCCTGGCCAAAGCCGAAACCCTGACTTGTCAGCCAGATGGCGAACGCAACGCCCACCACCATCACGGCAACCATGGTCAGGTCGATGCCGCGCCCGACCACCACGAAGCCCATGCCGACAGCCAGCGTGCCGAGAATGGCGACATTCTTCAGCAGGGTCAGAAGATTGCCCTGGGTGAGGAAATTGTTGAGGAACAGCGCAAAGGCGACGAACAAAGTCAGCGCGATCAGCGAGACCACGCCTTCCTGAGTCAGCCTGAAGCGATGCAGAGCCACGGCCTGAGCCGGTTCTTTTGCGGACATGTCTATCCTCCCCTTAGGCAACGCAGATCCTCGCCCAGGCAGCGAAGAATGCGACCACAGGAGAACAGGCGCTGCCTCCTCCCCAAGGCCTGCCCAGTTTCCAGATTGTTTTCTGCACAGGCAATTTCATTTTCCTGACCCCGCGTTCTGAAAACCCCGCCAGTGGCGGAAACGCATGCAAGACGGCTAAGATCTTCCTGTGTCAGTCGCATAGCCCCAATTGCGCAGCACGCAATCCCTCCGCTATAAAATTGCGCAACACGCATGAATTGACGGTGCCCGCCATGCCAACGAAAGCCGGTTCAGCACGCCGCAGCGCGCCGCCCGACATGAATTTGCTGGTGACGCTGGATGCCCTGCTTTCCGAGGGCAGCGTCACCGGCGCGGCGCAGCGGCTCAACCTCTCATCGCCCGCGATGAGCCGCCAGCTTGCCCGCATCCGCCATTTGCTGGGCGATCCGGTTCTGGTGCGGGCCGGCCGCGGGCTGGTGCCGACGCCGCGCGCGCAAGCCCTGCGCGAACGGCTGCGCATGCTGGTCGCCGAGGCCGAGGCGCTGGTGCGCGGTGAGGACGAGCTCGATCTCGCGCGGCTGGAGCGCAGTTTCGTCATCCGCACCAGCGACAGTTTCGTGCTGAGTTTCGGCGCCGGGCTCGCCGCCCGCGTTGCCCGCGAAGCGCCCTGCGTACGGTTGCGCTTCGCTCCTCAGGACAAGGAGGATATAGAAGCCCTGCGTGAAGGGCGCGTCGATGTCGACATTGGCGTGATCGGCGCGGCGGGGCCGGAAATCCGCCTTCAGGCGCTGTTTCACGACCGTTTCGTCGGCGTGGTGCGCTCCGGCCATCCCTTGACCGACACGGTGACGCCGGAGCTTTTCGCTGGCTTTCCCCATATCTCCGTCTCCCGGCGCGGACGCTTTTCAGGGCCTATCGATACGGCGCTTGAAGCGCTCGGCCTCAGCCGCCGCGTGACCATCGCCGTCGCGAACTTCGCCGATGCGCTGGCCATCGCGCGCACCTCCGACCATGTGGCGGCGGTGCCTGCACGGCTGACCACGCCGGCCCGGATCGGCCTTCATACGTTCGATCTGCCGGTAAAAACCGATGCGCTGGCGATTTCGCTCGCCTGGCATCCGCGCCTCGACGCCGATCCCGCCCACCGCTGGCTGCGCGGCATCGTGCGCGAGGTGTGTGCCGACGGACGACGACAGCCATAGCCGGCATGCGGCTGCGAAGCCTTCAGGCAACCAACGGACCTTCGCGAATGCTGCATTTGAGCAAAATTCCGGCTGTTTGCGGCGTGCTTCAGAAAATCGCCCGCCACAGAAGGACTGCGGCGGACAGCGTGGACACGGCCAGCACCAGCCGCTTCACCTGCCCCTTGTCGACCAGCCGCCGGGTCCAGCCCGAAAACAGGAAACCCAGCATGGCAGGCGGCGTCAGCAGCAGGGCGATGCCCGCATCATGCCATGAGAAGCGTCCGGCCAGCGCAAGTGCTGCAATCGAGATCAGCCCGCCCACGACGAAGAAGGCGTTGAGCGTGGCGCGCATCCGCGCGCCTTCGGCATTCTGGTAGACCAGCGCCATCGGCGCCGAACCAATCGAGGTCAGCGTGCCCATGAAACCGGACACGGTGCCCGCGGTGAAAAGATTGCGCGGGGTGGGATAGATGTTCAGCCCGCTCAGGCTCAGCACCACTGCGGCCAGCACCGCCAGCCCGAACAGCGCCGAAAACACCTGCGGCGACATCAGGCCGATGCAGAAAGCGGCCAGCGACGCCGCCACAACCCGGCCGCTCAGCGAATAGCCGAGGTCGCGCCGGTTGACGTCATCGAACTCGCGCCATGCGCCGCCGATGCTGACGATGGTGGCAAGCATCAGCATGGGGCCGGGAACGAGAGCGGGGTCGATCAGGGCCAGAAGCGGTGCGGCCAGCATGTTGAAGCCGAAGCCGGTCGAGCCCTGAATGGCGCCGGCTGCAAGCAAGGCGATTGCCGCCGCCAGACCCGGCCAACTGAGAACCATGTCGATCATGCAAAAACCCGTTTGCGGCAGGCGACGAAACGGCCGTCCTGCCTCTGTTCAAAGCGTCGATGCGCGGTTGCGGCAGCGCCTGCCGGCAAGCCTGAGCCGATCCGCAGCGCAGTCTGCCTGAAGCACTACCCCGTTGATCAAGGGCCGGCGGATCAAGGGCCGGCGGATCAGGGGCCGGCAGTCAGGGGATAATGACAGGCGCAGGCCCGGTCATCGCCGCCATGGGTTTTCAGCATCGGTTCCACCTCGCTGCAATTTTGATGCGCGAAGCCGCAGCGCGGATGAAACACGCAGCCCGACGGCACATCCATCGCATTGGGGAAATTGCCGCGCAGGCCGAGATCGGGCACGCCGCCATCATCCTGCGGGCTGAACACCGCATCGCGCAGAACGGTCGTGTAGGGGTGGTGAGGGCGCGCGAAGATGGCCCGCGTCGGCCCGGTTTCCACCACCCGGCCCAGATACATCACCATCATGCGGTCTGCCATGTGCTCGATGACCGACAGGTTATGCGAAATGAACAGCATGGCGACATCGTGCTCGGCGCGCAGGTCGAGCAGCAGGTTGAGGATCTGCGCCTGCACCGAGACGTCGAGGGCCGATGTCGGCTCATCGCAGATCACCAGCCTCGGCCCGGCGACAAGAGCGCGCGCGATGGCGACGCGCTGGCGCTGGCCGCCGGAAAGCTCGCCCGGGCGCGCTGCCAGAGCGCGGCGCGGCAGGCCGACCTGATCGGCCATGGTGGCGGTGCGCCTGCGCCGCTCTGAGCGGCTGCCGATGCCATGCACATGCAGAGGCAGGGCGATCAGCTCCTCCACAGACATGGACGGATTGAGCGAGCCATAGGGATCCTGGAACACCGGCTGCACCGCCAGCGCGCGCTCGCGGCGCGGATAGTCGCCGACCGGCCGCCCTTCGAGCAGAACCGTGCCGGAGGTCGGCGCCTCAAGGCCCAGAAGAATGCGGGCCAGGGTGCTCTTGCCACAGCCGGATTCGCCGACGATGCCGAGGATTTCGCCCCGCTTTATGCTGAGCGATACGTTGTTGAGCGCGCGCAGCGGAGCCGGCCTGCCGAGCAGCCCCTGCCGGATCGTGTAGACATGGGTCAGGTCGCGGGCTTCGAGAAGCATGGTCATGCGCGCTTCTCCACGCCTGCCGCCCGGCTTTCCACCCATCCGGGAAGCAGATGACAGGCAAAGCTCTGGCCCGCCGGCGCCTGCCGGACCGGAGGCGGCGTTTCGGCGCACACATCCATGCGCTGCAAACAGCGCGACAGGAAGGGGCAGCGCGCATCCTCCTGATGGAAGGCGGGCACATTGCCGGCAATGCTGGCCAGACGCGTCTGGCCCGGCTCCCCGCCGCCCGGTTTCGGCACCGAGGCGATGAGCCCGCGCGTATAGGGATGGGCCGGATGGCGCAGCACCGCTTCGCGAGTGCCTTCCTCCACCACGCGCCCGGCATACATGACGGCAACCCGGTCGGCGATGCGGGCAACGACGCCAAGGTCATGAGTGATGAAGATCATGCCCATGTTGCGGGCGGCCTGCGCCTCTTTCAGAATGTGCAGGATCTGGGCCTGCGTGGTCACGTCGAGCGCCGTGGTCGGCTCGTCGCAGATCATCAGCTCGGGCTCGCAGATCAACGCCATGGCGATCAGCACGCGCTGGCGCAGCCCTCCCGAAAGCTGGTGCGGATATTGCCGCATGCGCAGCGCCGCATTGGTCAGCCCAACGCTTTCCAGCACGTCGATGGCGCGCGCCCGCGCCGCGGCTCCGCTGGCGCGGGTGTGCCGCCGGTAGACGGAGCAGAGCTGGTCGCCGATGGTGAAGACCGGATTGAGCGCCGTCATCGGCTCCTGAAAGATCATCGACATGCGCCGTCCGCGCAGCGCCGACATGGCGCCGTCCGACAGGCCGCCGAGATCGGTCAGCCCAAGCCGCAGACGCGCCGCGCGCCGTTCGGCCCTGCGCGGCAGGAGCCCCATCAGGGCGAGCGCCGTCATCGATTTGCCGCACCCGGATTCGCCGACGAGGCACAGCGTTTCGCCCGCCGCCACCGAAAGGTCGACGCCGCGCACCGCCCGCAGCTTGCGGCCCTGATCGGGCAGGGTGACGTGAAGGTCGTGCACATCGAGCAGCATCAGCCGCGCCCTCCCGCCGTCAGGTCACGCATGGCATCGCCCATCAGATTGATGGCCAGCGCCAGAATGAACAGGCATGCGCCGGGCAGCACGATCAGCCACGGGCTGAAGAACATCGCCGTCTTGGCTTCCGACAGCATCAGCCCCCATGAGGGCAGCGGCGCCTGAACACCGAGGCCGAGGAAGGACAGCGCCGCCTCCAGCAGCACGGCATGCGCCATTTCCACCGTCGCCACCACCATCAGCGGGGCGCGGATATTGGGCAGGATTTCGCGAAACAATATATGGCCGACGGAACAGCCCAGAACGCGGGCGGAGGTGACATAGTCACGCGTGCACACCTGCTGGGTGGCCACGCGCGTCACCACCGCGAACTGGTCCCACAAAAGCAGCCCCAGCACCACGATGACGACCGTGAGCGAAGGCCCGACGATGGCGACCACCGCCAGCGCGATCAGAATGATCGGCATCGACAGGCGCGTGGTGATGACGGTGGAGATCGCGGTGTCGATCCAGCCGCCATAATAGCCGGCCAGAAGCCCGAGCGTGATGCCGATGAGCGCCGACATCAGCGTCGCGCCAATGCCGATGGCCATCGAAATGCGCGCCCCATAGATCAGGCGGCTGAGATAATCGCGGCCAAGCTGATCGGTGCCGAGCAAATGCTCCGCTACCGTCTTGTCATGCCAGAAGGGCGGCTTCAGCCGCAGCGCGATGCCCTGCATGAAGGGATCATGCGGCGCAAGCAGCGGCGCGAAGACCGCGATCAGCAGGATGGCGAGCAGGATGATGCCGGAAAAAACGAAGGTGCGATGACGCCGCGCCTTCGCCCAGAAACCCGGCCGGCGGACAAGCTCTTCTTCCGGCAGGGCCGGTGCCGCGGACAGCGCCGTCATTTGCGCGCTCCCCGCAGTCTGGGATCCATGATGCCGTTGAGCAGATCGGCGGCCAGCGTCAGCACGATGTAGATCATCGAGATCAGCAGAACGATCGCCTGGATCACCGGCATGTCGGAGCGCGACATGGACTGCCACGCCAGATAGCCGACGCCGTTGAGGGCGAAGATCGATTCCACCACGATCGAGCCGCCGAGCATGAAGCCGAGCTGAACCGCCGCCAGCGAGATGACCGGCAAAACGGCATTCTTCAGCGCATATTTGAAAGTCAGCGCGAAGGGCCGGATGCCCATGGCACGGGCGGTGCGGATATAGTCGGAAGCCAGAACCTCGATCATGCCGGCCCGGATCAGCCGCATCAGCGGTGGCATGGCGAAGGTGCCGAGGGTGATCGCCGGCAGCACGAAATGCGCCAGCGTGTCGGAGCCGGAAATGGGCAGCCAGCGCAGCTGCACGCCGAACACGACGATGAGCAGCAGGCCGGCCCAGAAATTGGGAATGGCCTGGCCGGTCACGGCCAGAACCTGCGACAGCCGGTCGACCAGCGTGTTCGGCCACAGCGCCGCCGCGCAGCCGAGCGGCAGCGCGATGGCCAGCGCCAGCGCCATCGACAGGAAGGCCAGCAGCGCCGTCACCGGCAGCCGCTCAAGGATCATCTCCAGCACCGGCCGCTTGGCGAGATAGGAGGTGCCGAAATCGCCCTGCAAAAGATTGCCGATATACTCGGCATAGCGAACCGGCAAAGGCCGGTCGAGGCCGTAGGTCTGGCGCACCACCGCAAGGTCGGCATCGGTCGCCTGCGCGCCGGCAATGCCGACCGCCGGGTCCGAAGCCACGTTGCTCAGCACGAAGCAGATGACCGATACGATCACCATCACCACCGCCGCCATGGTGGCCCGCCTCATCAGATAGGTCAGCATCCCGCTTGCCGTCTCCTCTTGCCTGGGGCCGCAATCACGCCGCCTGGACTTTCTGATTTCACTCGAAACGCAGAAACGTTCAGGCCTTATGCTTCGACGCAATCACCGCGCGTCGGCCCGATGCTCTGGCAGGGTCAGAGGCGTTGCCCCTGCCGGTCTGGCCAGATGGTCAATCGGGCGCACGCGCTGCGCACGCCCGAAGCCCTATGGCGCGGCCATGCGCCCTTGTCAGCGCCTATTTCCAGCTTGCGTCGAAGAAACGCGGCAGTTCATCCAGCGTCGGCTCGAATGCAAGCGTGTTGGTATAGGCATAGCCCATGACGATGGTGTGCATCGGCACCCAGTAGGCCTGCTCGGTGATGATGCGGATCGCCTCGGCATATTTCGCCTTGCGGGCGTCCTCATCAAGCTCCGACGACGCTTCCTTGACCAGCGAGATCACCTTCTCGTCGCGGGCGCCGTCATTGCTCGATCCGTCGAACATGGAGCCGATGGAGGCAGAGCTGTCGGCCATCGAGAACGAACCCCAGTCGCCATACCACATGCCTACCTTGCCCTCGCGCCAGCTTGAGAAGGAGGGGCTCGCCTGCAGCATTTCGAGTTCGGCCCTGACGCCGACAGCCGCCAGATAGGACTGCACCGCCTCGGCGCGCGCACGGTCGCGGTAGCTGCCGAGCTTGACCGTAATGCCGTCGGCGAAGCCGGCTTCGGCCAGCAGCGCCTTCGCCTTCTCCGGATCGTAGTCATAGACCACCGCCGCCGACTGGTCGCAGCCGAACTGCGAAGGGTGGCACGGCGCGTTGAGCAGTTCACCATCGCCGCCGACGAGGTTTTCGACGATGGTCTTGCGGTCGATGGCGTGGTTGATCGCCTGACGCACGCGCACATCCTTGAGCGGCGTATCGCCGGTGCGCCCGGCCGCATCCAGCGCTACCATCGAAATGCGCATCGTGGAGGCGAGCGCCACGTCTAGCGTCGGCACGACTTCCAGCTGCTCGACCTGATCGGACGGCACGTTCCAGATCCAGTCGACGCCGCCGCTGATCACTTCGGCGATGCGCGTTGCGGTGTCGGGAATGATACGCCAGTTGACGGTGGTGATGGACGGCGTGCGCTTGGCGCCGCCTTCGTAGTAGCCCTCATGCGCCACCAGCCTGATGGTGCCGCCTTCGTTGGAAGCCAGCTTGTAGGGGCCGGCGCCAATCGGCTTCTGCCCGAAAACCTCCGGGCCCACGGACTGGAAATAATCCGACGGATAGATGGGCAGCGAACCGGCCACGAATTCGAGCGCGGCCGGGAACGGCGTCTTGGAGATCAGCCGGACAGTCAGGTCGTCGACCGCCTCGGCGCGGTCGATCCACGACACCGAGCCTTGCGAGCGCGCGCCATGGGCGGGGTCTGCCCAGTAGTTCAGGGTGAAGACGACGTCTTCGGCGGTCAGCGGCGAACCGTCATGGAAGGTCACGCCTTCGCGGAGCTTGAATTCCCATGTCAGATCGTCGATGCGCTCCCAGGAGGTAGCGATCAGCGGCTCATAGGCGAAGGTCTTCGGATTGCGATAGATGAGGCCGTCATAGAGATGCATGGTGATGACCACGCCATCGCGCGAGGTGTTCACATAGCCGTCGAGGGTCGGGAAATCCTCGCCCATGCCGATGGTGATGGATTTGTCTTCCGGGCCTGCCTGTGCCGGAGCGGTCACGGCAGCGCCTGCAACCAGCACGGTGCAGAGGCCAAGGGCGCGGGTGAAGCTGCGAAAAATCGTCATAGCGGGCTGACCTCTTCTGTTGAGTGACTGTGATTGCGCGCCGGGGGACGCAGGACGTTGTGATAATCGAGCCGCGACAGGTCGGCCTCGACTGCGCCGGGCGCCAGTGCCGGCAAAATGGCGCGCGCCATCGTCTGATAGGCGCCACGAAAATGCACCGAGCTTTTCACCACCAGAATGGGAAGCGTTTGCGGATCGAGGCCGAGATGCAGGAGCAGGCCGGGCTCCGAGGCCTGCATCTTGCGCGGCGCGACGATGACGCGCACGCTCCGCCGCTCCAAAAGCGCCACCTTGCCGAGCGCGATGGCGTTGCCCTTGTACATGGGGCCGACGCCGGTGAAACTGCCGCTGCCAAGCTTCACAACCCGCCATGGACCCGCAACCGGCGCGCCGAAACGGGCCGACAGCGATGCACCGACGGCGATATCCACGACAGCGCCCTCGCCCGCCGCATGGGCGGCCTCGGCGGCATCCGCGTCTGCGATATGAACCAGCACGGCACCCTGCGCCCCGCCTTCGATCAGCGCCCGCAGCATTCCTGTGGTGTCGCCGGTGCCGCCGCCGCCGGGATTGTCCTGCGTATCGGCAATAACCACCGGGCCTGTGCCGGGCAAGGCGGCCAGACGCTTTGCTTCCGCGACCGCCTCAGACGCCTGAGGCAGGCGCGTGGCGAAACGCGCCTCGGCCTGCATCCACGCCGCCAGCATGGCGTCGGCAACGGCTTCCGCCTTTGCCGCATCCGGCCCCTGAATCACGATGGACGGGCCGGAGATGGCGATGTCGGCCAGCGGAAAGCCGAAGAACTGGCTGACCCGGTCGACTTTGCCGGCCTTCTCGAACTGCGCACCGCGCTCAAGCAGGCTGCGCACCGGCTCGACGAAGCTGCACTGATCGTTGATGGAGGCAAGGAAAGGCACGGCGCGGTAGGCCATGGCAGGCACGGGCGCGCCTTTCAGCACGCCGATCAGCCGGCGCATGGTCATCGCCCCGGTTTCGCGCAGGTCGATATGCGGATAGGTGCGGTAGCACTCCAGCAGGGTGCAGTCGCGCACCATCTTTTCGGAAATGTTGCCATGCAGATCGAAAGAGGCTGCGATGGGGAACGGCGCCGGCGCGATGCGCCGCAACCGCGCCAGAAGCTCGCCTTCCGCATCGGGGAAAGACGGCGTGACCATGGCGCCGTGCAGATCGAGATAAAGCGCGTCCAGCCCCTGATCCAGCGCCCCGCGAAAGCGCGCGCAGATGTCGGCGGCAATATCCTCGAAGGCGGCGTCCTCGACCGGGCCGGAGGGCAGGCCGATGCACCACAAAAGCGGTACGACCCCGACGCCGGACTGTGCTGCCTCCGCCATCGCCCCTGCTGCCGGGGTGCCGGAAGGCGCGATGATCGCCGCCATGTCCGCGCCTGTGCAGAAGGGCGGCCAGCCGCCCGGCCGGTCGAAATCGGCGCGCGTGGCAACCGTGCCGGCAAAGCTGTTGGTTTCGTGCTGGAAACCGGCGACCGCAATCCTCATGACCCTGCCCCGCGCCGCATGGTCAGTAGGTTCCCGGATACTCGCCGCCGTCGATCAGCAGGTTCTGGCCGGTGATGAAACCGGCATGCGCGCTGACGAGGAAAGCGAAATAGGCGCCGATCTCTTCCGGCCGCCCGAAGCGTCCGGCCGGATTTCCCGCGGCCCGCGATGCCCAGATATCGTCATAGGCACGACCGCTGGTCTCGGCCATGCGCGCCACATGCGCGCGCTGGCCGTCGCTGTCGAAAATGCCGGGCAGAAGCGTGTTGATGGTCACGTTGCGGCCCACGGTCTGGCGCGCGAGGCCGGCGGAAAAACCGACGAGGCCGGAGCGCGCGCCATTGGACAGGCCAAGCTCGGCATGGGCGATCTTGACGCTGCGCGAGGCGATGTTGACGATGCGGCCGAAGCCGCGCTCCATCATGCCGTCGACCGTCGCCTTCATCATGAAGATGGGCGGCAGCATCATCATGTCCACCGCCCTGATCCAGTCGTCGCGGTTCCACTCGCGAAAATCGCCGGGCGGCATGCCGCCGGCATTGTTGAGAAGGATATCCGGCTCGGGGCAGGCGGCAAGCGCTGCCGCCCTGCCTTCCTCGGTGGTGATGTCGGCAACGACGGTGGTCACCTTCGCGCCGGTCGCGGCACGGATTTCGGCGGCGGCGGCTTCCAGCGTCCCGGCGGTGCGCGCCACCATGGTGACATCGACGCCCTCGCGGGCGACGGCCAGCGCACAGGCCTTGCCCATACCCTTGCTCGCTCCCGACAGCAGCGCCTTCCTGCCAGCCAGTCCGAGTTCCATGTCGTGCTCCCCTTCCCGGCGCGCAGCGGCCGGTGTGCGGTTATTCGGCCGCGATCGCAGCCGGACTGATCGAGAGGCCGTACTTCTTGTCCAGGCCGAGCGCCCGGTAAGCGTCGAGACCGGCCTGAAGCGCCGCCGGCGCCAGCGGCTGGAGCGGCTTGCGCAGCGGGCCGGAAGGCAGGCCGAGCGCGCGCATGATGGTCTTGGTCGCCACCGGATTGATGGCCGAATAGACGAAATGCAGGATCGGCAGGTTGCGAAGATAGGCTTCGCGGAACGCAGCCGCATCGCCTTCCGCGCGCCATGGCGTCGAGATCGTCACCATTTCGGCGGGAATGATGTTGCCGGTCATGTTGGCCGTGCCATGGCCGCCCAGAGACATGGTCGGCACGACGAGGCCGAGATTGGGCGAGCAGCAGCACATGATCGACATGTCGGGCTTCGCCGCGCAGACCTGCGCCACCTGTCCCACGCGCGTGGTCGATTCCTTCAGCACCACCATGTTGTCGTGGCGGGCGAGCTTCAGCAGATCGCTCCAGTGGAGGTCCGTCTTGACGCGCGGCGGGTTGTTGTAGAAGCCCATCGCCAGATCGGCGCTGTCGAGAACCTCGAACATGAAATCGGTGATGGCATCGTTGTCGGCGCCGATATAGGCGGGGGCCGCAACGATCGCGCCATCCGCGCCGGCGGCCCTGGCATGGCGCACATAATCGATGGTGGTTTCGGTGTTGTTGCCGGTGCAGCCATAATACATCTGCATGTCGCCCGGCTTCATCGCCACCGTCTTCTCGACGATCTCGCGGCGCTCCTGCGGCGACAGCATCGACACTTCGCCGGTCGAGCCCATGATCAGCACGGCGGACGTGCCATGCGACTGATGCCAGTCGAGCAGCGTGCGAAAGCCCTCGAAATCGATGCTGCCATCGCCATTCATCGGCGTGACGAGCGCGACGAACGAGCCTTCGGGTTTCTTATGCGCCATTTCTGCCTCCCAACACGGAATTCCGCTTCAAACCACCAGAGTTGGCTAACTGTGGCGGCGCGGCTGGCACAGGGCAAATAGAATAAGTGCAGGACCCCATAACTGAATATTATGGGGTCGTACGGGCGGCCAGCGCGGTTTCGATTCCCGCGACAAGTTCCGCCAGAAAGCCCGCCGCCGCACGGGAAAGCGGCGTCTCACGCGGCTTGAGAATGCAGATATCGAACGGCACTTCCGGCTCGAAGGCAACGGCGGAAACCCTGCCGCGCAGCGCCATGGCGGTCAGCTCATCCACAAATGCGATTCCGCAGCCCGCCGCAGCCAGCGAACCGGCGGCGAAGGAGGGCTGGCTTTCGGCAGCAATGGTCGGCGAAATGCCGTGGTCGGCAAAGGCGTTGGCGATATAGCTTGCCGAGATGGTGTGGCGCGCCAGCATGATCAGCGGCTCGTTCTCCAGATCCTCCGGCGTGATCAGCTCCCGCGAGGCCAGCCGGTGGCCGGGCTGCATGACGCACACGCAGCGCGCGTGATAGGTGTGCAGGATTTCGATGTCGTCGCGGCGCTTGTGGGTCTGCGCCACGCCAAGCTCGACCTGCCGCGAGGCGACCAGTTCGAGAACCCGGGCGGATGTGTAGACATCCTGGAGCATATGCACCTGAGGATGGCGCGCGCGGAACCGCATCAGCGCCTGCGGAACCACCTCGAAGCTCAGCATCGGCAGGGTGGCGAAGCGCACCGTCGCCCGCGACAGGGTGCGGATTTCCTCGGCCACCATGGTCAGGCGGTCGAGGCCGTAAAACATCATGTCCACTTCGCGGAAGAATTCCTGCGCCTCGCGCGTCGGCACGATGCCCCCGGTCTGGCGCGTGAACAGCGTAAAACCGAGGCTGAATTCCAGATCCGCGATCAGCCGGCTGACAGCCGGCTGCGAGACGTTGAGACGTTTCGCAGCCGCCGTGATCGAGCCGTGCATCATTGCGGCCCGAAACGCCATCAGCTGACGCTGGTTCATGCACGCAGCTCTTCGAGCGCCACGGTCAGCCAGTAGCGCACGCCGTCGCCGATCAGCCGGTCGTTGAAATCATAGCGGTCCGAATGCAGGGCCGGACCGTCGCCGGCGCCGAGGAAGAAGAAGCAGCCGGTCGACTGCTCCAGCATATAGGCGAAGTCTTCCGCGCCCATGCCCGGCGATGCGCGGTCATCGACGCGCGCATCGCCGAAGCGCTGACGCAGCGCCTCAGAAATACGGTTTGTCGATTCCTCCGGATTGTGCAGCGAGGGGAACATGCGGTTGTAATCCACCTCCAGCGTGGTGCCGTAGGCGTCGGCGGCAGCCTTCGCCATTTCGTTCAGCCGGCGCTCGATCAGGTCGCGCGTCTCGGGTTTGAAGGAGCGCGTGGTGCCGCGGATAACCACCTTCGAGGGGATGACGTTGGGCGCATCGTAGTTGCCGCCGCCGATATGGCCGACGCTGACCACGCCCTGATCGAAGGGCGACAGGTTGCGGCCGACGATCGACTGGAGGTTCATGACGAACTGCGCGGCGGCCAGCGTCGGATCGATCGACAGATGCGGGCCGGAACCACCATGGCCGCCCTGCCCGCCGAAGGTCACGGTGTAGATGTCGGCGGCGGCGAGCATCGGGCCAATCGCGACATTGAACGAGCCTTCGGGAAGGTTCGGCTTGTTGTGCAACCCATAGACCGCATCGACAGGGAAGCGCTCGAACAGACCGTCGCGCATCATGGCCGGCGCACCGCCCAGCCCTTCCTCAGCCGGCTGGAAGATGAAATGGATGGTGCCGGAAAATTCGGGATTGCGGGCCAGAACCTCGGCCGCGCCCAGAAGCATGGTGGTGTGGCCGTCATGGCCGCAGCCATGCATCATGCCATCGATGGTGGAGGCATGCGGCAGCCCGGTCGCCTCCGTCATCGCCAGCGCATCCATGTCGGCGCGAAAGCCGATGGCGCGGTTGCCGGTGCCGGCGCGCAGCGTGCCCACAACACCGGTGCCGCCAACGCCTTCGGTGACCTCCAGCCCCAGAGCGCGCAGCTTCTCAGCCACCATGGCGGCGGTGCGCACTTCCTTAAAACCGATCTCGGGATGGCGATGCAGATCCTGACGGATGTCACGAAGCGCGGGAAGAATCTCCGCCAGCGTGGCTTCCATCGCGGCGGGAAAAGGTGCGGAGGTCATGATCTTGTCTTCCCTTACTGGTCTGTGATCTGCGGCTGGCGCAGCGCCCCGGGTCGTGATGTCGGGTCAGCGCGCCTGAAGCCAATGGGTGTTAAAGAAGGCGGGCGGCCCCGTCCACCATCCGTTACAACTATCATCGTTTCCGGCCTGACATGAAGAGCGCGATGGCGGTCTGCTGCGGGAACCGCGAAACATGCAACCGGCAGCGCGTATCACTCGCGCTCCGCGGCCAGCCCGCGTCACCCGATACCGCACTGGCACAGCGCAGGCCCCCTTCCCGGACATCAAGTGAAACCTGAAACTACGCAGCCATGACGACCGGCAGATGAACGCCACGCGCGTTTCTCATTTTTCCGGAGTTTCCGACGCCGGCAAGGATCCCGCGCCTGATGACCGGCTGTCCGGCCCCTGCCGGAAAATACATCGCCCGGGAGCGTGGCATGACATCTCCCTGTCACGGGGATGAGAGTAACACCCGGCGCAGGCTCGGCTGCCGCGTGGCTCGCGTGACCGCGTCACAATTGCAGCTCGCGCGACGCGACGGAAAGAGGCTATCGGCAGCAACGCCTTGATCCGCGAAGATTCCGTACGCGTAAGGCCTCAAAGCTGCCGCGCATGGGAGCGCGCCGCATGAGCCGGCTTCCCGCCGTCGCTGCGCGGGAGAAAAATCCGGCCGCACTGGCAAATCAATTTTTCTCCTTGACAATCCGCGCTCCAAAGTCCTGAATATCCGTTATTCTGGAGCAATAACAAGAGTTCACACTCAAAATATCGGTCGCTTGGAAAATCATTGGAGGCCAATTTCTCTGCTGGTTCCGATGATGAGATTTCCGTGAGGGCAGCCAGGGGTTCAACAGACCCGGCCGCTGCAAAGCGCTCTGCAGGGTGATGACGCGTCGGGGGAGATCACGTGCTTTTCTTTGTTCTGCGAAGAATCCTCATATCCATATGTGTGTGCCTTTGCGTCCTTCTCATCAGCTTTTCGCTTACCCGGATGAGCGGCGACGTGGCCACGACCATCGCCGGGCCGGAAGCCACTCAGGCCGATATCGAGCAGGTGCGCCGGGCTTACGGTCTGGACAGGCCGCTTGCGGTTCAGCTCGCCGACTGGGCCGGGCATGCGGTGCGGGGGGATTTTGGCGAAAGCTTCTACTTCAAGAAGGATGTCTCCTCTCTCATTGTCGAGCGCATGCCCACCACCTTCCGGCTTGGCGTCTTCGGCATGCTGGTCGGTCTGGCGCTGGCCCTTCCGCTCGGTATCCTCGCCGCCCTTTATGAAGGGCGTTTCATCGACCGCGCGATCCAGCTCCTGATAAGCGCCAATCAGGCTGTGCCGAGCTTCTGGCTGGCGCTGATGCTCATCATCGTGTTCGGGGTTCATCTTGGCTGGCTGCCGACCACCGGCGCCGACAGCTGGCGCCACTTCATCATGCCGACGCTCGTGCTGGGGCTCTCGGTGCTGCCGGCGCTGGCGCGGCTGGCGCGCTCGGGCATGATCAAGGCGCTGGCATCGGATTACGTGCGCACCGCCCGCGCGAAGGGTCTCTCCAGCTTCTCCATCATCGTCAAGCATGCGCTGCGCAACGCCGCGATCCCCATCGTTGCGATCGCCGCCGTCCAGTTCGGCAATGCGCTGGGCGGATCCGTGGTCATCGAGAGCGTGTTCGCATTGCATGGCGTCGGCCATCTGGCATGGGAGAGCATCATCAAGTCCGACGTCGCCGTCATTCAGGCGAGCGTGCTGATGTTCTCCATCATCTACGTGGTGATCACCTTCATCTCCGATGTGATGAACGCCATGCTCGATCCCCGCATCAGGCTTTCATGAGGGCGTTCCGGACATGCATCTGAACCGGGGTCGGGCCGACTTCCTGATCGGCGCGCTGATACTGTCGCTGGTCGCCATCGCGGCCATATTCTCCCACCAGATATCGGGTCACGACCCGTTCTCCCAGGACCTGATGAAACGCATGCTGCCGCCCTTCTGGATGGACGGCCATGACCCGGAGCATTTTCTGGGCACCGACCAGCTCGGCCGGGACTATCTGGCGCGGCTGCTCTATGGCGCGCGCATCGTGCTGCTGATCGGCGTGGGGGCGACGCTGTTTGCCGGGGTGATCGGCATCACGCTCGGCGTGCTGGGCGGCTATTTCGGCGGGATTGTCGACAGCATCGTGCTGTTCCTGATCACCGTGCGCCTGTCGCTGCCCACCGTTCTGGTGGCGCTGGCGGTGGTGGGCATGGTCGGCAGCAGCCTCGCCATCGTGGTCTCCATTCTCGCCCTTTTGCTGTGGGACCGCTTCGCCGTGGTCGCCAGAACCACGACGATGCAGATCCGCCATCTCGACTTCATCAAGTCGGCGCGCGTTTCGGGCTGCTCCACCTCATGGATTTTGTGGCGGGAGGTTCTTCCCAACATTTCCGAGCAGCTGATCGTGGTCGCCACGCTGGAAATCACGCTCGCCATCCTCGTCGAAGCCTCGCTGTCATTTCTCGGACTGGGCGTTCCGCCGCCGCTGCCGTCCTGGGGGCTGATGATCGCCGAAGGCAAGGACCAGATGTACTTCAACGCATGGATCGTGACCCTTCCCGGCATCGCTCTCATGCTCGTGGTCGTGGCGGTCAATCTCGTTGGCGACGGTGTGGCCAGGCTCTCGGATTGGAATGGTAATGGCTCCACTCGTTGACATTTCCCGCCTCAAAATCTCCTTCGGCCCGGAGATCGCCGCCGTTCGCGGGCTGTCGCTCCAGATTCATGAAGGCACCATCCATTGCCTCGTCGGCGAATCCGGCTGCGGAAAATCGATCACCGCGCTCTCGATCCTCAGGCTGCTGACCCGAAATGCGAGCGTTTCGGCCGACCGGCTGACATATCGCGACGTCGACCTCATCCGCGCGCCGGACCGCGAGATCAGGCGGCTGTCGGGCAATGAGATCGCGATGATCTTTCAGGACCCGATGACCAGCCTCAATCCGGCCTACACCATCGGCTCGCAGATGACCGAAGGCTATCTTCGCCATCGCGGCGGCACGCGGGCACAGGCCATGGCGCGCGCGGAAGATCTTCTGGGCCGTGTCGGCGTGACGGCGGCGGGCATGCGGCTTGGCCAGTTCCCGCACCAGCTTTCCGGCGGATTGCGCCAGCGCGTCATGATCGCCATGGCGCTGATGTGCGAACCGAAGCTGCTGATCGCGGACGAGCCCACCACCGCTCTGGACGTCACCGTTCAGGCCCAGATTCTGCGTCTGCTGAAAGACCTTCAGAAGGACCTTGGCCTGTCCATTCTGCTCATCACCCATGATCTCGGCATCGTTGCCCGCATCGCCGACTACATCGATGTGATGTATGCGGGCGAAGTGGTCGAGACCGGCCCGGTCGAAGCGGTGTTCGACAATCCCTCCCATCCCTATACGCGCGGCCTGCTGGACTGCATCCCCCGCCCCGAAAAGCGGATCAAAGGCGAAGAGCTGGGCAGCATTCCCGGCACAGTGCCGCGCCTGTCGCCGAAATTCGAGGGATGCGGCTTTCGCGACCGCTGCCGCCTCGCCTCCGAAATCTGCGCCCGGCCCGTCGACATCAGGCAGGCACCGGGAGGTCAGGGCGTGCGCTGCACCCTGCCGGCGGGCTGGCACCTCAACCAGCCGGAAGGGGGAGTGCGCCAATGAACCCGGATGCAGCGATCCTGATAGAGAACGTCACGCGAAGCTATGCCGTTTCGGCAGGGTTTGCGCGCCCCACCCGCAACCTCGTCGCCGTCGACGATATCAGCCTCTCGGTGAGGGCGGGCAGCACGCTCGGCATCGTGGGCGAATCCGGATGCGGCAAATCCACCCTTGCCCAGATGATCGTCGGCCTGCTTGCGCCCACCAGCGGGCGCATCCTGGTGGACGGCCAGTCTCTTGCCGCCATGGACCGCAGGAAGCGGGCGAAGCTGATCCAGCTCGTTCCGCAGGACCCCTTCTCCTCCCTGAATCCGAAGCGGCGGATCAGGGACAACATCGCCCTGCCTCTGACGACGCAGGCTGAACTGCCCGGAAAGGCGCAGATGGAGCGCGTCCGCGAGATGATGGAGCGCGTGGGGCTGCGCGCCGACATGGGCGACCGGTATCCGGCCGAACTGTCGGGCGGCCAGCGCCAGCGGGTGGCGATCGCGCGCGCTCTGGTCAACGACCCGCGCGTGGTGGTGTGCGACGAGCCGACCTCCGCACTCGACGTCTCGGTTCAGGCGCAAATCCTCAATCTGCTGGCGAAATTGCAGCGGGAGCTGAACCTCACTCTGGTGTTCATCAGCCACAACCTGTCGGTCGTCGAATATGTCTCGACGGAGGTGGCGGTGATGTATCTTGGCCGCATCGTCGAATACGCCACCGCTGACGACCTGTTCCGCAGTTCCCGCCATCCCTACAGCAAGGCGCTGCTCAATTCGGTGCTGACGCCGGAAACCGGCAAGGGAATACCCCTCAACATTCTGGGTGAGCCGCCGGACCCGTCCAACATTCCCGCAGGCTGCCGCTTCCGGCCCCGCTGTGCGGCCGCGCAGGACAGTTGCCGGGTCAGCGCGCCTGAGCGCCTGTCGGGCATCGGCAGCGCCGAGTGTCATTTCGCATAAGCGCCGACATGGCCAGAACAACAGGGCCAGAACAACAGGGCCAGAACAACCGGAGGAGAACGGGCATGAACCGAAGAGACGTCATCAGGATACTTGGCTCTGCAGTGGCGCTGCCCGCCCTGCCGGCTTTCGCCCAGTCGGGCAACAACCAGTTGCGGGTGCTGTTCAGCCAGATCATTCCCGACATCAATCCCTATATGAACCTGCAGCGCACCGGGCTGACCGTTTCCCATCACGTGTGGGACACGCTGGTTCACCGCAATTCCAGCACCTATGAGCACGAGCCGCTGCTGGCGAAATCCTGGGAGTGGATATCGCCAACCGTGCTGGAGCTGAAGCTTCGGGACGACGTCATCTTCCACAACGGCGACAAGTTCTCGGCCGATGACGTCGTCTTCACCGTGAACAAGGTTTCGCACCCCGATGCCAAGGTCTCGGTTCCCTCCAATGTGCGCTGGATGGCGGGGGCGGAGAAGGTGAGCGACCATGTGGTGCGCATCAACCTGAAATACCCGCTTCCGGCGGCGCTGGACTACCTTGCGCTTGCGGTTCCGATCCTGCCCAAAGCCTATATGGAAGCCGTCGGCGATACGAAATTCTCGCAGGAACCGATCGGCTGCGGACCGTACCGGCTGACCCGGGTGGAGCCCGGCGTGGCCGCCGATATGGAACTGTTCGACGGTTATTATGAAGGCAGCGCCAAGGGCCGTCCCGCCATCGGCAGGATCAGCCTCAAATTCGTCACCGATGCGGGCACCCAGCTCACCGAGCTCCTGTCCGGCAATGCGGACTGGATCTGGGACGTCTCCAACGACCAGATCGAGAACCTCGCCCGCGTGCCGCGCTTCAACGTGCTGCGCACGCCCTCGATGCGCATAGCCTATCTGCGCATGGATGCAGCCGGCGTGACCGGCAAGGACAATCCGCTGACCAATATCAAGGTGCGGCAGGCGATCTTCCACGCGATCGACCGGCCGACGCTTGCCCGCCAGCTCATCAGCCCCGCCGCCGAAGTGCCGCGCGCGACCTGCTTCCCGCTGCAGAAGGGCTGCAACACCGACGATGCGGTCGATTATCCCTACGATCCCGACAAGGCGCGCGCACTGCTTGCCGAAGCGGGCTATCCGGACGGATTTTCGACAAAGCTGGTCAGCTTCCTTTCGCCGAACATTCTCGCCGCCATACAGGGCTTTCTCGGCAAGGTGGGCATCAAACTGGAGGTGGAGTTTCTGCTGGCCGCCGCGGCCATCCAGAAGAACGCTCAGGGCGAGACACCCCTCTATCTGGCAAGCTGGGGCAGCTATTCGGTTATGGATGTTTCCGCATCGCTGAACAAGCTGTTCAGCGGCGATCCCGACGACTATGCGCGGGACGAGGAAATCCTGAAATATCTGACGGAGGCAAAGGGCGCCATCGATGACGATGAGCGGGCAGCCCTTTACAGCAAGGTGCTCAACCGGGCCATGGAAATGGCCTATATCGTACCGCTGTACACTTCGGTCATGAACTATGCCTTCAGCGCCGATCTCGAATTCCAGGCGCAACCCGACGAACTGCCCCGTTTCTATGAGGCAAAGTGGAAATGAGTGAGAGCACCATGAAACAGGACTACACGCTTCCCGAACTCTGCAAATTCGAGGCCGTGCCTCTGGCGGCCATGCTGCGCAGAAAGGAAGTCTCGGCCGTCGAGGTGATGAAGACCTATCTGGACCACATCGACGCCGTGAACCCGGCCGTCAACGCCATCGTCTCGCTGCGGCCGCGGGAGGACCTGCTGGCGGAGGCGGAGCAGGCCGATCTGGCATTGGCGAGAAACGAGGAGGTTGGCCCGCTGCACGGCATTCCGCAGGCGATCAAGGACCTTGCGCAGACCAGGGGCCTGCGCACCACGCTCGGCTGCCTGCTGTTTGAAAACCACATTCCCGAGGAAGATTCCATCTTCGTTGCGCGCATGCGCAAAGCCGGTGCCATCATCATGGGAAAAACCAATGTTCCCGAACTCGGCCTTGGCTCCAACAGCTACAACCCGATCTTCGGGCTGACCCGCAACGCCTATGATCCCGACCATGTGGGAGGCGGATCGAGCGGTGGCGCCGGCGTGGCGCTGGCGCTGCGCATGCTGCCCGTGGCCGACGGCAGCGACATGGGCGGGTCCCTCAGGAATCCCGCCGCCTTCAACAATGTCTACGGCTTCCGGGTTTCGCAGGATCTGATCCCGATCGAAGGCGTCGATGTTTTTTACAGCCAGATGCCCGTCGTCGGGCCAATGGGGCGCTCGGTCGAAGATCTGGCCATGCTGCTGTCGGTGCAGGCCGGCTATGATGCGCGCGCCGCCCTTTCGCTGGACAACCCGCAGGGCTGGCTCTCCGGACTGGCCCCTGCCGATCCGAAGAAGCTGCGCATCGGCTGGCTCGGCGATTTCGGCGGCCATCTTCCCTTCGAGCCGGGCGTTCTGGAACTGACCAGAAAGGCCGTCAGCCTGTTTGCCGAAGAAGGCGCCGTGGTCGAGGATGTCGAGCCCTTCTTCGACATGGCCCAGCTCTGGGAGGCCTTCATGACGCTGCGCAGCCAGCGCGTCGGCGGCAAGCTGCATGCGGCCTATCAGAACCCGAAAACCAGAAGCCTGCTCAAGCCGGAGGCGATCTGGGAAGTGGAGCGCAGCCTCGGACAGTCGGGCCTCGATGTCTACAATGCGAGCGTCGTGCGCACGTCCTGGTATCTGGCGCTGCTGCGCCTTTACGAGCGCTACGATTTTCTGGTTCTGCCCTCGGCGCAGGTGTTTCCCTTCAGGGCCGGCATCGACTGGCCGCAGGAAGTCGGCGGCCGCAAAATGGACAGCTATCACCGCTGGATGGAAGTCGTCATCGGCTCAACCATGTCCGGCTGCCCGGCCATCAGCGTTCCCGCCGGCTTCAACGAAAACGGCCTGCCGATGGGTTTCCAGATCATGGGGCGCCCGCGCGGCGACCGCAGTGTTCTTGAAGCGACCCTGCTCTACGAGCGGATCAGCAACTGGCACAAACGCCTGCCGCCGATGATCGCCTCATAAAAATACTCGATAAATCATAGTCTTAACTCAGGAGGACGAGATGTAGCGATCGTCTGAACACCCGAACTATGTCCTGTGAAAAGCCAGACCCGGATCGGTTCCGACCCGGGAGGGGAGGAATTTTGTCTTTCAACCGGATCGGAAAATCAACAAGTGGGGGAACTCGTTTTGAAAACTATCTCAACAACCGCAATCATGTCCACGTTGCTCGTGACGTCGGCATCGCTGTCCTACGCGGCCGACGCCATCGTCGTGGCCGAGCCCGAGCCTGCGGAATATGTTCGCGTCTGCGATGCCTACGGCGTCGGCTTTTTTTACATTCCCGGCACCGAGCACTGCCTGAGGATTTCAGGTTTCGTCCAGTATGACGTGGCCGCCGGCGAGCTTCTGGGACGCACCTCGCTGGACAAGAAGACAGGTCTGGAAAAGAACGAGACTTACTACTCGCGTGCGCGCTTCGCCCTGCAGGCCGACGCCCGCTCCGAAACCGACCTCGGGACCCTGCGGGGCTATACCGAAATCTGGTTCGATCATCGTTCCACCAACGTGCCGCCCTACAGCGGCAAAGAGCATTATTATGAGATGAAGCAAGCCTTCATGGACCTGGGCGGCTGGCGCGCAGGCTATACGCACTCGCTGTACAAGACGATGACGCTGCATGCAGGCAGGGTCATTCAGGAAGAACTGGTTCCCTTCGGACCGCGATCGACTAACCTGATCTCCTATACATATGAAGCAGGAAACGGCTTCACGGCAGCGATGTCGCTGGAGCATGGCGACGGGCTGGTTCACACAATCGATTCCTATGTGCCCCACATGGTCGCGGGCGCTGCCTTCCAGCAGAAATGGGGATCCATTCGCGGCGTTGTCGGCTATGATTCCAATTATGAGGAATGGGCCGGCAAGATTCGTGTCGATCTTCAGCCCACCGACAGCATCGCTCTGTGGGCGATGGTGGGTTACGGCACCGACGACCACATCGCCAACAGCGTCTACAAGCCGTGGGGCGGCAACTGGGCCGCATGGGGTGGCGGAAGCGCCAGGCTCTCATCGAAACTGGGCGCCAACATAGCCCTCGGCTACGATGAGAATGAGAATTTCGCGCTGGTGGCCAACGTCCTCTATAACGTGACGCCGGGCTTCTACATCCAGCCGGAAATTTCCTACAAGGACAATTTCAAGACCAGCAATTCCGATTCCATGGGCGGCTGGTTGCGCTTCCGCCGCTCCTTCTGACCGCGTACAAGCCAGCGTAGCGATGGCAAGGCAGGCGGACAGCGAGAATTATCGCCTGTCCGCTTGTCCTTTGCTATCGCTTTCAAAGTGCTGGATGTGGGGGTTGAACAACGCGGCTGATTTCAGACTTTCTGAAAAGACTGACGCACCTGCCGGCAGCGCAGACGTTGGCTGATCTTACAGCCACTGAAACGGCAGCGCGCGCAAATCGCGCGCGCCATGCAGGGCATGACCTGTCGGTCAGCTTGCCGAAGGGCTGGTTTCCAGCAGCTTGTGCAGCTCCGAACGCTGAACCTTGCTGGTCGGGGTGCGCGGCAGTTCCGCCACGATGCGGATATGGCGCGGAACCATGAATTTTGCCATGCGCGATGCGCACCATTCCTGAAGATCGGCAGCGCAGAGATCGGCGCGCGGAACGACGATGGCGAGGATCTCATGCTCGCCAAGTTCGGAAGCCACCCCCACCACCGCCACTTCGGCGATGCCCGGATGGCCCATCAGCACGGACTCCACTTCCTGAGGCGACACGTTCTCGCCCTTGACCCGGATGAACTCCGACTTGCGGTCGCGGAAGAAGATGTTGCCGTCGCTGTCCATGGTGCCCAGATCGCCGGTCAGAAACCATCCGTTGCGCCAGGCTGCGCGGGAGCGTTCCGGCTCGTCCAGATAGCCGCTCATCATGACGTGATCGGACAGCGGCCGGAAAACGATTTCCCCTTCCTCGCCCGCGGGACAGGTGCGCCCTTCCTCGTCCTGTATCTCGACACGGAAGTCCGGGTTCGCGCGGCCGCAACTGCCATCCGGGACGGGACGGTCGGGCCGGGGGATGCTCAGCGGCTCCGCTTCCGACATGCCGTAGGCATCGAGCATCGGCACCCCGAACCTGTTCTGGAAATTGCTGCGAAGTGCCGCCGGAATGTGGCCCGCAATGCCGAACCGGAGCCGGTGGTCGCGATCGCGGGGGTCGGGCTCCTGTGCGTAGAGCATCTCCAGAATGGAGACAAAGCCGCCGAAGATGGTCGCCCCGGAATCCCTGATCTGCTCCCAGAAGCGGGACAGCGAAAAGCTTTGGAAAAGGGCAACGCTGGCGCCGCTGCGCAATGCGAGCGCGAACACGTCGAGCTGCGCAGCGATGTGAAACCACGGCGCCCAGCAATGGAACACATCCGTTTCCGTTACCGCCCACGCTTCCTGCAACTGCTTCGGCCCGGCATCGAACATGCCATGGGGGATGACGACGCCCTTGGAGCGGCCCGTGGTTCCCGAGCTGAACATGATGGTGCCGTCGCTGCCGGGATCGGGCCGCAACGGAACGTCGATGGCCCTGCCTGCTTCCGTCAGCAGCTCGCCCAGCTCGTCGGCCGTGGACATGCCGAGAGAAACGATGTGCAACTTCCCCTCGCCGGTGCTCTCCTTCAGTATGTCCACGCCCTCGGGATCGCAGACCACCACGGACGGAGCCGAGCGGCTCACGACATCGGCCAGTATCGTGCCCCGGTGCGCCCTGTTCAGCGTCACCGGAACCAGCCCCGCAGCCTGAGCGGCGAGCCACACGATGATGGCTGCGGGGCAGTTCTGGGAATAAAGCACGATCCGCCCGGTGGCGCCGTTCTGCCTGTCAAGGCGGGCAAGCGAGGCCGCCGCCGTCCGCACGAGGCGATCGGCCTGCGCGTAGGTGATGCAGGTGCCCTGCCACGTCATGAAGGGCCGCTCCGGCTGCAGCCGGGCCCAATGATTGAGCCAGCCCGCAAGGCCGACAATCGGGTTTCCTTCAGACGCTTTCGCACTGGCCGTCATGGTCTTGTCCCTCCCTTTCAGCGACGGGGCCTTCCTCGCAACGGATTCAGGAGTCGGCTTCGACGACAGCGGAAGCACCGGCACGGTCGAGGACGAAAGGCTCCGTTCCGGCACCCCAGTACAGGCGGGCGTAGTGCTCAAGATAGGTTCGGGCATCGAATGCGTCTTCCGGCGAATGCACGCCGACCGGCACTTCGTCGATGTGCAACGCTCCTACCACTGCGGGGCGCGCCGTGATCAGGCTCATCGAGCCGGGGATCGGCCCGCCCGGGAAGACCACCACGCCATCGCGCCCGCCATTGCGTTCGCCGACCGCGGCAGCCCCGATCTTGCGCGGCAGCTGTTCGCCACGCCGCTCGGTCATGATGCTTTCGGGCTTCTCGCGCAACTGACGCGCCATTTCCAGAAGCGCCTGCCCGGCATCGATTTCACCGGCGATAACGCGATCGAGCACAGGCAGCATCAGCCGGTCCGCGCCGGCGTCGACGGTGCCGATATTGAGGCAATCGCGGGTCCTGACGGTGTTGGGCAGGGTGACGGGCTCGGGATGGCCGATGACCCGGTAGATGCCGGTTTCGCCACGCGAGGTGGTCACGCGATAGGCCTTGCGCCAGGCGCGTTCCTTCACCGGGGCATGATCGCGCCACACCTGAACTTCGGACGAGGTCTGGACGATGAGGTGGGTGTAGGCGGCCCGACCTTCCTCGAACGAGTGGGCAAGCCCGAGCGCGCGCTCGACCGCCTCCTCACGCGAGCGGCCTTCGGCTGAATCGCCCCAGAAGGTCGTCAGAAGATCGACGGTGTCGAGATCTTGCGCGGCCACCATGGCCAGATAGTTGGTGAGGCCGGGGCTGACGCCCAGACCGATGACCGCGCGAATGCCTGCCTTCTTCGCGGCGGCGTCGCGCCCTATCATTTCAAGTGTCGGTTCGGGATCATCGCACACGTCGATGTAGTTGGTGCCGGTATCGATGGCCGCATCCAGCACCACCGAGCCCCAGCGGTCGAACGGCCCGGAGGTGTTGATGACGACATCGGAACCGGCAAAGGCAGCCCGCAGGGATGCCGGGTCCGCAAGATCGATGGCGATGAACTGCCGGGCCGGGTCCTGAGGCTTAACCCGGTCCGCGACAATGACGGAAACGTGCTTGTGCGGCGCAAATTCAGACACAACACGGCCACCGACGCGCCCGGCGCCGCCAACAACTACGATCTTCATGGATTACCTTTCCTGGTGATTATGAGCGCGGATTACATCGCGCGCTCCTCTTTGCGCTTCGCCATCGGGCTTGTGCCGGCACACACGCAAAGGGCCGGACAGATCAGAACAGGCGAATTGTCGGCTGGCCAGCGGCGCGCACAGGGGAAACCGGCCAGAGCAGTCAGACCGCCTCCCCGTCCTGCTCAGGGCTCATGGAGCCAGTCGCCATGCGTACGGCGAACTCGCCATTTGCAAGCGCCACGTCGCGGATCGACAGCGCGCCTTCCGGACGGAACCACAAGGCCGAATATTCGCACACATTCAGCACGGCGAACGTCAGGGTGCTTGCATCCCTGGCGTGAAACAGCCCCGCGGCCATTCCCGCGACAACGATCTCCTTTATCCGGTCCACATGGACGCGGATCCGCTGGTTCACCAAAGTCGTCCGCTCGGGCGAGAGCGCCGACAGAAGCTCGGCCGAGGCATAGGTGAGCGAGTGGACGGCCTGCGCCTGATCGCGGAACTCAAGCTGAAGCGTGGTGTGCGCAATCGCCAGCGTCCTGAGGCGGTCCACGGGGTCTTCGATACCCTCAATCGCCTCCCGGATGCGCTCGTTAAAGGTCTCGATGGCACCCTGCAGATATTCAAACAGAACATCTTCCTTGGATGCGAAGTGCCAGTAGAGCGCGGCAGGCGTGATGCCCACGGCCCTGGCGATGTCCATCACCTTGGTTTTGGCATAGCCACGTTCAAAAAACAGGGTCGCGGCCGTACGCAGGATCATCTCGCGCGTTTCGCTGTCGGGCCGGTTGGAGGCGTTCATGGATTTTCCCCTCATGATTGGCGCTTTATACGCCTTTATCATCCCCGGCTTCTGTTACCGAGCGGTCACCGTCAGCAACGTCACAAAAAAGCAGTTTCTCGGCTTCGGTAAAAGGTCTCGGACACCTGCCCGCAGTATCCCATCCCACAAGTATGGCGCTGGAACTGGCATGGAGATGCCCATCAACTCCGACAAGCTTCTCCGAGACTGAGACCTTCCGAGGCGAGATCAGCTGCGCGTCGATCATTATACGGATCGGACCGTCGGCGGGCAAAATCTCCCGATGAAAATCAAGCGTCTGCGTCGCCACCACATAGGCGGGCGGCTCGCCGTTGGTGGCCTGGCTCAGCCACGCGACCCGCGCCTCCTCGACGAAGGCGAGATAGGACGTCGCCGTCATATGGCCCAGATAATCGAAATCCCTGAACCGCAGTGCGGTCTGCATTTCCCACGTCATGCCGAAGTTCCGAACCTGCCAGCCGCCGCTGCTTTGCCGGCAAAACCCACAAAGGCACAGCCGCGGAGAGCCCGCGCCAACAAAACCGGATGCGACAGCCGCCAGAGCATGATCCAGATCCTCTTCCCTAATAATGAATATTCAGGAGGTTTCGGCTTGTTTTGTCAAGGGAAAAAATGCTCACCCGAAAAGAGCTGCGGCAGACTGCGGCAACCGGTGCAGCGAAGAGATCCGGCGTTGGGTGCTGCCGATGCAAACATGGCGAACGCTGCAGACAGGAAAACCCGCCCCACTCTGCCAGCCTCAAGCCTGTGGAAAGTGAAAACGGAGCGACGGTATCGGCGACAAATGTCGCCGGCGGAGGCGGGGATAGATAGGATAGCCCGCTATGCCGGGCCGGACGCAAACCCGTTACCGCGTGGCTATTGGCGCGACCTGTACCCAAACGAAAAATCCGCACCCGGAAGACCTGCGGATGAGCATCGGGCGACCGGATGCACGCATGCGCACCGACACCTCAGGCGCCCTGGAAATGTCGCGGATGCGCCATTTCTGTCTGCCTTCAGACGTCCTGCACCTGCATCAGCCCTATGGTTTCCGGTCGGAACATCATGGCCCCGCACCGGATTCAGGACATGGAATTTTCGTGAGCGTATCGAACGAACGGCAGAAACAAGGCCGTCCCCTTGCCTCCTGTAATGGCAAGTCCGGCTAGTCGTGCGCGTGATCGCTCAGGCCGGCATTTTGCCCGCCGCCATCTTTCCTCGTTCCGGCAGCCAGCGCCAGCAAGCTGATGCCGGTGCCGATCCACAGAAGTTCGGCCGAGTAGCGTTTGATGCCGAGGAAATGCCACTCCTTGCACAGCGACATGGCCAGCGAACACAGGTCCGAGGTCTGGAGCAGGCATGGCAGAGTGCGCTGCGGCGCCATGCCGGTATTGGCGATCACCTGTCCGTAGACGACGCCCCACCACACGATCGCAAGCCCAATCAGCGCGGGCCCGAGGACTTCCAGCAGCTTGACCAGCCTGCCGGGCAGAACGAACAGCCTCATGCGCCATATCCCATGATGGAGAGAATATCGTGACGCAGGCGCACGATGCCGGCATCGTCGCGCCGGCGCGGATGCGGCAGATCGATGGCGATATCCGCCCTGATCGCGGCTGGACGGTCGCTCAGCACGATCACCCGGTTGGCGAGCAGCAGAGCTTCCTCGACATCGTGGGTCACGAGCAGCGCGGTATAGCCCGCACTCTGCCAGAGCCGAAGCAGCTCATCCTGCATGGCAAGGCGCGTGAGCGAATCGAGCTTGCCGAGCGGCTCGTCGAGCAGCAGCAGGCGCGGATCGTTGACCAGCGCGCGGGCAAGCGCCGCGCGCTGCGCCATGCCGCCCGAAAGCTGATGCGGATAGGCGCCGGCGAAGTCGGAAAGCCCGACCAGATCCACCGCCGCATCGATGCGCGCCTGTGCTTCCCGCACGATGCCTCTCGCCTGCGGTCCGATGGCGACATTGTCGCGCACGCTGCGCCATGGAAACAAGGTCGGGTCCTGAAACACCAGAACACGCGCCGGATCAGGCCCGGTGATAGCGTCCCCGTCGGCGAGCACCACACCCGATGCAGGGATATCAAGACCGGCGGCCAGACGCAGCAAGGTGGACTTGCCGCAGCCGGAAGGCCCGAGCAGCGCCACGAAATCACCCGCCGTGATTTCCAGATCGATGCCGGCCAGCACCGGCAGCGGCTTTCCATCCAGCCTGAATTCATGGAAAATGCCACGGAAGCTCAGCGCAAGACCGGACACGGTTTCGGCTGCACTGGCGGCAGTCGCGGCCGCTACCATTGCACCACCCCTTTCTGCCAGTCGAGCACCCTGTCGCGCACCACGAACAGCAGCTTGACCAGACCTGAGCACAGCAGCGCCATGATGATCAGCATGGCGTAGACATTGGCATAGGCCGAATAGGCGGTCTGGAACTGGAGATACCAGCCGAGGCCGTATTTCGCGCCGAGCATCTCGGCCACCACCAGCACGGCGAACGAGTAGTAGAGCCCCATGAACAGGCCGACGAAGACATTCGGCAGGGCCGCCGGGATGGCCACCCACAACACCAGAAAGCGGCTGTCCGCACCCAGCGTGCGGGCGACGTCGTAATAGGCCCGGTTGACCTGACCGACGCCTGAAGCGGTGAGGATCGCCACCGGGATTCCGGACGCCAGCGCGACGAGGAAGATGCTGGCCTGAAAGGTCGTCGGGAACAGGAAGAAGGTCGCCGGGATCCACGCGCTGGCGGGCACCGGGCCGATCAGCTTGAGCACCGGCATGCCCCAGTAGGAAAAGCTCTTCGACCAGCCAAGGGAGACACCGATCACAAAGCCGACGGCAATCCCTGAGAAGAAGCCGATCGACCACAGCCGCGCCGTATAGGCGATGCAGATCAGGATACGCTCCCAGTCCACGATATAGACGTGCAGCAGGCCGTGCGGCGGCGAGAAGAACGGCTTGGGCATCCAGCCGAGCTTGGCGGTGATCAGTTCCCAGAGCGCGAACCAGATCCCCAGCGCGATCGCCCATGGGCCATACCAGGCGATCGGATCACGCGCCCGGCCAAGCCGATCGATTCCGAAGCCGAGCAGGGCGAAAATTACAGCCCCGCCGACCAGCAGCCCGGCAAAGACATTGGCGCTGCCCCATGGCACGACGTCGGGGAGCCCGATGGTGATCGCGGCCGCCAGCAGCCAGGCCGCGGCGGCATAGAAACCCGGCCGCCACAGCTGCCGGGCATTTACAGCGCTTCCATAACCGTCGGACCGCGCGTTTTCCGTCACGCTGCTCAATTTCCCGGCCTCTTGCTCAGGCCAGAATGTCGATGGTGACGCGATCGGCCAGTTCGCGGCTGTCGGTGGTCGGATCGAGCACCTTGATCAGCGAAAGGTCATCCGCCGCCCACTTCACCTGCTCCACCAGTTCCTTGCCGACCGGGTGATTGTGCAGGTCCCACGAGGCGATGTTGTCGTGAATGTCTTCCAGCGGAAAACCGGGATTGAGGTTCTTCACGAACCAGTCTGCCACCTTGTCGGGATTGGCGGCGGCGAATTCGTGCAGCTCGATATTGGCCTCTGCCAGCCGGCGCACGGCATCGCGATTGGCTTCAAGGAAATTCGAGTTGACGCCCAGAACGCAGCACACCGCGCCCTCGAACACGCCGCTTTGGGTGTTGTGGACCTCATGCAGGTCGAATTTCTTCTTGTGCGCATAGGCCCATGGATCGAGATGGGCGAGCGCATCGGCCTCGCCGCGCCCCACCACCTCGCCGACCAGATCGAACGGCACGTTGAGCCATTCCACGTCGCGCTCGGGGTCGAGCCCTGCCTTGGCCAGCGCCACCTGAAACGAGTGCTTGGGCGGGCTCGCCACATCGTAGGAAGCGATCTTCTTTCCCTTCAGGTCTTCCAGCCTTGTGATGCCGGAAGATTTCGAGGCCAGCAGCCGCGTGCAGCCGCCATGCGAGCCGACGAACAGTTTTACGTCCAGCCCCTGCTCCAGTGGCTTGACCCAGTCGTAAAGCAGGCCCGCTCCGGCATCGGTCTTGTTGGTGGCGATGGACTGGATCAGCGTCTGCCCGCTGGCCCCCTGATAGAACAGCTCCACGTCGAGCCCGTGCTTTGCATAAACCCCTTCCGACACACCATAGGCGACAGGCGAATGGCAGGCCGCGAACTCGGTCCACGACAGCCTGATCCTGGTGGGATTGCCCGCCGTGGCGAAGCCCGGCGACGGGCGCGACAGCACGCCACCTGCTGCCACGCCCGCGCCCAGCGCCCCCGCCGCGCCAAGGAATTTCCGGCGGGAGATGCCTTTCGCCCTGATTTCGGATGTGCCGCTCATAGCCGTCCCTCTCGATTTTTGTGAAGCTGCTCAGGCCTGTTCCAGAGCCTGCGAAAGATCGCGGATCAGATCGTCCGCATCCTCGATGCCGATCGACAGGCGCACATAGCCGGGGGTCACGCCGGTCGCGAGCTGGTCTTCCTCCGAAAGCTGCGAATGCGTGGTGGTGGACGGGTGGATGGCCAGCGAACGCGCATCGCCGATATTGGCGACGTGATAGAAAAGCTGAAGCGCGTTGATGAAGCCGCGCCCCGCCTCGCGCCCGCCCTTCAGCTCGAAGCCGAGCAGCGCGCCATAGCTTCCGGGCTTCAGATAGGCCTCGGCCCGCCGTTTTTCCTCGCCGGTCGCATACCGCGGGAAGATGACCTTCGAGACCTTGGGGTGGCCTTGCAGGTACTCGGCCACCTTCACGGCATTCTCATTGTGCTGGCGGATGCGCAGCGGCAGCGTCTCCAGCCCCTGAATGAGCTGGAAGGCGTTGAACGGGCTGATGGCGGCGCCCACGTCGCGCAGCAGCACGGTGCGGGCGCGCAGCACATAGGCAACCGGCCCGAGAGGCTTCGCCGCCTCCACCCACACCTTGCCGTGATAGCTGGGGTCCGGCTGGTTCAGCGTGGGGAAGCGTTCGGCATGCTCCTCCCACGGAAAGTTGCCGCCATCGACGATGGCGCCGCCGATCGAGGTGCCGTGACCGCCGATATATTTGGTGGCCGAGTAGACGACAGCCGCGGCACCATGCTCCAGAGGCCGGATGATGAGCGGAGCGGCCGTGTTGTCGACGATCAGCGGCACGCCGAGTTCCCGCCCGATATCCGCCACTTCGCGGATCGGGAAGACGTTGAGCTTCGGATTGGGCAGGGATTCCGCATAATAGGCTTTGGTGCGCTCATCGGTCGCCCGGCGGAAATTCTCCGGATCGGAGGGATCGACGAAACGAACCTCGACGCCGAAATGCTTCAGCGTTGCGGCAAACAGCGCCCATGTGCCGCCATAGAGATCTGTGGCGCTCACCACATTGTCGCCGGCGCCGGCAAGATTGAGGATGGAGTAGGCCGAGGCCGTCTGGCCGGACGCCACCGCCAGCGCCGCAGCACCACCCTCCAGAGCCGCCAGCCGCTGCTCGAAGGCATCCTGCGTGGGGTTGGAAACGCGGGTGTAGATATGGCCATCCTCATCCAGAGAGAACAGCTTGTCGGCATGATCGGTGTCCCGAAACTGGTAGGACGTGGTCTGATAGATCGGCACTGCAACCGCGCCGGTGGCGGAATCGGACCGATAGGTGCCGCCGTGCAGGGCCAGAGTCTCAGGCTTCAGATTTTCAATGCTCATGATCTTCTTCGTATTTTTCGGATGGGAAAGTTCAGGCAGGTCGCGAAAAGCGTGGGCTGACCGTCCAGATGATCGGCTCAGGCTCCAGAAACGTGTGCAGGATCTGAGATCCGTCCTGACTGGAAATAAGAAAATTTATATCTGATGAATGTAATTCATCACCGAATGAGCACCGACATTCGTCACGTTTTGAAGATTCAATTTCCAAACTGCTTACAATCGCAGAATATATTCGCTTAATAAAACCGCTCATCGTCGGATGCTCATTGCGTTGACTTGCATTACGATCACACAAAGCAGCGCATCTTTTTAAGCCTGCGAAAACCAAAGCACCCGGCGAGAAGGGAAAATTTCACCCGCCGTCGCCCGAAGGCGAAGCAAATCCGTTTTCCGCTGCGGGGAAACGACGTGCGGGGAAGTGCGCGCGCCCGGAGAATTTTTCTCCGAACGGACAAGGCAGCGAGCGGTGGCTTGCTCGGGCGAGGCCCTCACCGGGGCTAGAATGCCCTCGCACAAGGAGAGAGCATCGATGCCACATATCAGCCAGATCGATTACACGACGGCCGCACCCGACATCCGGGAGGCGCATGACGAGGAGGTTCGCGCGCGCGGCCATGTCACCAACATGAAGCGCACGCTCCTGCATTCGCCGCCGGCCTACCGGGCCTATATGGAATGGTACACGCTGCGCGACGAGCTTGCGAAAGCGCTGCCGGATCGGGCGTTCTGGCTCTACTCGCATGCCATTTCCGCGGCCAGCGACTGTCTGATCTGCACGCTGTTCTTCCGCCGTGCGCTGATCGATGCGGGCTTCTCCCCCGAGGAGTTCCAGCCGGACGAGGAAGAACAGCTGCTGATCGATTTCGGACAGGCGATCGCGCGCAACTCCAATGCGGTGCCGCCGGAGATATGGGCGAGGATCAGCGAACGCTACGACGAGAAGACGCGGGTCGATCTGGTGGCCTTTGCCGGACTGATGATCGCCACCAACATCTTCAACAATGTCGTGGAGGTCAGCCCCGATCCCGAACTCGAACCCTACAGGAAAGCCTGACATGGCCGGCAGCTTCGACGGAAAGGTCGTCTTCATCACCGGCGCGGCCAACGGACAGGGCAAGGCCGCAGCGCTCGCTTTCGCCCGCGAGGGCGCATGGGTCGCAGGTTTCGACCTCGGCAGCAAACCGGCTTACCCTGCCTATGTCACGGAGGCATCGGAAGCGCTCGCCCGCGTGCAGCGCGAAATCGCAGCCGAAGGCGGCGCCTTCCTGCCGCTCACCGGCGACGTGCGCAGAGAGGACGACGTGCGTGCCGCGATCGAACGCACGGTGGAGGCCTTCGGCGGCCTCGACATCGTGTTCGGCAATGCGGGCATCGCGGCATATGGGCTCGCCCATGAACTCAGCGAGGACGAATGGGATGCCGTTCTCGACATCAACCTCAAGGGCAACTGGCTGGTCGCCAAGCATGCCATACCGCACCTGAAGGCGCGCGGCAGCGGCGTCATCCTGTTCAATTCCTCGATTGCCGGCCTGCGTGGCCTCAACCGGCTGTCGCATTACTCGGCATCGAAGTTCGGTCTCGTCGGGCTGGCGAAGTCGCTGGCCATCGAACTGGCACCGGACAACATCCGCGTGGTCACCGTCCACCCCACCGGCGTCAACACGCCGATGAATGACGGGCTGGCGGCGATGGAAGGCGCGACGCCGGAAGAAATCGCGGAGCGCTCGGCCGGCAATCTCCTGCCTGTGCCGTGGATCGAGCCGGAAGACGTGGCCGAAGCGGTGCTGTTTCTGGCCAGCGAAAAGAGCCGGTTCGTGACCGGTTCCGGCTTCGTGCTCGATGCAGGGCTGCTGACCCGCTGAGCCTGCAAAGCGGAAGGAAGAGCGCCGCCATCATGCTCCTCCTTCCGCAACCTGTTTGCCAGCGAACGAAAAGGGGACGGGGCCGGATCGTCTCCGGAAAATCCACGTCCGTCTTCCTTGCGCAGGCAAAAGAAGAACAGGAGCCAGGAAATGAGCAAGGCCGGATCACGAATTTTGCAGGGCGCACGCGAAGCGCTTGCCTTTGCCAGTGGCGAAGCCGGCGCCAGCGACTACAAGGTACACATCCCTCCGCAGGTGGACGTGCGCGCTATTCGCAGGCAAACGGGGCTGTCCCAGAAGGAATTTGCTGCCAGATACGGATTTTCCTTCGGCCGCATCCGGGACTGGGAGCAGGGCCGCTCGCCGGTCGATGCTCCCTCGCGTATCCTTCTCACGATCATCCGCAACGAACCTGAAGCCGTCGAGCGGGCGCTGTCGGCAGCATAGCGGGACAAGCCCTTTGCCCTGCCAAGCCCCCCGGCCCTGCAATGCAGGCCCCGGAAGCGTCTCTACCTGTTGCCTGTAGCGGCATGAGGATGGGCGGCGCCCTTCACCTTTCTCCTGCCGTTCAGGATGCGAAGCACCGGCTTCTCGACAAGCTCATGGATCACCAGACTGGCGATGCATGCTGTCACGATGCTGACCAGCGAGACCAGAAACACCGTGGCGGGATGCTCATAGCCGACGAAGCGTTTTGCAAGATAGGCCACGGCACCGATCACGAAGATATGCGACAGGTAAAGGGCGTAGGAAGCATCGCCGAGCTGTTCGAGCAGCTTCAGATGCCTGATCTTCGGTTCCAGAATGAGGCCAAGCAACAGCAGGCTTGCCGCCCACAGAACCTGTCCGGCAAAGCCGATCTGTTTCAGGAGCGGTGTGCCGTCATCAACGAAGACAAGTGCCACGCCGGCTATGGCCACCAATGCCAGCAGCCGGACGTGCCCCGCTTCGGAAGCAAAACCGCCATCGAGATATCGCCGGCCAATCCATGCGCCGATGACGAATGCCAGCGGCGATACCCCCAGATAGAATTCAAGGACAGGGCTGGAGGGCGCAAGCAGCAGTCCCGCCAGCCACATCGCGACGAAAAAGACCGTCAGCGCATAGACCCGCGCGCTCAGGCCAAGAAACGCCAGCGCCGCGAACACGATATAGAAATAGACTTCGTAGTTGAGGGTCCATCCGAGAGACAGAATCGGGCTCGCGCCGCCTCGTTCGGGCGCTTCGTGAACAATGAAGGCGAGCGACTGGAGATAATGGGACCACGTAAAGACAGTTGTCTGGAAAAGGTCCGGCGCAAGGGCGGCAAGCAGCGCCGCAAGGCTGGTGAAAATCCAGTAAAGCGGCACAATCCTTATGGCCCGTCGCTTCAGAAACACCGGCGCAGAAAAGGGGCCGCTTCCCGAAATATACACCATGATGAAGCCGCTGATCACAAAGAACAGGATCACGCCCAGACGACCCGCGGCGATGATCACGGGATCGTCCGCACCAATCTGGTGGGAAAACGCATGCGCGAACAGAACCAGCAGCGCGGCGCAGGCGCGAAGATATTGGACCGAATAAAGCTTCTTCACGTTCCCCTCACATCATTGCGGGTGGCCGGCGCCTGCCGCCTGCCGCCGCAGGCACCGCACAGATCGCACAACAGGCCGTTGCCGCTTTCCATACGCGCAAACCCTTAAGGTCTGACTGTCGATCGGGTGAAAATCTTCCCCACCCAGGCCGGAATAAATTTCCGCCCTGAGCAAAAGAACAGAAGGTTTTTCCTTCCGTGGCAAGCACTCTTCCAGCCAGATAGCAGCCTGTTGCAAGAGCAGGCCCGAAAACAAGGCCGGCTCATCCTGCATGCCAGACCAAAGCAGCCGTTGCTTTGGAATATCTGGTTGCAAGACTGATGCATCAGAGTTACATCACAGTGTCCGGTTGGACCATCTGATCACGCGCGAAAGGTCTTCGCCTCCGGGCCGTGACGGGATGTGGGATGCCGGCGCCGCAAGGACGCACTGGCGCACGAAAGGAAGTCTCGCGCATGTCATCAATCAGCCGTCGTGATCTCATCGCAGCCGCTGCCGCAGCGGCTCTGGCAGGCTCGTTCGCCGTCCCGGCCTTCGCGCAGGACCTGCCGAAGATCGAATTCCTCTATTCGCCCTATGCCGACTATGCGCCCTTCTTCGTCGCCGAGGAGCTTGGCTACTTCGACGACTTCGGTGTCGACGTGACGCTCTCGCCGAAGGGCGACACGGCCGAAACCATCCAGATGCTCGCTTCCGGCAACATCGAAGCCGGCGCCGCCACCTGGGCCTCCAGCCTGTTCAACGCGCTGGATCGCGGCGCCACCGTCGCGATCATCGCCACCTCGGCCCGCATGCCTTGGACCGTGCCTTCCCCCTCGCCTTTCATGGTTTCGCAGACCGCGTGGGACGCCGGCGTTCGCTCCGTCGCCGATCTCAAGGGCAAGCGCATCGGCATTCCCGGCCCCGGCGGCTTCGGCATGTTCTCCGTCGGCAAGGCGCTTGAAAAGGGCGGCCTGACCTTCGACGACGTCGAGCCGGTCTTCCTGCCGCCGCCCGCGACCGCCGCCGCCTTCGCCAACGGCGCGCTGGATGCCGGCTGGAGCATCGAGCCTTTCGCCGGCCAGCTGGAAAAGCAGGGCCTCGGCCGCCGTCTGGTCGAGGACCACACTTTCGGCACCGAACTCGGCCTGATCGCCTTCAATCAGGATTTCGTCGCCGCAAACGAGGATGCGGTGGTGAAGTTCATGGCCGCCTATCTCAAGGCTGCCCGCCTGCTCGACAATGGCGGATGGGAGGACGCGAAGATCCTCGACGTCGTGGCGAAATACACCGGCACCGAGCCCGACGCCCTGCGCGGCATTCCCTATACCGTGCGCTCGGAGGACGGGGCCATCGACATGGCCTCGGTGCGCGAGCAGGAGGAATTCTTCCGCAAGCGCGGCGCGCTCGAATATGACGGTCCGGTGGACATCGAAAGCGTCTACCGCGTCGATCTTCTCAAGCGTGCCAACGACCTGCTCGCAAGCAAGCCGTGAGGCCAGCGATGGATGAGGCAGCACGCCCGGCGGCGGCGCAGGAAACGAAACCGGCCGTCGAGGTCAGCCACCTGACAAAGGCCTTCTACGACAGCGAAGGCGACCGCGTCACCGTGGCCGTCTCCGACGTCAGCTTTTCCGTCAAGCGCGGCGAGTTCGTCTGCATCGTGGGCCCCAGCGGCTGCGGCAAGACCACGGTGCTGCGCATTCTTGCCGGCCTTGAAGAGCAGCTCAGCGGAACGGTGAAGCTGCACAGCGCCACGCCGCCGGCCATGGTGTTTCAGGAAGCTTCGGTTTTGCCGTGGCTGACGGTGTCGGAAAACATCGCCTTTCCTTTGAGCCTCAAGGGCGTTGCCCGCGCGGAAAAGGAAGCTCGCGTGCGCGACATGCTGGCGCTCACCGGCCTCACGGAATTCGCCACGGCCCGCCCGCACCAGCTTTCCGGCGGCATGAAGCAGCGCGTCTCGGTTGCGCGCGCGCTGGTCGACGACCGCGAGATCCTTTTGATGGACGAGCCCTTCGGCGCGCTCGACGAGCAGACCCGTCTCGTGCTCCAGCAGGAACTGCTGCGCATCTGGGAAACCACCGGCAAGACTGTCGTCTTCATTACCCACAGCGTCGATGAGGCGCTGACGCTGGCCGACCGCGTTCTGGTCATGTCGCCGCGTCCCGGCCGGCTGGTGGCCGACCTTGCGGTGCCGTTCGAGCGCCCGCGCGATGTCGTCGAGATGCGCCGCGACAAGCGCTTCTGGGATCTGACCTATGAGGTCTGGCGCCTGCTGGCCTCGCCCGTGGAGGCATGAAGATGAGCGCTGTTTCCACCAAAACCTCCGTCCATCTGACCGAAGATGAATGGCGCAGGCTCAAGGCGCCCGCCCGCCGCGAGCGGATCTTCCGCATCGCCTCCTATTTCAGCCCGCTGCTGCTCCTGCTGCTGTGGGAGCTGTCCAGCCAGTTCAACCTCATCGACCGGCGCTTCTTTCCCGCACCCAGCGCCATTGCCGATACGGCATGGCGCATGATCGTGAGCCTCGAGCTGTTCCAGCACATCGGCGCGACGCTGCGCCGGGTGGGCATCGGCTACCTCATGGGCGCGGTTCCCGGCATCGTCATCGGGCTCATTCTGGGACTGTCGCAGCCGGTGCGCCGCGTGCTCGGCCCCATCTTCGCGGCGCTCTATCCCGTGCCGAAAATCGCCATCCTGCCGCTGATCCTGCTGATCTTCGGTGTCGGCGACGCCTCGAAGTTCGTGGTCATCGCCATCGGCGTGTTCTTCCTGATGTTCTACAACACCATGGGCGGGGTGATGCAGACGCCGCAGATCTACATGGATGTGGCAAGGAACGCCGGCGCAACCCGCTTCCAGACCTTCTGGCGCGTCGCCTTTCCCGCCGCGCTGCCCAGCATCTTCACCGGGCTGAAGCTCGCGGCCGGCTCCTCCTACATCATCATCGCGGCCGCCGAGTTCCTCGGCGCGCGCAGCGGCGTCGGCTTCTTCATCTGGGCATCGTGGCAGACCTTCGCCGTGTCGCGCATGTTCGTTGGCATCGTGGTGATCTCGGTCATGGGCTACCTCACCATTCTGGCGCTTGAGGCGCTGGAGCGGCGGTTCGTGCCCTGGGCCAGGCATTGACGGGCTGAGGATCGCAAGCCCATGACCATCGACGCCGCTGACCCCACTCCCATCGCAAATGCACCTGTTTCGGAGCGCATCTATGCTGCGCTGCGGCAGGAGATCATGCGCTGTGAGATCGCGCCGGGGACGACGCTCGATGCGGCTTCGATCGCCCAGCGCTACGAGGTCTCGAAGACGCCGGTGCGCGATGCCATGCAGAAGCTTGCCGCCGACGGGCTGGTCGCGATCCTGCCGCGCAGCGGCTATCGCGTCGCCCCGATCACCTTTCAGGCCGTGCATGAAATCCTCGACCTGCGCGCTGCGATCGGACCGCACGCGGCAAGGCAGGCGGCCCGCTACGCCACCAGCGCCGACATCGCGACGCTGCGCCGGATCGTTTCGGAATATGCCGCCCCGCTCGACATCGGTGCCATGCAGCAGGTCGCGCGCCGCTTCCACATCGCCATCGCCCGTTGCAGCCGCAACCGGCGCGTGGTCGCGCTTTCGGAAAACCTGTTCGACGAACTGGAGCGGCTTTTGCGCTTCGCCATCGATTTCACCGTCAAGACCGGCGAGCATTCCGACGAGCATACGGCGCTGGTCGATGCCATCGAGGCCGGTGACGGCGAGCGCGCGGCCGCGATCGAGACCGCCCATATCAGGAGCAGCCGGGAATTCCTGATCGAGCGCCTGATGACGCTGGGCTATCTCTCCCGGAACGAAATCCAGACCGGCGGAACCGGGCGGAGCGCAGGCGAATGATCCGGGTTCACGATGCGGTGGAGCGCCTGTCGGCGGCTCTGGGCGGCAGTGCGGCCGCGAAGCTTGCAGCCTCGGCGCTGGTCGAGGCCGATGCGCTCGGCCTGCCGCGCTTCGGCATCGCCATGCTCGACGAGTGGACGGCGCAAGCCTCCGCCGTGCCGGAAGCCGTCGCGCCGCAGGCCGTAAGCTGGCTCGACTGTTCCGCTTGCTTTGCGCCGCTCGCCGTGGCCAGCGCGACGCTAGATCTGGCCGAGGCCACGCGCCGGCTGGGCATCGCTGCCATCTTCCTGCGCGGCGTGCGGGGTTTTGGCCGCCTCGCTCCGTTCGTGCGCCATCTGGCCGATGCCGGCCTTGTCGGCATGGCGGGGGCCGAGGGCCCGCCTTTCGTGGCCCCGCATGGCGGCGCGCGGCCGGTGATCGGCACCAACCCTTTCGCGCTGGCCATGGGCCACGGCGATGACCGCGTCATCATCGACATTGCCAGCAGTTCCGCCACCATGGCCGACATCCGCAACGCCCGCACCGATGGCACGCCGGTGCGCGAAGGCATCGCGGTGGACGGCGAAGGCAGGCCCACGACCATTGCCGCCGAGGTGGCCGCGCTGCTGCCGCGCGGCGGCCAGATCGGCTCGCTGCTCGGCCTCGTCGTCGAACTGATGGCCGGCGTCGCCGGTGCCGGGCGGGGCGATCCGAAGGGGCGCGGCGTCTTCCTCCTCGCCTTCGATCCGGGAGCCGCGGAAGAACGCACCGGCTGGCAGGACAAGCTCGCCGCCCTGAAAAGCGACTGGACCGGCGGCGGCGGCTACTGGCCGCGCGGCGGCGCGGTGTTGCCGGACACCGTTCTGGACGACGACTTTGCCCGGCGCTTCGACGCCCATCTCGCGCGCATGAACACACGGTGATCCCGATGACGACGAAACCTGTTTCCGTACCCGTCTTTTCGATCGAACCCGTCGATGCGCTGATCGATGAGCCGCGCCGCATCGTCGTTTCCGGTCTGGTGCCCGATGAGCGCGTCGCCATTTCCGCCCGCACCCTGCGCGGCAACGGCGTCGAATGGATGAGCCAGGCAAGCTTCATGGCCGATGCCGATGGCGTGGTCGATCTCAGCCGCGACGCCCCGGTCGGCGGCGACTATGCCCGCGTCGCGCCGATGGGGCCGGTCTGGAGCCAGCAACCCGTCGACGGCACCAGCAATGAAATCTTCCCCATCGATGTCATGGTGCCGCTGCGCACCCTGCTCACCGTCGAAACCGTCGATGGGGCCAGCGCCGATGCAGAACTTCTGCAGCGTTTCGCGTCTGTCGGCATCGGCCGCCGCGAGATTCGCGAGGACGGGCTGGTGGGAACCCTGTTCACCCCGGCCGAGCCCGGCCCGCATCCGGTCGTGGTGGTGCTGAACGGCTCGGGCGGCGGCATCAACGAACCGCGCGCGGCCCTGCTTGCCTCGCGAGGCTACACCGCCTTCGCGCTCGGCTATTTCAAGGCGCCGGGCCTGTCGCCCTACATCACCGAAACGCCGCTCGAATATCTGGAAGCCGGCCTGCGCTATGCGCATGCGAAGCTCGCGCCAAAGGACGGCTTCGTCGCTCTGAGCGGACAGTCGCGCGGCGGCGAGCTGGCGCTGCTGCTTGGCGCCACCTTCCCCAATCTTGTGTCGGCGGTCATCGCCTTCGTGCCCGGCGCCATGGTCCATGGCGCGCAGGGGGCCGGCGATCCGGCGCGCGGCGGCTGGCAGGGCGTGACATGGACCCGCAACGGCGAGGCCCTGCCGCATCTGTGGGACAACAACAGCGCCGTGCACTGGCATCCATGGGCGGGTGCGGTGCCGCCGACACGCCATCATTCGGTGTTCTTCGAGGGCCTGAAGGATACGGAGCTGGCGGCCCGCGCCCGCATTCCGGTCGAAAAGATCGCCGGCCCGGTGCTGCTGATTTCCGGCCGCGACGACCGCGCATGGCCCTCCAGCCTCTATTCGCGCATGGTGGTGTCGACGCTGCGCCGGCACAACCATCCGCATCTGGTGCGCCATCTCGATTTCGACGATGCCGGCCACGCCATCAACATTCCCGTCGTGCCGTCGACGCAGCTGACCCGCGAGCATCCGGTCTCGAAGGTGCCCTACACCAATGGCGGCACGCCGGCCGGCAATGCCGCGGCCGATGTCGGCTCATGGCGCGGCGTTCTCGAATTCCTGGGCGAAGTCACCGGCACCACCGGAAAGCTTCCCAACGCCCCGGCCGACACCTGAATTCCCTGGAAAGGAAGAGCAACATGCCCACGACAGAACATCTGGAAGGCCAGTGGCGCGAATGGCGCTATGCCCATGTCGCCACCATGTTCCGCCCCTATGGCTGGACCTCGCTGGTTGCCCAGTACTGGCTGGAAGAGGGTGACAGGGATGTCAGCTTCGACATGCTGCCCGGCCTCTGGTCGGTCGAAGGCGGGCGCATCATGTTCACCCCGCCCACCTCCGGCCCGACCCTGTCGGTGAATGGCGAATATCCCGCCGCCCCGGTCGAGATCATCCCCGGCCGCAACCAGACCTATGGCCACGGCAAGAGCCTGCCGGTCTATTTCGGCCTCAACGAGGTCGAGGCGATCCTGCGCACCACGCAGGACGGCAAGCCGCTCTATGGCGTGCGCGTGCGCGATCCGCGCCAGGCGGCACGTCTTGAGGACGCCGGCGTCTCGGCTTTCGACTACGATCCCGCATGGCGCATTCCCGGCGTCTACACGCCGACCCCGAAGACCGAATATGAAGCGGAAACCGTGGAAGCGGGGGTGCGTGAATCGACCCCGCGCATCGGCACCTTCACCTTCCAGCACAATGGCAAAAGCTACAGCCTCGTGCTGATCGGCAAGGATACGCCGGCCGGCGTGCAGCCGGTGGCGCATATACGCGACAGGACCAGCGGCCCGGTGACCTATGGTGCGGGCCGGGTGATCGAGCTGCAGTTCGCCGACGAGGCGAAGACGCGTATCGACTGGATCGACTTCAACTATGCGGTCGCCCTGCCCTGCGCCTTCACCAACTTCGTCACCTGCCCGCTGGCGCCTGCCGAGAACCAGCTCGATTTCGAGGTGCTGGCCGGCGAAAAGCGCCCCGCGCGGGATATCGTGCGGACCATGACCTATAAGGTCTGAGACAAGCCCTGATCATGAGGTATGGAAGAGTGCGCTCCATCGAGCGCTCTTCCGCCTTATCCATGGCGCTCATGGCGGCATCGAAGCCGTTGCCTGCTGAAGCAGGGCATCACCCCCGAGACCTCTTCCTGAACCGGGGCACTGCGCTTCCCGCCGTCAGGCCTCTTGCCGATGCGGCAAGGGTGGCGCACACTGTGGGGACGAGGAGGCTGGTTGTTGGGAGGCATCATGGCTTCGGTGGAAACCGCCTCGGCGCTTGCCGCCTCATGGCAACGCTGCCGGGATGACTACAATCTCGATCCGAACGGGGCGTTCCCGCCCGCGCGGCTGACCGACAGCGAGATCCGCCAGCGGTTCGAGCGCACGCTCGACCGGGTGGAGTTCGGCTCGGGCGCCATGATCCACATGCGCAAGGTGGTCCGCGACACCGGCTACAGCGTACTGTTCGCGGACCGGCTCGGCGTCGTCGTCAAGGATTTCTGCGATTCCGAGACCGCGCATCACCTGCGCGACAAGGGATTGGCGCAGGGGTCGGTGTGGAACGAATCCGTCGTCGGCACCAATGGCATCGGCACCACGCTCGTCGAGCGCCACGGCACCTTCGTGATCGGCTCCGATCACTATCACAACCGGCTCAAGAAGTTCGTCTGCGTGTCCACGCCCATGGTCGATCCCGAAGGCGACATTCTCGGCGTGCTGACGCTGGCGGGCAATGCCGGCATCCAGCCGGGCGAGGCGAAGCTGCTGCACCGGCTGGTGAGGGACTCGGCCGGATGGACCGAGACGGCCCTGTTCCGCAACCGCTTCCGCAGCCATTTCCTGATCGGGCTGGCACAGGCGCCCGACATCAATGGCGAGGTTTTCCAGTCCCTGCTGGCGGTGGATGACGGCGGCTTCGTCGCGGGCGCGTCCGAAAGCGCACTGCGGCTTCTGAGCGCGGCGCGCGCCGATGTGCTGCGCCAGCCCGTCAGCGAGTTGCTCGGCGTTCCCCTGCGGGCGCTGGAAAGTGGCGCCGGACGCCTGCAACGGCTCGACGCCCAGGGTGGCGATGCGCAATATGCCTACGCGTTTCCGAATGGCCGACGCAGCAGCGTCATCGTCCAGCCGCCTGCGCCCGGCGTCAGGCTGCGCGGGCCAGCCCGGCAGCCGGCGGCCGGGCCCGGCTTCGAGCGCCTCGCGGGCGGTGAGCCGCGCATGCAGCGCAATGTCGAACTGGCGCGCCGGGTCGCGGATGCCGACCTGCCCATCCTGCTGCAGGGCGAGACGGGCACCGGCAAGGAGGCCTTCGCCCGCGCCATCCACATGCATTCCGCGCGTAGCGAGCGGCCGTTCGTGGCGGTCAACTGCGCGGCGATCCCCGAATCCCTGCTCGACAGCGAGCTGTTCGGATATGAGCCCGGCACCTTCACCGGCGGGCTGAAGCAGGGCAAGACCGGCAAGGTTCTGGCTTCGAGCGGCGGCACGCTGTTCCTCGACGAGATCGGCGACATGCCGCTGGAATTGCAGACCCGCCTGCTGCGGGTGCTGTCCGAGCGCGAGGTGACGCCGCTGGGGGCGGTCGAGCCTGTTCCGGTCGCGCTCAGCATCGTCTGCGCCACCCACCGCGATCTGGAACGCATGGTCGCGGAAGGCAGCTTCCGGCAGGATCTCTACTACCGCATCCACGGCGTGCGCATCGCGCTGCCGCCGCTGCGCGAACGAAGCGATCTGCGCGAGCTTATCCAGTCGCTGGCGGCAGGGCACAAGTGCGCCGCCGGGCCATTGTCGCTGTCGGCCGAAGCTCTGGAATGGCTGGTGTCGCACCCCTGGCCGGGCAATATCAGGCAATTGTCCAACGTGCTGCGCCTGCTGGCGCTGACCTGCGACGACGGGATCGTCGGGGTCCACGACCTGCCGGAAGAAATCCGGGCGGGAAGGCAGCCGGCCTCTCCGGACGAGGACGGCCCGGCCGACGCGGCCGACGCGACCGGGGACAGCCTGCGCAACGCCAGCGACATGGCTCAGCGTCTGCGCATCCTGCAGGCGCTGCACGAGTGCAACTGGGCGGTTTCTAAGGCCGCACGGCACCTCGGCATCAGCCGTGCGACCCTGCATCGCCGCATGAAGGAATACGAACTGGCACGCCCGAACGGCTGACCGCTTCAGGTTCAGGGCCGCTTCCGGGCCCGCGTCGCACGGTTGCGCCAGTCCTGTCTCAGTTCCGCGACACAGGTCGCAGGATTGCGCCTGCCATGGATGGTGCCCGGAGAAAAACCGCAAGGGTTTCCGGCTTTTCTCGAACTGGCACGCATCTCGCTTTCCGACAGGCAGCGCATCCGCGGCAGGGTGCGGTTTGTTGGAGGAGAGCGATATGCAGCCGAACAGGGAACAGCAATTGTGGATGTACGAGCACATGCTCGTCAGCCGCTATTTCGAGGAAACCATCGAGAAGATCTATCTTGAGGGCAAGACGCCGGCCTTCAACATGGCCAACGGCCCGATCCCGGGCGAGATGCACCTGTCGAACGGACAGGAGCCGTGTGCGGTCGGCGTATGCGCGCATCTGAACGCCGGCGACATCGTCACGTCCACGCATCGCCCGCATCACGTCGCCATCGCCAAGGGCGTCGATCTCGACCGCATGGCGGCCGAGATATTCGGCAAGAAGACGGGCCTGAGCGGCGGACGCGGCGGCCACATGCACATCTTCGACCCGGCCGTGAACTTTTCCTGTTCCGGCATCATCGCGCAGGGCATGGCGCCCGCCGTCGGTGCGGCCCTGTCGCGCAAGATGTCGAACAGGGAGGGCGTGGCGGTCGCCTTTCTCGGCGAGGGCGCGGCCAATCAGGGCGCCTTCCATGAATCTCTCAACCTTGCGGCGGTGTGGGAGCTGCCGGTCATCTTCGTGATCGAGGACAATTCCTGGGGCATTTCCGTGCCGAAGGCCGACGCCACCGCCGTGCCGCGCAACGACGTGCGCGCCGCCGCCTACGGCATGCCGGGCGTGTATGTGGCCGACAACGATCCCCTCGCCATCTTCGAGGCAGCCGGCGAGGCCATTGCGCGTGCGCGTGCGGGCGGCGGGCCGACGCTGATCGAGATCGAGACCTGGCGGCTCGCCGGCCATTTCATGGGCGATGCCGAAGGCTACCGTCCGAAGGGCGAGAAGGACGCGCTGTTCGCGAAGGATCCGATCCCGCGGCTGCGCGAAAGGCTGATCGCCGCCGGCGACCTGATCGCAGAAGACGATGCAGCGCTTGCCGCAAAGGCACGGGCGCGCGTCGATGCAGCGATCGAGTTTGCCCGCAACAGCGACTATCCGGCCGCCGAAGAGGCGCTGGATCGGGTTTTCGCATGACCGCCGGCTGCGTCCGGCTTCCAGTCACGGATTTTTCGGGAGAGAGACAATGAACGACAAGGTTTCCGCCACCAATGAACGGCGCCTGACCATAGCGCGCGCCATGGCCGAGGCGATCGCGCAGGAAATGCGCGTCGACGAGCGCGTCTTCGTCATGGGCGAGGACATCGGCACGCTGGGCGGCGTGTTCGGCAACACGCGCGGCCTAGTCGAGGAGTTCGGCAAGCTGCGGGTGCGCGACACGCCGATTTCCGAAACGGGCTTCATCGGCGCGGCGGTGGGCGCGGCCTCCGACGGCATGCGGCCGATCGTCGAGCTGATGTTCGTCGATTTCTTCGGCGTGTGCATGGACGCCATCTACAATCTGATGGCCAAGAACACCTATTTTTCCGGCGGGTCCGTCAAGGTTCCGCTGGTGCTGATGACCTCGACCGGCGGCGGCTATTCGGATGCCGGCCAGCACTCGCAATGCCTCTACGGCACCTTCGCCCATCTGCCGGGCATGAAGGTGGTGTCACCCTCCAACGCCTATGACGCCAAGGGCATGATGACGGCGGCGATCCGCGACGAGAACCCCGTGATCTTCATGTATCACAAGGGCCTTCAGGGCATGGGCTGGCTGGGCACCGAGCCGGGCGCCACCGTGAATGTGCCCGAAGAGAGCTACGAAGTGCCCTTCGGCAAGGCGGCCGTGGTGCGCGAGGGCATGGATGTGACCATCGTGGGGCTCGCCATGGGCGTGCACAATGCGCTCAAGGCGGCCGATCTGCTGGCGAAGAGGGGCGTCAGCGCCGAAGTGGTGGACCTGCGCACGCTGGTGCCGCTCGACCGCGACACCGTCTTCAACTCGGTGAAGAAGACCGGCCGGCTGATCGTCGTGGACGAGGACTATCACAGCTTCGGCGTTTCGGGAGAAATCATTGCTTCGGTGTGCGAGCGCGACGTTTCGGTGCTGAAGGCCGCGCCGCGCCGCGTCGCCTATCCCGATGTACCGATCCCGTTCTCGCGGCCGATGGAGCAGTTCTGCCTGCCCAACCCCGACAAGATCGTCGCCGCATTCGACACCATCGCAGGAGCCTGAGCATGGCAACGGACATCACCATCGCCGACGACATGTGGGACGGCGACGAGCAGGCCGTGGTGACCAACTGGTTCGCCTCGGACGGGGCCGCCGTGACGAAGGACATGCTGCTGGCCGAGATCATGGTGGCAAAGATCCAGTATGAGGTCAGGGCGCCGGCCGACGGGCCCCTGACCATCATCAGCAAGGTCGATGACATCGTCTCCAAAGGCGATGTCATAGGCAGGATCGGGTAAGACCATGACGCAGACGTCATCCGATCCGCACGGGCTCGCCGACCGCGTGGTGCCGCTGCGCGGCGCGCGCGCCATGATCGCGCAGAAGATGCGCAGCAGCCTCGCCGAGACGGCGCAGCTCACCCACCATGCGGACTGCTTCGCCGACGCTCTGCTGGCACGCAAGGCCGCCCTGGAGAAGGATGGCGTCCGGGTCTCGGTCGAGGATCTGATCCTCGATGCCGTGGTGACGGTGCTGGCGCGGCATCCGCATATGAACGGCACGCTGTCGGAAGGTGCGGTGCACCTTTCGGCGGCGATACACCTTGGCGTGGCGATCGCGCTGCCGGGAAACCTGCTGGTGGCGCCGGCCATCTTCGATGCCGGGGCCATGGATCTGCAGGCGCGCGCCGCGGCGCGGCGCGATCTGGCGGAACGGGCAAGGGCCAACAGACTGACCGTGCCCGAAATGACGAAAGGCACCTTCACGGTCAGTAATCTCGGCCTGTCGCGCGTGCGTTATTTCACGCCCATCCTCAACACGCCGCAGATCGCCATACTCGGCATCGGGCGCATGCAGGAAGTCGCCTGCCGGGGTGAGGATGACAGGCTCATCTGGCGCACATCCATGGGACTGTCGCTCACCTTCGATCATCAGGCAGTGGACGGCGCCCCCGCGGCGGCGTTCCTGTCGGACCTGTGCGCATCGATAGGGGAAGCGGGCTGAGACATGACAGGCAAGCCCGGCCGGTGCGCCGTGCCCCCACCGGGCTTCCTGCTCGATCACAAGCGGAGCTGCACATCCGGTCGCGCATGAAGCGACGGGCCGTTGCTGTTTTCAGCCTGGCCCGTGCGGGCCCGCATCGGCCAAATGCATGCGCGATGGCGTGGTCGCATGCTTGAGCGGGCTTCCTGTTCGGCGGACGAACGCAGCCTGCGCCGCGTTTCGACCCCGCGAACAGCCCTTGGGTTGCCGGCAGATCCTGTCACGGTTTTCGGTTTTTCTGATCCTGCACAGCTGACGCTGCGGAATCCGGGTTGACAGCAATCGCCCATCCTGCAATTTGTTATAACAAGCAACAAGTCACAGAGCACCCATGTCGAACTACGACGTCGCAATCATTGGCGCAGGAATTGTCGGCTGCTCGGCAGCGTGGCTGCTCAACCGGCAGGGCCTGCGCGTGGCGGTGCTTGAGAAGGGCCGTATCGGCGGCGAGCAGTCGAGCCGGAACGCGGGCTTCATCCGCCAGCAGGGCCGCGATCTTCGGGAAATCCCGATGGCGCGGCGGGCGCTGGCGCTGTGGCGGCAGATCAGCGCCGAGGTCGCGACCGACATCGGCTTCCACGACGATGGCATTCTGGCCCCGACCTCCGACGCCGGACAGCTTGAAAAGATGCGCCGCTGGGCAGCCCTTGCCGCGCAATCCGGGCTCCATTCGCAGGTGATGTCACGGCAGGAGGTGTCGGCCTTCGTGCCCCGGCTGCGCGGCAATTACGAGGGCGGCCTGTTCACGGCAGACGACGCCTGGGCCGAGCCCGACCTCGCCACCGAGGCGCTGGCCGGGCTGGTGCGGTCGCGCGGCGTCGTCGTCCATGAGCGTTGCGTCGCGAAGCGTATCGTCACGCAGGGCGGGCATGTCAGCGGCATCGAGACGGAGGCCGGTTTCATCGGGGCCGGGCGTGTGATCGTGACCGCCGGCGTGTGGGCCGCCGACCTTCTCGCCCCGTTCAGGGTTTCGCTTCCGCTCAACGATCTGCGCGTTTCGCTTGCCAGCACCGAGCCCTTCGATCATGGACTGACGCATCCGATCTGGCTGCCCGACGTGCTGGCGCGGCCGCGCAAGGATGGCGGGCTCACCATCGGTCCGGGCACCGACGGGCCTTTCGATTTCGACATCAGCCCGCGCGGCATCAGGCTGGCGCCCCGCTTCGTGCCGGCGCTGCTGAAGCGCCCCTCCGGCGTGCGCATCAACCTTGGCCGTCACTTCATCGACGATCCGCGCCGGCGCAGCGCCTATCGTGGCGACGACGCTTCGCGCTACGATGCGATCCGCGTGCCCGAGCCGGAACCGACCGCCGCCATCATCGACCGCTGCATGGCCGCCTTGCGCCGGCGCTTCGGCTATGGTGCGGAACTGCGCATCGCGCGGCGCTGGGCGGGCCGGATCGACGTTACGCCCGATGCCCTGCCGGTCGTCGACCAGCTCCCGCAGCATCCCGGCATCGTGCTGATCTCCGGCCTGAGCGGCCATGGCTTCGGCGCCGGCCCGGCGCTTGGCGAAATGGCGGCCGAACTGGCGCAGACCGGCGCCTGCTCGCTGCCAAGGGCGGATTTTTCGCTCGATCGTTTCGAGAAGAAATACTTCCTGACTGCCGAGAGCGTGCTCTAGGCGCAGGCAACAAGAAGTCCTCAACGGACCGCACTGCCAGATATCGAACCTATGAGGGAACACTGACATGATCAGACGATCCATTTTGAAGGCACTGGCCTTCTCAGCCATCTCCCTGCCGATGCTTATGACCACACCGGCCGTTCAGGCGCAGGATGCGCAGACGGTCGACATCGGCGTGCTTCTGTCCATGACCGGCAGCCTCGGCCGTGGCGGCAACAACGTCGTGCTCGGCATGCAGACGGCGCTGGAAGAAGTGAACGCGCTGTCGCCCTCGCGGCAGTTCCGGCTCGTCATCGAGGACGACGAGTCCAGCCCGCAGGCCGCCATGGACGGCATCCGCAAGCTTGTCGACGTCGACAAGGTTCCGGTCGTGCTTGGAACCGTCGGCAGCGCCACCACCATTCCAACCGCGTCCTACTCGCTGTCGAAGAATATTCCGCATGTCGGCCTCACCGCCTCGTCGCCGGATGTGCGTTCGCTCGGCAAGGGCTACTTCTCGATCATCGCCACGGACGAGGTGATGGGCGCGGCCCTTGCCAAATTCGCCATGGAAGACACCGGCAAGAAAAAGGTCGGCATCATCGTGGCCAACGACGCCTATGGCGTCGGCCTTGCCAGGCGCATGCAGGAAGCGGTCGCCGCCAATGGCGGCGAGGTGGTCTCCGAAGTCCGCTACGAGGCGGGCCAGCCGGACTACCGCGCCGAGCTGCAGCGCCTGTTCTCGCCCAAGCCCGAGATCGTGCTTGCGGTGAGCTGGGGCGACAATGCCCGCCTGCTGACCAAGCAGGCCTATGAAATGGGCCTCATGCAGACCGTGCAGGGCGCATGGTATCAGCCCTATCCGGCCGAGATCGTGAACGCCTGCATCGCCGAGGCCTGCGAGGACGTGAAGGGGCTCGATATCGCGGCCGATCGCGGCGAACGCTTCCAGCAGCTCAGGACCTCGCTTGAGACCCGCGTGGGCTCCGATGTGGTCATCGACTGGTTCATCGGCGTGGGCTACGATGCCGTATGGGTGACCGCGCTTGCCGTGGATCTGGCGAATTCCGCCGAACCCGCGGCCATTTCCGCCGCGCTGCCGAAGGCTTTCGAGATCTATCGCGGCGTCTCGGATGCGGACATGTCCGTCGACGCGGACGGTATCCAGCACAATCAGGAGTATGGCAGCTTCGTCATCAAGGCCGGCAAGCTCGAACCCTATACGGCCCACTGAACGGTTGCGGGCGGCCTTGCACAAAGGCCGCCCGCCCGGAACCTGCTGCAGGGGCCGGACGCAGGGAAGACGTAACGGGAAAATGACGTCGACATGAATCTCACCCAGATACTCATCAATTCGCTGGTGCGCGCCAGCGAACTCGGGCTGATCGCCATGGGCGTCACCCTGGTGTTCTCGTTGTTGCGGTTCGCCAATTTCGCGCATGGCGAGCTGGCCCTCATCGGCGCCTATCTCGCCTATGCGCTGTCCGCTGCGGGGCTCGACCTGTGGCTGGCCATTCCGGTCAGCGCAGTGGCCACCGGTTTCATCGCGGTCGCCATCGACAAGGCGCTGTTCGCCCGCGTGCGCACCGCGCCGGGCCTTGTGCTGCTGGTCGCATCCATGGGGCTTTCGCTGTTTCTCAAGAACATCGTCGGCGCGATCTGGGGCACGAAATCCTATTCCTTCGAGGGCTCGCTGGCGCGCAGCTTTTCCTTCGCCGGCGGCTTCATAACCTCCACGCAGGTCACCATCCTCGTCGTCAGCGTCATCGCCATGCTGTGCTTCCACCTGCTGCTTTCGCATACGCGGCTTGGCCGGGCGATGCGCGCGCTGGCCGACGACAGCGAGCTGGCGCGGGCGCGGGGCATCCGCGTCGAGGCGATCATCTCCAGGGTCTGGTTCATCGTCGGCAGCTATGCAGCCCTCGGCGGCGCGCTGATCGGGCTGGAAACGGTGATTTCGCTGGAGCTGGGCTACAGCGTCATCCTGCCCGCCTTCGCGGCCGCCGTTCTGGGCGGCATCGGCTCGGTGCATGGCGCGATGCTGGGCGCGCTGATCATCGGGCTGGCCGAGAACATCGTGCTGGCCATCGACTGGTCGTTCCTGCCCTTCGCATCCGGACCGCTCTACATCGATACCGGATACAAGCTGGCCGTCGCCTTCCTCGTAATGGTGGCGGTGCTCATCCTGCGGCCGCGCGGCCTCTTCCAGGGAACGAGTGGCGACTGATGACCGATATAGTTCTTTATTTCGCGACCATGATCGGCATCTACACGATTGCCGCCATCGGCCTCAATTTCCAGTACGGCATCGCCGGGCTGATCAATTTCGGCGTCGTCGGCTTCTTCGCCATCGGCGCCTACACGTCCGGCCTGCTCACCCTTGCCGGGGTGCCGGTCTGGGCGGGCCTGCTCGCCGGTGCGCTGATGGCGGGGCTGGTTTCGGCACTGATCGCGCTGCCGACGCAGCGTCTCAACGTCCACTACTGGGCGATCACCACAGTGGGGCTGGCCGAGGTCATCCGCCTCATCCTGCTCAACGAGGACTGGCTGACGCGCGGCTCGTTCGGTCTGGTCGGCATACCGCGCCCGCTCGATGCCATCGTGCCGGCCGGATATCAGACGGCGGCCTTCTGCGGGCTGGTCTGGCTGCTGGCGATCGCATGCTATCTGGCGCTGCGCCTTCTCGTATCCTCGCCGTTCGGGCGCGTGCTCAAGGCGGTGCGCGAGGAGAATGATCTGGCCCTGTCGCTCGGCAAGCCCGTGTTCTCCATCAAGGTGCGGGCGCTCGCCATCGGCGGCCTGCTGATCGGGCTCGCCGGCGCGCTTTATGCCCATTACCTGACCTTCATTTCGCCGGCCGACTTCCTGCCCACCGTCACCATCATCATCTGGGCCATGGTCATGATCGGAGGTCGCGGCAATCTCGCGGCCTCGGTCGTCGGCGTCGCGGTCGTCACCGTGTTCCTCAACAGCACGCGCTTCCTCAAGGATGTCATCGCGCTCGACCCGCAGATGATCGCCAGCCTGCGCATGGTGGTGATCGGCCTGCTGATCATGGCGATCGTGGTTTACCGCCCCGACGGCCTGTTCCCCGAACGCAAGAAGGAGTTCGCAGATGGCGACACCCCTGCTGGCCGTTGAGCGCCTGTCCAAGAGCTTTTCCGGCTTCCACGCGCTTCAGGACGTTTCGCTGGAAGTCGCCGAGCGCAGCATCGTGGGGCTGGTCGGCCCCAATGGCTGCGGCAAGTCCACGCTGTTCAACTGCGTCAGCGGCTTCCTGCCGTTCGACAGCGGGCAGGTCCGTTTCAGGGGCGAGCAGATCGGCGGCATGGCTCCGCACCGGATCGCGCGGCTCGGGCTGGTGCGCACCTTCCAGAACGGCCATGCCACCAAACGCATGACGGTTCTGGAAAACATGCTGATGGCGGCAGCCGGTCAGACCGGCGAGCTGCCGTTGCAGGCGCTGTTGCGCCGCGCCGCGATCAGGACGCAGCAGACGGCTCAGCTCGGCCGGGCGCGCGAAATCCTCGAAACGCTGAAGCTGACGCGGGTCGCCAACGAATATGCCGGCAATCTGTCCGGCGGCCAGCAGAAGCTTCTGGCGCTCGGCCGCGCGGTGATGTGCGACGCGGATCTCATCATGCTGGACGAGCCGGCGGCCGGCGTGAACCCCACGCTGGTGCGCGAATTCGTCTCCATGGTGCGCGATCTGCGCGACCGGTCGGCCAAGACCTTCCTCATCATCGAGCACGACATGAAGTTCATCAGCGGGGCCTGCGATCATGTGTTCGTGCTGAGCGCCGGCCGCAATCTTTCCTCCGGCACGCCGGCGCAGATGCAGCGCGATCCGCGCGTGCTGGAGGTCTATCTGGGGAAGCGCCATGCAGCCGTTGCTTGAAGTCGCGAACCTGCGCGCCGGCTACGGTCCGGCACAGGTGCTGCACGGGGTGGATCTGTCGGTTTCTGCCGGCGAGATCGTATCGATCATCGGACCGAACGGTTGCGGCAAGTCCACGCTGCTCAAGTCGATCATGGGCTACGTGCCGTGGTCGAAGGGGGAAATGCGCCTTGAAGGCCACAGCATCCTCGGCAGGCAGACGGAAGAGCTGGTCGGGCTCGGGCTCGGGTTCGTTCCCCAGCTTGCCAACACGTTCAAAGGCATGACCGTTCGCGAGAATCTGGAGCTGGGCGGCTATACGCTCGACCGAGCGGCGGTGTCGCGGCGCATCGAGGAACTGGTCGGCATTTTCCCCATACTGACTCCGCGCATGCGCCAGAAGGCGGGCACCATGAGCGGTGGCGAACGCCAGACCGTGGCGCTCGCTTCGGCGCTGATGGCCGGCCCCCGCCTGCTGCTGCTCGACGAGCCGTCCGCCGGGCTGTCGCCCTCCGCCACGGCCGACATGTTTGCCAGCGTGAAGGAACTGCCCGCGAAGCTCGGCATCACCGTGCTGATGGTGGAGCAGGACGTCTATGGCGCGCTCGAAATCTCCGACCGCGGCTATGTGCTGGCAATGGGCCAGAACGAGTTTTCCGGCTCCGCGGCCGATATCCTCAACGACCGCCGCATAGGCATCGCCTATCTCGGCATGGATCCCGACGAACAGGAAGCTGGCCATGACGCGTCGTAACATCTCCTCCGGCTCGCATTTCGAGGCGGCCTATGGATATTCCAGAGCCGTGGTGACCGGGAGCCAGGCTTTCGTTTCCGGCACGGTGGGCATGAATTACGCCACCGGCACGATCGATCCCGACGCGGCCATGCAGGTGCGCCAGATCGTAACCAATATCGAGGCAGCCCTTGCACAGGCGGATTTCAGGCGGGCTGACATCGTCCAGCTCACCACCTATATTGCCGGCGCAGAGTTGATGCCGGCCGTGGGGGCGGCGCTCGGCGAGACATTCGGGGACATCCGGCCGGCCAATACGGTTGTGGTCGTGGGTTTTCCGGTGCCCGGTGTTCTGGTTGAAATCAGCGCGGTCGCGGTGAGGGGCTGACGGAGAATGCAGTGTCCGGCTTGAAGGCTATCGATCCGATTGACCGGCAGGAAACGCTGGGCGGCATGGCGCATCGCAGCCTGCGCAGCGCGCTGATGGCCGGCAATTTCCGTCCCGGCGAGAAAATCACCATCCGGGCCGTCGCCGCCGTGCTCAATGTCAGCATGACGCCGGCGCGCGAGGCGCTCTTCAACCTCGTGGCCGAGGGTATTCTCGAACTCGACCAGAACCGCACGGTGCGCATTCCCGCCCTGACGCCGGAGCGCGTGGCAGAGATCACGGCCATCCGCCTGTCGCTGGAGAAGCTCGCCACCGAGGCCGCAACCGCGATCATCGATGACGAGACCGTCGATCGCATCGAGGCTTTCCACAACGAACTCGTCGACCATTTCGCCGCGAAGGACTACACGGCCATGATCGAGGCGAACTGGAAGGTGCATTTCACCCTCTATGAAGCGGCGGGAATGCCGACGCTGCTGAAGATGATCGAGAGCCTGTGGCTCACGGTCGGCTCCTACCTCGTCACCATCTATCCGGACTTCGCCACGCCGGCCGATGGCCTGCCTCATCACGAGAAGCTGATCGGGGCCTTGCGGACACGCAATGCCTCGGTGGCCGCACAGGCCATCGCAACCGATATCCAGTTCTCGGCAGAAGCACTCACGCGCGCAGTCGCCCATCATGAGGAGCGGCGACTGCACGGGACATTTCCCATATCCAGAAAGCTCTAGATAGCGTGGCCTGACACCGCTGGACGGCCTGCGCTTCCCTCATGGCATGGGGCTGCGCAGCGCCGCAAACCAAAGGCGAAGGCAGCGCCCGCAATCTCCCCGTATCAGGCCCCTTCATCCCCGGGATTTTCACCGAGCTTTCAACCGCGGGCGGAATACTGTACTCGCCACAGGCAGGCTTCGGTGTTCGGGAGAGGACTGGATGGGGACCGCAGACGAGCGCCCGTTGCGCATCATGAGGGTATGCCGGTGGGTGGATCTGACGCCCACCATGCGGCGGGTGACGCTTGCCGGAGCCGACGTCGGGCCGCTGGCTGGCAGCGGATTGCACGCAAGGCTGCTGTTTCCCGAAGACGACCAGCCACAATGGCCGCATGTCAGCGCCGATGGCCGCCCGGTCTGGAACCGGGGACAGGCGCGGATGCCGATACGGGCTTACACCCTGCGCAACATTCGTGCCGATGCCGGTGAAGTCGACATCGACTTCTTCCTGCATGACGGGGACGGGGTCGCCGCTTCATGGGCGAAAAATGTGAAGGCGGATGCTCTTCTGGGCATCATCGGCCCCATTGGCCGCCCTGTCGATGAAGCCGACTGGTATCTGTTTGCCGGCGATGAATCTTCCCTGCCCCCGATCGCGCGCATGCTGGAAAATCTGCCTCATGATGCCCGCGGGCTTGTGCTGATCGAAATCGCCAATGCGCAGGAGCGGCAGGTTCTGCAAGCGCCGGCCGGCATGGAAATACGATGGCTTCAGCGCGATGGCGAGCCCGGCCTGCCGCATGGCCGGCTGCTGGCGCAAGCGGTGGTGGAAACGCCCGTTCCCGAAACGGGCCGTGTCGCCTGCTGGCTCGGCGCTGAACTGACCGCCTTCCAGATTGCCCGCGCTCACTGGCGCAAGCTCGGTCACATCGATGAAAGTCGCATCCACGTAGCGCCCTACTGGAACGCCGCGAAACAGACGCGCACCGAGGTGAAGCTGCTCGCCCGCCCCACCCCGGCCGAACTTTTCGAGCCGGTCGACACCGAAGGTCTGGCCGCGCTGTGGCGACGGAATCTGGCGGATCGGACCCCGTCTGGCGTACCCGATTTCGCAGCCGCGCACGCTGTCACCGAAGCGCACCTGATGGCGGCTCTGGTCGGAGAAAGCGTCATACGGCTGGATACCGACTGGGAAGGCATTGTGCAGGCCCTGCCGGAAGCGGGGGAAGTTACCGTCGTGACCCGCAATCCTGCCGCAACCCATCGCAAGCATGGCGTCTTCGACCGGATCATGTGGAATGAGGAACGCCCCGTCGTTCTCGACCGCAACATCAACCTGCGCATCAGACTGGAAAGCTGGACGCACGGCTTCTTTGCCGGCGCACAGATAGCCGGATACGACGCTGACGGGCTGCACATATTCGATTCCTGCGGGCGGTCTGTCCTGCATGTTCTTGCGTGCACGCCGGCCGGCGGTGAAAAGCTGCGCGAGCTTGCGCAGCGTTTCAGGGACAGCGATCAGAACCCCCGGATTGGTGTGCACCGCCCTTCCCCGCCCCCGGCTGCACCCGACGACGCCGAAATCGATGTGGCGGCATTGGCCGCGCAGTGGCGCTCCATGCTCGACACCCATGATATTTTCGCGCTGGCCCGCCGCCACGGCGCGCAGCGCACCCAGAGCTACCGGCTGGTGCCGGACGATCTGGCCTGGCAGGTCGATACCGAGCTGTTCTTCGAGGTGCTGAAGGAAGCAGCCAGACAGGGCGAAGGCGTCATGATCTTCGTCGGTTCGCCGGGCAACGTGCAGATCCATATCGGACAGGTGAACACTGTCAGCGTAACGGCGAAGCGCCTTTCGGTGGAAGACGAGACCTTCGGGCTTGAGATCGCCAGATCCCATGCAGCGAGCTGCTGGCTCGTGTCCAAGCCGACCATCGATGGCGAAATCAGGTCCATCGAGCTGTTTGACGATCAGGGCGATCAGATCGCATGGGTGTTCGGCGAACGCCGCCCCGGCAGCGCTCAGGCGCACTCCTGGCATGCCCTGCTCGACCGGATTTGCGGAAGAACGCCCGTGGCAATCCCGGCCTGACGCGGTTCATCAGGACGACATCCCGCCGATAAAAAGCGCTATGCGCTTGCCTCCTGCAAGTGCGGGAGGCCGGGCTGCGGATCGGATTTCAGGCTGTGCAGGGAAAGGTCGACTTCGCTGACATGCCCCAACCCCTCCGGCCGGCGATGCGAGATGACGATGAACCCGGTGTCTGCCAGCTTCCGGCTCAGGCGGAGGAAGATCTTTTCTTCCGCCGCCCGGTCCAGCGCGCTCGTCGCCTCATCCATGATGACCCATTGCGGCCTGTGCAGGAAGAGCCGGGCCAGAACCAGCCTTTGAAGTTCGCCGCCTGAAAGCGTGGTCAGATCCTCGGGTCCCATGGCCCGGATGACGTCAGGTTTCAGCCCGACATCCTCCAGTGCGGCGTCGATCTCCTGATCGCTGAAAGCCGAAACAGGCAGGGGATAGCAGACCGCTTCCACCGCATCGCCCAGCGGCAGATAGGGGTGCTGGGGAATGACGAAGAAGCCGGACGCCGGGAAGAGCACCTCACCGCGTCCATGTGGCCACAAACCGGCGATGGCCTTGCCCAGCGTGGTCTTGCCGACCCCGGAAGGCCCGCTCAGCCAGATGGACTCGCCCCGGTTGAGACGAAGTTCCGGCAGAGCCAGAAAGGGTTTCGTGCCGGGAGCGGCCAGTTCCAGCGCCTGTGCGCGAAAAACTCCGTCGGGCGATGACCCTGCCGAGATGGCGGGTGCGACGGCTTGCGGAGGCCTGTCCAGAAATTCGATCAGCCCACCCAGGCGCTTCGCGGCGGCGGCCAGTTCCGAAAGCGGCCGATAGGAGAAGATGAACCATGACAGGGTCGTCACCACCTTCGCGAAGGCCGAGCTGATCTGCATCATGCCGCCGAAGGTGAGCGCACCGGCGAAATAGGCCGGCATGGCAAGGAAAGTGGGGATGCGCAGCGCCGTGTAATAATAGGGATAGGTGAAGGAGCTCAGCCGCAGTTCCTGCCCGATGAGGCGCCGCCAGTTGGCCACGATCCGGCCAAACCGCCTGTCGAGTTCGCGACGTTCCGCAGCGGCGCCATCGAGCTGCGCGATCTGATCGGCATTGCGGCGAACATGAACGAGCCCGAAGCGATAATCGGCTTCACGCTGCTGCTGCCTGAAATACAGCTCTTTGAGCGGCCGCCCGAGCAGATGGGTGATTGCGATGGCGAGAATGACATAGGCAAAGGCGAACCAGACCATGTAGCGCGGCAGCGACCAGTCGACGCCGAGCACGCCAAGATCGAGCGCAAAGCCGGAGAGCCCCCACAAGACGCTCGCATAGGATATGAGCCCCACCATGCGCGTGACGATGTCGAGCGACAGGGGAACGAAGCCGGAAGCGGTGGTGCTGTCGGCGACATTCCCGGAAATGAAGATCCGGCTGTCTTCCGCGATACGCTGGTCGGGATTGTCCAGAAGGCCGCCTTCGGTGAACTCCTGTATGCGGTGGTAGTGGCCCCCTTGCAGCCATTTGTCGAGCAGGCGCGCCGTCAGCGCCTCGCGCCAGCGTATTTCCAGCATCTTGCGGAAATAGATGGAACAGAGGTTTCTCGACGCCTCCGCCACCACGATGGCCGCGAAGATCCAGGTCTGGTGCAGCGCTTCGGCCGCGTTCATCTGCTGGAGCGCGTCGTAGAAATCCTTGGTCCAGTCGATGACCCGCAGGGCAACGACGATGGAAGCCAGTTCCAGAACAAGAACCACACCATAGATCAGCAGCGTAATCCTGCCGCCCCTGCCGCTGGTACACAGCTTCAGGATCCGCGAGACATGGCGCAGTATCTCAATCATCGTCAGGTTCCGTTCTCGACACGACCATCGGACAGAGCAGACAGGCCGTCACCCATGACGGCTTGTCTGCTGCTGTTTGCTAGAAGCGCAGCGTTGCTCCCAGCTTGAAGGTGCGCCCCGGCGCAACCTGCGCCTCAAGCGGGCGCGCTCCCGCCGTGGCGGCGGAGGCAGGGGTGACATCGTAACCGTAGAGGCTGTTTCGGAAGTAGCGCGTGTCGAACATGTTCTGGATGCCCGCGTTGAGCTCCAGATTGTTGCGCGGCTTCCAGTTCAGATAGGCATCGAACACCGCATAGCCACCCGGCAGGAAGGCGTTCGGGCTGGCGCGGCGGGTCACCGCTGCGCCAAAGGTGCCCAGAACCTCCGCTTCCAGATTCCAGTCGGCGATGAAATGGCGCAGGCCAAGCACCGCCGTCAGCGGCACGGCCCCGTCGAAGGGCGTCTTCTTTCCGCCCGCCACCCTTTGCGTGCCATGCTGGTAGGAGATCGCCGCAGATGCCCACCAGTCGGCATGGAACTCATATTCGCCGGCGATCTCGATGCCCCACAGTTTGACATCCTCGACATTGTCATAGGTCCAGACATTGGGCCGCGTGGGATCGAGATTCATCGGCCCGCGAATGAAATCCTGATAGTCGGCATAGAAGACACCGGCGCTGAAGCTTCCGCGATCGAACAGCCCTCTGAGGCCGATCTCGTAGTTCCTGACCGATTCCGGCTTCAGACCGGGATTTGGCAGAACGATGCCGCCGATGAACGGGTCGCTGGCCGAAACGAACATCTGCTGCGACGTCGGCATCTTGAAGCCTTCACCATAGGAGGCATAGGCTGAATAGCTGTCGTCCAGCTCGTAGATCAGGCCGAGCTTCTTGATGAGCTTCGTGTTGCTCGTCACCTCGGGCTCGTTGCCGGGAAGGGGCTTGTATCCCGTGTCCCCGGTGGGATCGATCCTGTAGGTCGCAAAGCGAACGCCGGGCGTGATCCTGAGCCGCCCGTCCAGCAGTTCCATCTCATCCTGAATGTAGAAGTCCGCCCGGCGGGTCTTCACTTCGGGGAAGTTGTAGCCCTGATTGGTCTGGATCGTCGTCGCGCCGGTGTCGGATCGGTGGACGATATTATAGCCGTCATAGGAGGAATCCGTCAGATCGCCGTCGAAACCGTAGATCAGCTTGTGGGCGATGCCGCCGGTGGCGAAACGGCTGGTCAGCTGCACATCCGCCTCAAGGAAGGTTTCGCCATAATTGCGCACGGGCGTGTATGTGTCCGTACGCGTGGCGAAGATGCGTGTCTGCGTGCCCGATGTGTCGCGCTTCTGCGGTGAATAGGACAGCTGCCACTTGATTTCGTCGAGCAGCGGCGTGTTGAGCGTCCATTTGTGCTCCAGCGCCAGACGCGTCCTCTGCATGTCCAGCTCGCGCGGATAGCTGGCGCTGGCATAGCCGCTGGAGGCGGCAAAAGCGTCCCACACCTGATCGACTTCGGTGTGGCGCCTGAAGAACTCCCCGGTCAGCCTGAACTCGTGATCTTCGGGGGTCCAGATCAGCTTGCCGAGCGCGTTCCATGCGTAGGTGTCGGCATCGAACAGCTTGTCACAGCCGAAAGAGGCCGGACGCGGACATCCCCAGATGCCGCCGTCGGCGCGCGCATTCCTCAGCCGTGGCTCATGGGCGGACAGGTGGCCAAAACTCGCCAGCATCTGGAAATCGCCCTGCGAGGCCGCCGCCGTGAACTGCTTGCGGAAGCTGCCGTCGAAGCTGTCATAGGCGCTCTTGATTTCACCCGCCCATGGCTTGTCGGAACCATCCAGCAAATCCTGCGGATCGCGAGTGCGAAACGAAACGACGCCGCCCAGCGCATCCGCCCCCCACAGCACGGAAGACGGACCGCGAACGATTTCAACCGCCTTCATGTTGAAGGGATCGGCGAAGTCGCGGCTGCCGTAGATCGTCTGTTCCTGAACCCGCGCGCCATCGACAAGGATCTGCACCCGGTTGCCGCCGACGCCCCGGATGCTGAACGAACCAAGCTGGCCATAGGGATTGTTGAGGGAGGTTTCGCGGTCGACGCTCAGACCGGGAAGATAACGCACCATGTCGTCGATATCGCGAACGGCCCTGCTGTCGAGTTGTTCGCCGGTCAGGATGGTGACGTTCTGCGCGACGTTGAACAGTTCGTTCGGGCCGCGCTGGGCAGTGACGGTTATGCGCTCCAGAAGAATGGTTTCTTCGGGCGTCAAAAGAGGAGCCCGCGCCCCTTCAATGTCCTCCGTGCTCTGCTCGGCTCTCGTTTGCCCGAAAGCATTTCCCGGACCTGCCAGAGCGATCATTGCCACCCCAAGGCCAAGCCATGCGATAAAGCCCGGCCTGCGGCGACCCGTATTGTTTGTGGTAGAATATGTGAAGACAGCCATTGCTCCCCCTCTCTTTAACAACGGGGTTCGCAAGACGGATGCCGCGTCCGGTTTCCTCTACCGAATGCCGCACATTCCAGTGGTCCACCCCGCCCACCGAACTTCCATGGTCAGGCAGGTCTCCTGGCTCACAGGTCATCATGCACCGTCTGTCTTCCCGGCAAAGCCAGTGACAATGAGCGACGGCGCACTCTCTGCTTACAGTTGCGGGGCAGCCCCGGATTTTCACCGGATTCCCTCTTAGCTTTCGCTCTCCGGAGACAACGAAAGAACCATAACCGCGCTCCCGATAACATGGACGCCCGGCAAGTCAATTGCCGCCGGACAGTTAAAGCATCCCGCTCGAAAGAGCGTATCGGTTTCGGGATAGTAACATGCGTTAAAACAACGGCTTAGAGCGGAAGGAGCGAATCCGAAAGATCGCGACACGCTTCAGGTCCGGTCGCCTGCGCCAAACCTCGCCGCAACGATGCGCCGGCGGCCGTGCGGGGAGGTTCAGAGGCTGTGGCAGCCGCCGGCAAGATGCCCCTTTGACCGACACAGCAATGACGTCGGCCGGCGCGGACCGGCCCCACAGGCAGTCCATGGCCTGAAGGCGGCCGGGAAATGGCGGATCGGTTCTATCTGCCGTTGAACACCGGCTTGCGCTTTTCCCGGAACGCCGCAACGCCTTCCTTCAGGTCTGCGCTGGTGCGGACGACGGCAAGGTCGCGCTGGGCGCGCGCAAGCTTTTCCGAAGGTGTCTGGATAAGCGTATGCTCGACGACGAAGCGCTTCAGCGTCTTCAGCACCAGCGGCGCCATATCTTCCATCTCGCGCGCCATCGCCAGCGCGGCTTCCAGATGCCTGCCGTCTTCGACCACCTCATTGGCAAGTCCGATCTCGCAGGCGCGGCGGCCGGAAACGGTTCGGCCAAGCAGCATGATCTCCATGGCCATCTTATGCGGTATGCGCCCTGCCAGCGTGGCAATCATGCCGCCTGTCAGCCCGACCTTACCTTCGGGATAGGAAAAACGGGTGTTCTCGGTCACCACGCACAGATCCGCCATTGCGGCCATCACCAGCGCCCCGCCGACGCACCAGCCATGGACAGCGCATATGACAGGCTTTTCCGTGACGATGCCGATCGTTGGTATGCAGCGCCAGAGTTCGGGAATGTCCGAGACATCGGCGCCGGAAGAAAAAGCCTTTTCCCCTGCGCCCGTGATGATCGCGACCCGCTGATCCGAGCCGTCAAATTCGGCAAAGCGCCGCTGCATCTCATTCGCCACCTCGGCATTGATGGCATTCATCTTCTCCGGGCGGTTGATGGTGAAGATGGTCGTCCTGCCATCCAGTCTTACGTCCAGTGCTGACATTAAGTCCTCCAGTGCTGTGCATGTCCGTCCGGGCCGCTCCGGCCGCCGGATATCAGTTGTCGTCGAGCAGAATGCGGGCGTCGACGGCCACGCAACCCTTTCCGGCTTCTGCAACAAGAAGCGGGTTCACGTCGAGTTCGCAGAAGCGGGGGCCGATGTCCGATACGATCCAGCTGATCCGCGACACGGCCTGCGCAGCGGCATCGATGTCGAGTTCCGCGCTGCCCCTGAAGCCCTGCATCAGCTTTGCGATCTGCAGGCTTTCGATCATCGATCGTGCCTTCTTCTCGCAGACAGGGGCCATCGCCACCGCCACATCCCTGAGCAGCTCAACCAGAACGCCGCCGGCGCCGACGATGATCATCGGGCCGAACTGCGGATCGTTGCGGGCGCCCACCAGCAGTTCGACCTTGCCGGTGCGCATTTCCTGAACCAGAAAACCCTCGATACGCGCATCGGGAAGCTTCTGCGCGATGGATGCGCCCATCCGGGTTACGGCCCGCGCCACATCGTCCGGCGTTTCGAGGCCGAGCACGACACCGCCGACGTCCGATTTATGCACGATGTCAGGAGACACCACTTTCACCACGAAGGGGCCGTCCAGCAGCGCCGCAGCTTCGCTCGCCTGCTCCGCAGTGCCGACGATCTGGCCGCGATTGACGGGCACGCCGTTTTCGCCAAGGAACGCTTTTGCTTCCGCCTCACCGACACTTCCGGACAAGCCTTCGGGCAGGCTTACCGGCTCCATGGCCGCCGGGCGCGCCGGCGCCGTGGCAGGCTTCGTATCTGCAAGCCGGCCCCATGCTTCCGTCGCCCGGATGGCGTCATCGAGACTGTCCGTGTAGATGATCTTCTGCGAGCGAAGGAACGATCTGGCCGCATCGGCCGACTGCCCCTGCTGAAGCACGATGATATGCGGCTTGACATGGCCCTCGTCCCGGGCAGCGACGGTGGCCTCGTCAAACCTGCGGCACAGAAGCTCGACATCCGGGGCCGTGGTGATCGCCGACAGGATGAGATCGCTTCCGGTGTCGGTAATGATCGGCTTCAGCGTCGATGCCCCGACAACCAGCGAGCCACCCTGCTTTGCGGAACCGAGATCGACGGGATTGGAGCCCGCGACATTGGCGGGATAGATTTCGGACAGTTCACTGGCCGTCTCGGCGCTGAATTGCGCCAGCGCTATGCCGTGATCGGTGAGGCGGTCGGCCGTAACGGCGCCACCGCCACCGGACGTCGTGACAATGGCGACGCGCTTCGGCCGGGCCTGCGGGAAGCGTGCCAGCGATGCAGCCAGCAGCACCATTGCATCCGGGTCGTCCATCGTCAGCACGCCGCAATCCCGGCAGGCGGCCTCGAAGGCCTGATAGCTGCCGGCCAGACTGGCGGTGTGCGAGAAGGCCGCGGCTGCGCCGAAGGCCGTGCGCCCCGCCTTGACGGCGAGCCATGGCTTGCCGGCGGCATGGGCGCGCCGGGCCGCCTCGATGAAGCGCGCCGGATCCCTGATCCCTTCGATATAGCTGCATATGACGCGCGTGCGCTCGTCCTCGATCAGATAGTCGACGAAATCGCACATATCCATATCGGCCTGATTGCCGATGGAGAAGCAGTGCGAAAAGCCCAGCCCCCGGGCCATGGCCTTGTCGAATATGGTGGCCATCAAAGCACCGCTCTGGCTCACCAGACCGATGTCGCCCTTCGGCATTTCATCCACGAACAGGGCTGGCGAAGCGCACAGGACGAGATCGTTCGCCGGGCTGATGATGCCAAGGCAGTTGGGACCGATGATGCGCATGTTGTGGCGGTTGGCGGCCGCCACGACCTGACGCTCCAGTTCCGCGCCTTCCGGGCCCGCATCGGAAAACTTGGCGGTGATGACGATCGCCGCCCGCGTGCCGGCCGCACCACAGGCCTCCACCGCATCCTTGACGGCATCCCGCGGCACCGCCATCACGGCCATATCCGGCGGGGTTGGCGTATCCGCGATGGAGGGATAGCACCTGATGCCAAGCAATTGCTCCCGCTTCGGGTTTATCGGATAGATGGCGCCCGAAAAGCGATGGTGGACCAGATTCTTGTAGATGCGGCCACCGAATTTGGTCAGGTCTTCCGAGGCACCGATGACGGCGACTGATCGCGGCGCGAGTATTCCCCGTGGCTGCGCTGCGCCACCAGAAAGCGTAGTCATCCTGTTTGCTCCGTATGCTTGGCTTGTTTCAATGAGTGGACGAAGGCCGTGCGGACTTGTCCTGCATGTGTTTGCGTTTCATGGCCGCGCGATAGTCGCAGATACGCTGCGCCAGACCGGGCCGCACCGCGGAGCGCACCAGCGCCGCCAGATCCCGGTCGAGAAGGGCCGGGTCATCGCCTGCCGCACAGCGAATTGCGGCGAAGGTTTCGGGATCGAGCCGGACAGCGGCGGCCGTGGCCTTCTCCACCATCATTTCCAGTTCGGTTTCCGTCACGTGGCCGGTCGCAAGCCCAATTTCCAGCGCCTTCTCTGCATCGACAGTCTCGCCGGAGGCAATGATTGAAAGTGCTTCGTCTTCCCCGATCCGCGCCGCCAGCCGGCGGGTTCCCAGAACGAGCCCGAAGGCAGCACCCGGAAAGCTGAAGGACGCATCGGGAAGCGCAAGCCGCGTGGAACAGGCGGCGAAAAGATCCGCTCCGGCGCCAAAGCAGCGGCCTCCGGCGATTGCCAGCGTTGCGAAGGGCGCCGACCACAGGCGCGCCAGAAGCTGCTCGATCCTGATGAAGCGCATCAGCAGGTCAGCATCGGGTGCCTCCTCGATGCCGGCAAGATCAAAGCCGGTACAGAAATTGCGCCCTTCCCCTTCGATGACCAGCATTCTCGTTCCGTTGCCGAGGGCCTCATCGAGCCCGCGATGCAGAGCCTCGACAAGATCATGCGACAGGGCATTGCCCTGTTCCGGCCGCGAAAGAGTCAGCGTCATGCGGACATCTGCTTTGTGGATGGTCAGGGGCATTTCAGGCCTGAGTGCCCCAGATGTTTGGCATGACCGAGTTGGAATAGCCTGAGATGAACGACTTCATGCCGCCCTCTGGCGGAAACACATTGCGCTCGATCGCTCCGATATCACCGCCATAGACATGAATGCTGATCGAGACGCGATCGTCGCACGCATTCCAGACCTTGTGGATGTCGCCGACATCGGGCGACACCATCACGACCTGACCGGGGTCAAGACGTTCGGTTTCACCAGCCACCGGCTTGCCATCCTGCATCTCGTAAGCTTCCGAGATTTCGGCTCCGCGCAGCATTCCCACCAGCCCCCAGGTCGTGTGGTTGTGGATGGGCGTCTGCTGCCCCGGTCCCCAGACAAAGCTGACCACGCAGAAGCGGTCCTGCGGATCGCAGTAAAGCAGGTGCTGCTGGTAGCGGTCCGGATTGGCCGCGGCCCATTCTTCCGGCAGCCAGTCATCATGCGCCACCAGCGCTTCCAGATAGGTCTTGCCCCTTTCCAGAAGGACATGCTCGTTGCCATCGGCCTCTTCAACCAGCCTGCTCATCTGGGAGAGGAAGGTCCGAAGCCTTTTGGTGTTGGTCGTCATCTTGTTCTCCTCACGAACTCGTTTCATATCGCTGGGGTCAGCAGGGACCGGCGAATGCTTTCCCCGTGCTCATCGAGAGCAGGAGGCGCCTTGTAAATCGGCGGCGACTGACCATCGATCCTCACCGGGCTTGCAAAGGTGCGTGTATGCACACCATTTGGCAGAGCCATTTCCCGGACCCATCCCATGTGCTCGACCTGAATGTCCGACAGGGCCTGGGAATAGCTGTTGATGGAACTGCACGGCACCCCTGCACGTCTCAGATCTTCCAGCAGTTCGGCAACTGTACGGCGCGCGAACTCGCCGTTCAAAATCCGGGCAAGTTCCTTCTGGTTCCGCGCGCGGTCGATCGTGGTCACAAAACGCTCGTCTTCAAACAGGTCCGGGCGGCCGACGACCTCGCACACGCTGCGCCACAGCCGGTCGTTGCCGGCCGCCAGCACGAAGCTGCCATCGGAAGCGGTGAAGGCTTCATAAGGCGCATTGCGGGGATGGGCCGCGCCCAGCGCGCGCGGATCCCGGCCGCTGGCGAAATATTCGCTGGTTTGAAGAGCGGCTATGGCGAGGCTGGCCCCCAGCATGGACACGTCGATATAGCCCCCCTTGCAGCCCTGCCTGACCCGCGTCAGCAGTGAGGCGATGGAAAAGGCTGCATAAAGCCCGGTTGCGAAGTCCGAGATCGGGATGCCGCATTTGACAGGTTCGCCTCCCTCATTGCCGGTCACGCTCATGATGCCCGACATCGCCTGCACGGTGAGATCGAAACCGCCTTCTCCAGCACGGGGCCCGTCCTGCCCGTAAGCTGACAGGGAGCAGTATATCAGGCTGGGCATCTCCTGCGCGAACCTGTCATAGCTGAGCCCCAGACGCTGCATCGCGCCCGGCCGGTTGTTTTCCACAACGACATCCGCTTCCCCGATCAGCCGTACGGCAATGGCATTGTCGGCGGGGTTCTTGAGATCGAGAGCGATCGAACGCTTGTTGCGGTTGAGGGAAGCGAAATTCTCGCTGAAGCCGTCGCTGTGAGGTGGCCACTGACGCATTGTATCACCATCGGGCGATTCCACCTTGATGACGTCGGCCCCCATGTCGGCAAGCAGCATGGAGCAGAAAGGCCCGGCGGCGACATGGCAGAACTCGACGACCTTGACCCCGGCTAGCGGCGCTGTGGCGCTGGACTTGGTTTCCGACACTTGAACTCTCCCGAATTGGTTCTGCTTCGCACCTGATCGCCGTAAGGCCGTGGCAGCATGGTGGTTTGCACATCCCGATTTCGCGGGCTGCGCGGAATGTGTGGTCGATCCGGTCAGGCCGACAGCTGGCTCACGAATTTCGTATCCAGATAGGCGTCCAGCCCTTCGCTGCCGCCTTCGCGGCCATGGCCGCTGTCGCCCACCCCGCCAAACGGTGTTTCGATGGGCCCCAGACCGAAATGATTGATCGACAGCATGCCGACCTTCACGCCCCTTGCAGCCAGTGCGGCACGCCGCGACGATTGCGTGAACGCGTAGCCGGCCAGCCCGTAAGCGGTAGCATTGGCAAGCCTGATGGCCTCGTCATCATCCCCGAAACGATTGATCAGAGCGACCGGCCCGAACGGCTCTTCCTTCATGATGCGGCTTGTCTGCGGAACATCGCCAAGCACGGTGGGCGCGTAAAAATATCCGGCATTGCCCAGTTTGCGGCCGCCTGCATGAAGGGTCGCGCCATCGGCTACAGCCTCGCTCACCAGTGCGGAAACCGCATCGGCGCGCCGGCTGGTCGCAAGCGGGCCCATCTCCGCATTGTCCGCACCGGCGCCCACTCTCAGGGAATTCGCCTTGCGCACGAAAGCATCGAGAAACGCCTCGTAAGACCCCGACTGGACGAAGAAGCGCGTCGGCGAAATACAGACCTGCCCCGCATTCCTGTACTTGAACGCAGCAAGCTGGGTGGCCGCGGCGACAGCATCCGCATCATCGAAAACGATCACCGGCGCATGGCCGCCAAGCTCCATGGTCGTGCGCTTCATGAGAGCGCCGGCCAGAGCTGCCAGGTGCTTGCCCACCGCCACCGAACCGGTGAACGAGATCTTGCGGATTTCCGGCGCTGCGATCAGCTGAGCCGAGATTGCCGGCGGATCTCCGAACACCAGATTGAGAACCCCGCCGGGCAAGCCGGCCTGCGCCAGGCAGCGCGCGACCTCGCACACGGCACCGGGCGCTTCCTCCGGACCTTTGATGATGATCGTACAGCCGGCCGCCAGTGCGGCCGCAATCTTGCGCACCGCCTGAGAGACCGGAAAATTCCATGGGCTGAAAGCGGCGACGGGGCCGACAGGCTCAAGCACGACCTGCTGGCTGACGCCCGGCAGCCGGGCGGGAATGATGCGGCCATAGGCTCTGCGCCCTTCTTCCGCATACCATTCCATGATGTCGGCCGCATTGTCGACTTCGGCAACGGCCTCCCGCAGCGGCTTGCCCTGTTCACCCGTCAGCAGCAGCGCGATCGCATCGCGACGCTCACGGATGAGGCGGGCGGCCTCGCGCAGCATTTTCCCACGCTCGGGAGCCGGCCGCGCTGCCCAGTCCGGAAAGCTCCGCGAAGCAGCCTGCACAGCCTCTTCGAGGTCGCCAATCCCGGCAACCGGAACCGTCGCGACGACGGCTTCCGTCGCTGGGTCGACCACATCGATCAGATTGCCGCCGCTGCCGGCGCGCCAGCGACCATCGATGAACAAACCATGCTCGATCATAGGCTGTACTCCCGACCGTTCAGTTCGCCTGCATCGACGGTTCCATGGCGTCCAGCGCCTTCTCGACGCCGTCGAACATCATGTCGATCTGCTGACGGTCGATGATGAGCGGCGGACAGAACGCGATTACATCGCGCAGGGCACGCACGATAACGCCGTTTTCCATCGCCTTCGCCTGTATGCCAGGCCCGATGCCGAGAGCCGGCGCGAACGGCGTCCTGCTCGCCTTGTCGGTGACCAGTTCAACCGCGCCGATGAGGCCGACACCACGCGCCTCGCCGATATAGGGGCGCTCCGCCAAAGCATGCAGCCGTTCGAGGAAGCGCGTCGAAACCTCCTGCACATGGCCGATAATGTTGCGATCCTCATAGATCTTCAGCGTTTCGACGGCCACGGCCGCGCAGACCGGATGTCCCGAATAGGTGACGCCATGGGCGAAACCGCCATGCTTGCGGCTCTGCTCCATCATCGCCTCATGAATATCATCGCTGACGATGGTCGCGGAAATGGGCAGGTATGAAGCCGACAACGCCTTGGCCATCGTCATGATGTCCGGCTTCAGGTCGTATGTATCGCAGCCGAACATGTTACCGGTGCGGCCAAAGCCGCAGATCACTTCGTCAGCGATGAAAAGGATGTCATATTTGCGAAGCACGGCCTGAATGCCGGCGAAATAGCCTTCCGGAGGAACGATGACACCGCCGGATCCACACACGGGCTCGGCGATGAAGGCGGCAATGGTGTCAGGCCCTTCCCTGAGAATGAGCTGTTCGAGATTGTCCACCATGCGCCGCGTGAAATCCGCCACGCTTTCACCCGGCTTCGCATTGTGGAAATGGCTCGGCATGTCGGTGTGCAGGATATTCGCGATCGGCAGGTCGAAATCCGCATGGTTGGCCGGAAGCCCGGTCAGGCTTCCTGAAGCGATGGTCACGCCGTGGTAGCCCCGCCACCGCGAAATGATCTTCTTCTTTTCCGGCCGGCCGCGCGCATTGTTGTAATACCAGACGAGCTTGATCGCCTGGTCATTGGCCTCCGAACCGGAGTTCGCGAAGAGAACCTTGCCGAGCCCGGCCGGCGCGATGTCGAGGAGCCGTTCCGCCAGCTCAATCGACGGCTCCACCGAGCGGTGATTGAACAGGTGGTAGTAAGGCAGCGTTTCCAGCTGCCTTGTCGCAGCTTCCACCAGCCGCTTCTCGCTGAAGCCAAGCGAGGCGCACCACAGGCCGGACATGCCTTCGATGTAGCGCCGGCCATGCTCATCCTCGACATAGACGCCGTCGCCCCGGGTCATCACCACAGGCCCCGCCTCCGGGTGCCGCGCCAGATTGGTATAGGGATGGATCAGGCTGGCTACATCGTTGACGGCGTTGGAATTGCTGCGCGCATTCATAGTGAAATCCTTGGGCACGGCATTTTCATGCAGACGGTGGAAAAACCTCTTTCATTCGGCCGAGAAGCAATGTATTCTAATATTTAGAACTCTGTACCGAATAATGATACGAATGTGATCACCCGCGGCACATCATGTCAAGTGTCGCCGTCAAGAATTCATGCGCATGCCGGGAGAGGGCCTGAAAACAAATGGACAAAACATTGCTCAAGGGGCTGCAGGTGCTGGAATTTGTGGCCGAAGCGGACGGGCCGTCACGGATCACGGACATCGCCGCCGCGCTCGGCATCACCAAAAGCAACGCGCATCGCGTGCTCAAGACCCTGGAACATGCCGGCTATCTTCGTCAGGATCCCAGGTCGCGGGAGTACGCCGCCAGCTTCAAGCTATGGGAACTCGGTTCCGGACTGGTCGGGCGCCTCGACATCCGCACGCATGCGGCAGACATCCTGCGCCGCCTTGCCAACGAGGCCCGGGAGGCCGTGCACCTTTCCCTGCTTGAAGGGGGGCAGGTCATCTACATCGACAAGATCGACAGTCCCGAGCCCGTGGGCGCCTACACGCGCATTGGCGGCAGGGCTCCGGCCTATTGCGTTGCCACCGGCAAGGCGCTTCTGTGCCATCTGAGCGAGGAGGAGCTTGCCCCGATACTCGCCCGGCTTGAACCTCATTCGCGCAACACCATCACCGATCCTCAGCAGATGCGCGAGGAGCTGGAACTGTCCCGCCAGCGCGGCTACACGATCAACAGGGGCGAATGGCGCGAAAGCGTCTGGGGCATAGCCACGGCAGTCTGCGGGCCGTCCTCGCAGGTTGTCGCCGCCATCGGCGTTTCGGGTCCGGAATATCATCTGAATCAACAGGGGCGCTGCGAGAGCCTTGCCGAAATGGTCATGCGCGCGGCCGATGAGATCTCCCGCAGCATAGGCTACCGCGGCGACGCCCGCAAAGCAGTCCCGAGCCGCCCTGCATGACGTGACTTTTTTGGACCGGTCGGGTTGACATCCGCCAGTCATGCTGATGTTATCGATATATGGAACATAGTTTCATTATTTAGAACAAATAAATACTCTGCCCTTTCATGGTGACGCCGGCGAAGACAGGGATGAAGGACACGCCGCCGGGACGAGGCCCTGGCCCTGAGAGACGGGCCAAAATTCGCGGCCCGGCATGGAAGCGGCTTGTTCTGTCGACAATCAACGGGAGGAAAAACATGGGACTGAAATCGGTTCTGCGCATGACCACGGCAGTCGTCATGCTGAGTTTTGCAAGCATGGCCCCCTCATACGCCGACACACCGCCCGACACGCTTGTCATGGCGACGTCCATCGACGGCGTTACGAGCTTCGATCCGGCGGAGGTGTTTGAGTTTGTCGGCGGCGAGATCAGCAACAATGTCTATCTGCGCCTGCTTGTGCGCAATGAGGCGGATTTCTCCGAGGTCATCGGCGGGGCGGCCGAGAGCTGGGAGATTTCCGAAGACGGCCTGACCTATACGTTCACGATGCGCGATGGCCTGACTTTCGCCTCGGGAGCCCCGGTCACGGCGCAGGATGCGGCTTTTTCGCTGCAGCGCGTCGTCAAGCTCGGCAAGAGCCCGGCCTTTATCCTCACCCAGTTCGGCTGGACCCCGGAGAATGTCGAGCAAAACGTGACGGCGCAGGATGACAGGACGCTCGTTCTGCGCATTTCCGAAGCTTTCGCCCCGACCCTCGTTCTCAACGCTCTGTCGTCGGGTGTCGGCTCCATGGTGGAAAAGGCGGTGGCCCTGTCTCACGAAAAAGACGGCGATCTCGGATATGACTGGCTCCGCTCGAATTCGGCCGGCGCGGGCGCATTCGTTCTGCGGGCATGGCAGCCAAACGAGGCGATCGTTCTGGAGGCCAACGAATCCTTCTATCTCGGGAAGCCGAAGCTCAACCGCGTCATCTACCGCCATGTGCCGGAAGCCACCGCCCAGCGCCTGATGCTTGAGCGCGGCGATGTCGACATGGCGCGGTCGCTGGGAGCCGAGCAGATCGATTCCCTTGCGTCCAATTCGGACGTGAAGGTCGAGATCGATGAGAAAGCCACGGTTCTCTATATCGGCCTGAACGAAAAGAAGCCCGAGCTGCAGAACCCCAAGGTGCAGGAGGCGATACGCCTGCTTGTCGACTATGACGGGATCGGCGGAACGATGCTCAGGCATCAGTACCGGGTCCATCAGTCGGTTCTGGCCAAGGGTGGTTTCGCCGCGCTTGAGGAACTGCCCTACAAGCAGGATCTGGAAAAGGCGAAGGCGCTGCTGGCCGAGGCAGGTTATCCTGACGGCTTCAACCTTGAACTCGACGTCTTCGCCGGTGCGCCATACCGCGATATCGGCGAGGCGCTGCAGGCCAACTTCGCGCAGGCCGGCATCAAAGTTTCGGTCGTAGCTTCCGATCGCCGGCAGGTTCTGACCAAGTATCGGGCGCGCAACCATCAGGCCGTTCTGATGGTGTGGTCGCCGGATTACGGCGATCCGCATTCGACCATGGATTTCTTCCTCAGCAATCCGGACAATTCGGATGCGGGCACCGCCAAAACGGCTGCCTGGCGCAATTCCTGGTTCGACCCGGAACTGAAGGAGCTGGCAGACAAGGCCATTCATGAAAGCGACACGGAAAAGCGCAAAGCGATCTACGCCGATATCCAGCGCTCCCTGCAAACGGACAGCCCGTTCGTCGTCATGTTCCAGCAGACCGAGCCGGTTGCCATGCGCAGCAATGTCGAGAACTGGGTTTCCGGCCCTGCCTTCGACACCTACGTCTTCCGTGGCATAACGAAATGAGTTCAGCCTCGCCCACCGGTGCGAACGGTCCTTTGCAAAACCAGGCGCTGGGAACGTTTGCGAAAAACACCTTCGGGTTTGCGGTCAGCCTTGCGCTGACCCTGCTCGGCCTTGTGCTCGTGACGTTCCTGATAGCGCGGGTCGTACCGATTGATCCCGTTCTGGTGATGGTGGGCGACCGCGCTTCTCCCGAAGCATATGAGCAGGCCCGCCGGGCCATGGGCCTCGACCAGCCCGTGTACCGGCAATTCCTCGACTATCTCGGACAAGTGGTGGTCGGCGATCTCGGACGCTCGGTGATGACCGGACGCGACGTGCTTTCCGATACGCTGCGGGCCTTTCCCGCGACCCTTGAGCTGGCGCTGGCCGCCACGCTCATCGGGGCGGTGCTCGGCGTACCTGCCGGCGTGTTTGCGGCCGTGCGCCGGGGGCGGGCCAGCGATCACCTCGTGCGCATCATCTCCCTGATCGGCTATTCCCTGCCGGTGTTCTGGCTGGGCATGGTGGCACTGCTCGTCTTCTATGCACGGCTCGGCTGGGTCGAGGGGCCGGGGCGGATCGGAATTGCCTATCAGTACAGCGTCCCCGGCAGAACCGGTTTCGTTCTGCTGGACGCCTTGCTGGCCGGCGAATGGGCTGCGGCCCGCAATGCATTTTCCCATCTCATACTGCCGGCCTGCATTCTCGGATATGTCTCCATGGCGTTCATTGCCCGCATGACGCGGTCCCTGATGATCGAGCAGCTGTCGCAGGAATATGTGCTGGCCGCGCGCGCCAAGGGCGTTCCGGCCTCCACGGTGATCTGGAGGCACGCTTTCGGCAATGTCATCGTTCAGGTGATCACCGTCATCACGCTGACCTTCGCCTATCTGCTGGAAGGTGCCGTGCTGACCGAAACGGTGTTCGCCTGGCCCGGAATCGGCCTCTACATCACGCAGGCGCTCTTTTCCGCCGACCTGAATGCCGTCGTTGGGGGAACCATCGTCATCGGCATCAGCTTCGTGTTCCTGAACCGAGGCGCCGATCTTCTCTATCGTATCTTCGACCCGAGGATCCGTTGATGCGTATCGTTTCGACATGGCTGGACTGGCTGACCACCGATGCACCCGAAAGCCGGCTGCAGGGAAGGCTCGCCCAGTCCTATCAGACGTTCTACCGCTTCGTGCGCAATCCTCTTGCCGTGTGCGGACTGGTTATCGTGGCCATTCTTGTCGGCCTTGCGATCTTCGCGCCGCTGCTTGTGCCATACGATCCGCTGGCGACCGATCTGGGCAGCCGCCTCCTGCCGCCTTCGGCCAGTCACTGGTTCGGTACGGATCATCTTGGCAGGGACATCTTCTCACGCGTCATTTCCGGCAGCCGGGTCACGCTGACCATCGTCCTGCTCGTGGCCATTCTGATCGGCCCCATCGGCATGGCCATCGGCATCGTGGCCGGCTATTTCGGCGGAACGACGGATCGCTTTCTCATGGGCGTCACCGATGTCGTCATGGCGTTCCCGCGTCTCATCCTTGCACTGGCTTTCGTTGCGGTGCTGGGGCCGGGGCTGGAAAACGCCGTCATCGCCATCGCCATCACCGGCTGGCCGGCCTATGCACGGCTGGCGCGCGCGGAAACCCTTTCGCTGCGGCAGCGTGAATTCGTGGTGGCAGCAAGGTTGCAGGGTGCGTCGGTGGTGCGCATCCTGATCCGCTACATTGCCCCTTTCTGCATACCATCCGCCATCATCCGCCTGACCCTCGACATGGCCGGCATCATTCTGATCGCCGCCGGACTGGGCTTCCTCGGCCTTGGCGCCCAGCCGCCGGCGGCCGAATGGGGCGCCATGGTGGCGGCGGGACGCGACTATCTCATCGACAAATGGTGGGTCGCCACATTGCCGGGCGCCGCCATTTTCGTGGTCAGCCTCGGCTTCAACCTGCTCGGCGATGGTCTGCGCGATGTGTTCGACCGGAGGGTGAACTGATGAGCCACCGCGAAACACCTGCTGCCGCGGAACCTCTGGTCGCGGTCGAAAATCTCTGGATACGCTTTCCGGGCCGTCGCGGGCCGGTGGCCGCGGTGGCCGGCGTCAGCTTTTCCATGGGGCGCGAAAAGCTCGCCATCGTGGGCGAAAGCGGTTCGGGAAAGTCACTGACGGCGCGCACCATCATGGGCCTGCTGCCCGAAGCCGCGGAGGTGACGGCCGACCGGCTCAGCCTTCAGGGCGACGATCTGCGCGGCCTCAGGGAGAAGGATTTCGCCAGGCTGCGCGGCAAGCGCATGGCGATGATCCTTCAGGATCCCAAGCAATCCCTCAATCCGATCATGACCGCCGGCCAGCAGATCGTCGAAAGCTGCCGGCTGCATCTGGGAGATTCCCGCCGCGCCGCGCGCGAGCGGGCGCTGGAACTCCTGCACAAGGTTCGCATCGACAATCCGCAGCGCGTCTTCGGTCTCTATCCGCACGAGGTTTCGGGCGGAATGGGCCAGCGCATCATGATCGCCATGATGCTCGCCGCCGAACCCGACCTGCTGGTGGCCGACGAGCCGACTTCGGCGCTCGACGTTTCGGTGCGCGCCGAAGTGCTGGATCTGATCGAAAGCCTCGTCGTCGAACGGGGAATGGGGCTCATTCTGATCAGCCATGATCTCGATCTGGTCAGCGCCTACAGCGACAGGGTCGTCGTGATGTATTCCGGCCGGGTGATGGAAACCCTGCCGGCCTCCGAACTGGCAAAGGCTTCCCACCCCTATACGCGCGGCCTCATCGGCTGCCGGCCACCTCTCGACCACAGGGTGGAGACCCTGCCTGTCCTGAAACGCGATCCCGCATGGCTGTCATGAAACACGCAAGACCAGTCCCTGTAAACGCGCCGGCGAACGCGCTCGACGTAAAGAACCTCTGCGTCACCTATGGCTCGGCACGCGTCGTGAACGATGTCAGCTTCTCGGTCGCACACGGAGAATGCCTGGGCCTCATCGGAGAATCCGGCTCCGGCAAGAGCACGATCCTCAAAGCCCTCACCGGAACCGCTCCGGCCGCCGGCATGATGGAAATCCTCGGCATGCCGGCCTCCGCAAGGGCCAGAGACAAGCGGCACACGCGCAGTGTGCAGATGGTCTTTCAGGACCCTTACGCGGCGCTGCATCCGCGCCATTCTGTCGAGCGGATTCTGGAGGAGCCGCTGGCGATACAGGGCATAGGCGACCGCGAGGCGAAGATCCGCGCCAGCCTGGCCTCCGTCGGCCTGCCGCTCGGCTTCCGCTTCCGATATCCGCATCAGCTGTCAGGCGGGCAGCGTCAGCGCGTCGCCATTGCGCGCGCCCTCATTCTCGAACCCGAAGTGCTGCTGCTCGACGAGCCGACTTCGGCGCTTGACGTATCGGTGCAGGCCGAAGTTCTGAACCTGCTCGCAAAACTCCACCGTGAACACGGCCTGACGATGTTGTTTGTCGGACACGATCTCGGCGTCATCGCCCATATGTGCGCACGTGTGATCGTGCTCAACAAGGGCGAGCTGGTGGAAACCCTGATGCGCGACCAGATCTATTCCGGTCAGGCCACCCAGCCCTACACGAAGCAACTGCTGCGCGCCACGAAGCTGGAGCAGCGTTCCGCCAACCGGAACATCGCGTAGAGCATCCTGCAGCCGGATGGAGACATCCGGCGTCGCATGAATGCATGCCCAAACAAAGAGACAGAGCATTTCTGGGAGAAGCAGAAATGCTCAACGCAGCCGCGAGGACCTTTCTCTCCGCAATGCGGCCGCAGCGATGCGGGCGGCCGCAGCCGTCATATGCATGTAACCAGCTGATGATAGTCGGCCCGGAACGGTAGGTGCGAGATTCCGACATCCGGTGCAGGGTGGAGCTTCACGCACGGATCGCGTTCCAATCCGGACCAGGAGAGTTTCATGGATTTCGACAACAGCAGCGCGGTATCCTGGCTGAGAGCCGAGATGGAGGACGCCCTCGACGAGGATTACGAACTCGAACTGTCCGAACCCGCGCTTTCGGCCGAACTGGCGAAGATCTACCGGAAGGCGCACCCCGACTCCCTCAATCGCCAGACCTATTTCCTGGAGCTGATCCGGCTTCAGTCCGAGCTCATCAAGCTGCAGGACTGGGTATCGCACTCGGGGGAGAAGATCGTCGTGCTGTTCGAGGGGCGCGATTCCGCCGGCAAGGGCGGCGTCATCAAGCGCATCACCCAGCGGCTCAACCCGCGCATCGTGCGGGTGGCGGCCCTGCCGGCGCCGAGCGACCGCGAGAAGACGCAGTGGTATTTCCAGCGCTATGTGCCGCACCTCCCCGCCGGCGGCGAGATCGTCCTCTTCGACCGCTCCTGGTACAACAGGGCCGGCGTCGAGCGGGTGATGGGCTTTGCCACGCCGGAACAGGTCGAGGACTTCTTCAACGACGTTCCCGAATTCGAGCGCATGTTGCTGCGCTCGGGCATCCGGCTGGTCAAATACTGGTTCTCGATCACCGACGAAGAGCAGCAGATGCGTTTCATGATGCGCATCCATGATCCGATGAAGCAGTGGAAGCTGTCGCCGATGGATCTGCAGTCGCGCGTGCGCTGGGAACAGTACACCAAGGCCAAGGAAGAGATGTTCGAGCGCACCAGCATTCCCGAAGCGCCCTGGTACATCGTGGAAGGCAATGACAAGAAGCGGGCGCGGCTGAACTGCATCGATCATCTGCTCAACCAGATCCCCTATCAGCCGGTGCCGCACGAGGAGATCAGCCTGCCGGAGCGCGTGTTCAATCCCGAATATGAACGCGCCACGCTGCCGGGCGAACTCTACGTTCCGCAGAAGTACTGACCGCGAAGCCGGGGGCTGGGGTCAGCGCCGGGAGGACGACGCCTGTTGACGCCCTGCCCCGGGCCCTGTCCATAATGCGGCAGCCCCGCCCGTGGGGGCGCCAACAGTGCCTGTCGTCCGGGCTATATCCCAAGTCAAGCAAGGCGCAGCTCGCATGATGCCGGAAACTGAACTCAAGCTCGAACTGACGCCGGACAACGCCGACGCCTTCCTGGCCTGCGATCCGTTCGCAGAGGAGGCATCCCTGCTGCGGCAGCGGGCCATCTACTTCGACACGCCCCGAAACGACCTTGCAGCGGCCGGCTTCACGCTCAGGGTCAGGGAGGCGAACGGCGCGCGTATCCAGACGGTGAAGGCCGGAGGTCCGGCGGCTGGCATGTTTGTTCGCCGGGAGTGGGAGCGGTCCGTACCGGATGATCGGCCGGTCTTCGATGACACCCTGCCGTTCCTCTCCATGCTGGGCGCGAAAGTGCAGGACATTCGTCCAGTTTTCGAAGTCCATGTCGGACGCATGGTCTGGAACGTCGTTCAGGATGACGCGACGATCGAGGTCGTGCTGGATCGCGGCGAGGTCATGGCCGCGGACCGCCGCTCCTCACTGTGCGAGATCGAGCTTGAGCTTAAAAAGGGGAACCCGGCCGCGCTGTTTGCCCTCGCCCGGCGGCTGGGAGATCTGGTGCCACTGCGGCCGGGCGTCCTCAACAAGGCCGCGCGCGGCTACAGGCTGCTTGCCGAGGCGCCGCGGGCGCTAAAGGCCGAGGCCGTGACGCTGCACGCCGGGATGAGCGCCGAGGATGCCTTCCAGGAGATCGCCGCATCCTGCCTGCGTCACTTCCTCCTGAACGAGCCGCTGCTGTCGCCCGGCAATCCCGAAGCGCTGCATCAGGCGCGCGTGGCCCTGCGCCGTCTGCGCTCGGCATTGTCGATTTACAGGGAGATGCTGAAGGATAGCCGGTTCGCCCATTTGCGGGACGAGTTGCGCTGGCTGGCCGGCAGTACGGGCGACGCCCGCGATCTCGACGTGCTGGCTGCGCGCGGTGCCGAAGACGTGTTGCGCGCCCGGATCGAGGTGGCGCGGACCAGCGCTTATGAGCGGGCCATGGAGGCGCTGAACTCACCGCGCGCACGGCTGCTGATGCTCGATCTTGTCGAATGGCTGGCGTTCGGCGAATGGCGGACCGCGGAAGCCGGCGCGGCAATCCGCGCGCAACCGGTGCGCGACTTCGCGGCCACCGCGCTCGACCGGTTTCGCCGCAAGGTCAAAAAGGGCGGCAGGGACCTTGCCGAGCTTGACGACGAGACCCGGCACGAAGTGCGCAAAGATGCCAAGAAGCTGCGCTATGCGGCCGGCTTCTTCGGCTCCCTGTTCGACACCCGCCGCCAGCAGCGCCGCTTTCGGCGTTTCGTCGACGCTCTGGAGGTGATGCAGGACCGGCTGGGCACCCTGAACGACCTTGCCGTCCTGCCCCGGCTGCTGGAACGCCTGGACCTCGCACCTGACGAGGTGGCCGGCATGCTGGCCCCGGCCGGGAAAGAAGGCCTGACCGAAGCGGCGGAAGCCCACGATGCCTTCGTCGATGCAAAGCGGTTCTGGCGATAGCTCTTCGGGATCGACGGGAAGGAAGAGACAGCCCTTACGCGCCATGCCCCGCCAGCACCCGCCCTGCGTTCAGGGCCGGGGCTCTGTGGCGGACCGGGGTATCGCTTCTGGCGGCGGCTTTCACCCTGTCGACCCAGTCGAGATAATATGCCAGCCCGAACTGGGCCGCGATGCCGAGCACGAGCAGGCAAAGGTCGTAACCGACGCCGCCGGCATGGACCATGCGCAGCATCTGCGCTGCCAGCGCCAGCACGGTCCCGGCGATGAAAACCGCCAGTGAACGGCGGCCAAGGACGGCCAGAGGATTGTCGGCCCGGAACCGCACGGGAACCGCCGAACACAGGGCAAGCACAAGATAGGTCGCCGCCAGAATATGCAGCAGCCGCGCCAGCGACAGATAGGTCTTGTCGAAGCCGCCGAGGACCGGCGAGAGGCCGAACCATGTCACCTGTCCCCACAGGGGCGAGTGAACCCACGCCAGCGCCGCGATCACATAGGCGCCTGCCAGTGCGACGCCCCAGCGGCTGACGGGAAATGCACCCGCCCTGCGCACATGGATCGCGCCGATGATGCCGATCGCGAACAGAAACTGCCACGACAGCGGATTGAGAAACCACTGGCCGGCTTCCGGATAATTGCGCGGCGCGATCTGCCACAGGCCGGCAGCCAGCCACAGCACGCCGCAGGCACCGAGCGTCGTGCCCGGCCAGCGCAGCGCGCCGTGGATCATCAGTGGAGCCGCCAGCAAAAGCAGCGCATAGACGGGCAGGATATTGTTGTAGCCGATCTGATGGCCGAGCGTGATGATGCCGATCATCGCCTCCGGCGTACGCTCCATCACTGGCCCGATATTGATCTGCGAAAGAAGTTCGGGGCGCTTTGCGTACACTGCGCCGAGGCAGAAAAGCGCGATGCCGGCCATGGTGACGACGATATGGGACACATAGAGCACGCCTGCCCGCCGCCACATTCTCAGCGTCAGAGTGGCGCGCTGCCCGGACACGAATCGCGCTCCATAGGCAAGCGCGACCGAAATGCCGGACACCAGCATGAAGATCTCGGTCGCGTCAGAGAAACCGAAATTCTTGTAGGTAAAGCGCTCCAGAATGTTGCCGGGAACGTGGTTGATGAAAATGGTCAGCAAAGCCAGCGCCCGCACCATGTCTATGCGCGCATCCCTGTGCGCCGTCATGCCGGTCTTCATGAGCTGTCCTTCCCGATATGTTCGACGGCGCTTTGCCACACTGCTTGCAGGCATCCATGACAAACCGGAGAAATCGGACCTAAAACAGGACCGGCATCGTTCAACTTTGGACAGCCTTGAAAACATTTCGTTTTGAAGCCGGCAAACCCGCCGAAGCCCACGCAGGACCGTCACATGCCGAGAACCTCGGAACTTCATGAAGAGCTTGCCTTCGGCTACCGGCTGCATGAACCGGATGCGCCGGACGGTTCATGGGTCATTCTTCTCCATGGCTCCGGCACGGACGAGACGGTGCTTGTGCCCTTCGCCGCGCAGGTTTTTCCGCAGGCGCGGCTGATGGCTGTGCGCGGGCGCATCGTGCAGGAGGAAAGCCGGCGCTGGTTTACCCGCCTCACGCCGGTCGCGTTCGATCAGCACAGCATCCGCAGCGAGGCGCAGGCTTTCGCGCGCTTCCTTGCGCAGGCGGGCCGCGAACATGGGTTCGATCCTGCCGATGCGGTTTTTCTGGGCTATTCCAACGGCGCCAATCTGTTGTCCAGCCTGCTGTTCCTGCATCCGGGACTGGTGCGCCGGGCCGTGCTGTTGCGCGCCATGCCGGTGCTGGACGCACCGCCGCCTGCCGATCTCTCCGCCGTGTCGGCGCTGGTGCTTTCGGGCACGAGAGACGCGACCTACGGCCCCTATGCCGCGCCGCTGGCGCAGCAGCTGCGCGGCGCCGGCGCGCGGGTCGAGGCTCATGCGGTCGACTGCGGCCATGAGTTTTCCGATCCGGACGCAGCGCTCATCCGCAACTGGCTGAAGCCGTGACCGCGGCCGGGTATGCCTCGCGCATGCATGGCGCATCGCTCATGCCCCATCCGCCCGCAGCCCCGGCGGCGAAAATGTCAGCAAACCATTATCGCTCCGTCATCAAAAGGAATCGCAAGAGTGCCTGAATAGCGATGAAACCGGAGGGGCATCGTGTTTTCACTCGAAGGCCGCAAGGCGCTCATCGTCGGCATAGCCAACCGTGAATCGATTGCGTGGGGCTGCGCCCGGGCCTTTCGCGCGCAGGGCGCCGATCTCGCCGTGACATGGCTGAACGAGAAGGCCGAAAAGTTCGTCCGGCCCCTCGCCGAGGAGCTGGAAGCCGAAATTCTCATGCCGCTCGACGTGACCGTGCCGGGCTCTGACGAGGCGGTGTTCGCGGAAATCGCCGGACGCTGGGGCCGGCTCGACATCCTGCTGCATTCCATCGCGTTCGCGCCGAAGGCCGATCTTCACGGGCGGGTGGTGGATTGCTCGGCCGAGGGTTTCAGTCTGGCGATGGACATTTCGGTCCATTCCTTCCTGCGCATGATCCGGCTGGCGGAACCGTTGATGGAGGGGGGCGGATGCTGCCTTTCCGTCTCCTTCCTCGGCTCGCGGCGAGTGGTGGAGCACTACAATGTCATGGGGCCCGTCAAGGCGGCGCTGGAAAGCGCCACCCGCTATGCCGCCGCCGAACTCGGCGGCAAAGGCATCCGCGTCCATGCCCTGTCGCCCGGACCGCTGGCAACCCGCGCCGCCTCCGGCATCGACCATTTCGACGCGCTCCTCGATCACGCCGCCACCCGCGCACCGACGCGCCGGCTGGCCACCGTCGACGATGTCGGCGCGCTGGCCGTCTATCTCGCCTCGGACGAGGCCCGCAACCTGACCGGCGGTGTCCATGACATCGACGGCGGCTTCTCGATTGTCGCCTGAAGGATCAATCATCATGGCAAGCGTCTTCGAAATATTCGACCCGAAGCTTCAGCCCGGCGTTCCCCGCGCCCGGAGCGATGCGCTCCACATCATGGAGGCCGGCATGGCCAGCGCGCGCGCCGAGGTCGGCGCCGCCTCGCAAACCGGAGAAATCCAGACCATGGCGGCCGCCAGCCATGCGCACCGCATCCTTGAAAGCCACTCGGCCCGCACCCGCCGCCTGATGGACGCCGGCGCCGACCTGATCTCCGGGCTGCACAGGTCGCAGGCGCAGCACGGCCTGATCGGCAGCCTGCTCGAATATCAGCGGGATGCGGCTGAACGGGCCGTGCTGACCGCCGATACGCTGCGCAAGCGCGGCGACATCTTTCTGGAGCACGAGGCGGCCGATTGCCCGCCGGTGCTGATCTACGATTACGAAGTGGTGATGGACGGGCGCGACCTGCCCTATCCCAGCAACTACATGCTGCTGAAGATCCTGCCGCCCGAGGGCGTCGTCATCGACGATACCCGCCGCCCCTACATCATCATCGACCCGCGCGCCGGCCATGGCCCCGGCATCGGCGGCTTCAAGTCCGACAGCCAGGTGGGCGTCGCATTGCGCGAGGGCCATCCGGTCTATTTCGTCGCCTTCCGCTCGCGTCCGGAGCCCGGCCAGTATCTGTCCTACGTCACCCGCGCCGAGGCCGCCTTCGTGCGCGAGGTGATGCGCCGCCATCCGCAGGCGTCGAACCCGGTCGTCACCGGCAACTGTCAGGGCGGCTGGGCCACCCTGCTGCTGGCCGCCACCAACACCGACCTGACCGGTCCCATCGTCGTCAATGGCGCGCCGGTCGCGCCATGGTCGGGCCGCGTGGGCGAGAACCCGATGCGCTACAATGCCGGCGTGCTCGGTGGAACGTGGATACCCATGATGCTGTCGGATCTCGGCGGCGGCATCTTCGACGGCGCGCATTTGGTGCTGAATTTCGAGCTGCTCAATCCGGGCCGCACCCTGTTCCGCAAATACACCGATCTCTATCGCGACATCGACAAGGGCGACCGGACCTTCCTCGAATTCGAGAAGTGGTGGGGCGGCTTCTTCATGCTGACCGAGCCGGAAATCCGCTGGATCGTCGAGCAGCTTTTCGTCGGCAACCGGCTGGCGAAGAACGAGGCCCGGCTGGAGCCAGGCCGCCCGGTCGACCTGAAGGCGATCCGCGCCCCGATCATCGTCTTCGCCAGCCATGGCGACAACATCACCCCGCCGCAGCAGGCGCTGAACTGGATCGCCGAGACCTATGCCGATGTGCAGGAAATCCGCATCCGCGGCCAGCGCATCGTCTACATGGTCCACGATCAGGTCGGGCATCTGGGAATCTTCGTGTCCTCGCAGATCGCGCGCAAGGAACATGCCGAGGTGACTTCGACGCTGAAGACCATCGAGGCGCTGGCCCCCGGCCTCTACGAGATGCGCATCGAGGACATCGAGGAGCGCGACGGCCGCAAGCATTTCACCGTCGGCTTCGCCGAACGCACGCTGGATGACATCCGCGCGCTGGACGACGGCTTTGCCGACGAGCAGCCCTTCGCGGCGGTGGCGCGTGCCTCCGAGGTGCAGGCGCAGGTCTATGACACGCTGCTGCGCCCCTTCGTGCGGGCGACGGTGACGGGAACCAGCGCCGAGCTGTCGCGCGCGCTGCATCCCAAGAGGCTGGAACGGGCGCTGGCCTCGTCCAAAAACCCGCTGATGGAGGCGGTTTCCGGCATGGCCGCCAATGTGCGGGAAAACCGCACCAGAGCAGCGGCGGACAATCCCTTCCTCGCCATGGAAGCGCTGTGGGTGGAGGGCGTCGAGCAGATGATCGACTTCACCCGCGACACCCGCGACATGCTCTACGAACTGACCTTCTTCAACGTCTGGTCGAACCCCTGGATGCGCGTCTTCGGCCGCACGCATGAGGCGCGCCGCACGCTGAAGAACACCGACGAACTGCGCGGCCTGCCGGAAGTCGCGGCGGCGCTGCACAACATCGAGCGCGGCGGTTTTCCGGAAGCGGTGATCCGCATGCTGGTGCTGCTGGCCGAGAACCGCAAGGGCGTGCGCCGCGACCGGCTGGAGCGATCCTCGAAAATCCTGACGCAGGACGAGCCGTTCCGCTCGCTGGGGGCGGAGCGCCGGGCGCTGATCATCCACGAACAGACGCTGATCGCCACCTACGAGCCGGATCTGGCGATCCGCACCCTGCCGGCGCTGCTTCCCGATGCCGCCGAGCGCGAGCTGGCGCTGCGCGTGGTGCGCTACGTGCCCGGTTCTACGGAAGAGATGCTGCCCGAAACCATCCAGCTTCTGCAAAGGTTCCACGAGGTGCTGGGGCTGCCGCATTTCCTCGGCGACATGCCGGACGACCCGCTGGAGGAAGCACAGGTGCAGGAAGAGCAGGCCGCAGCGGCGGCCGCCAATGCCGAGATCGCCCATGCGGCGGCCGTGGCGCGGCGGCAAAGGGCAACCGCCCGGACGAAGTCGGAGAGCTGACATGCATCTCGTCAACCGCACCTTCGCCGAACTCAGCGTCGGCGAGACGGCAGAACTGCGCCGTCTCGTCACCCCCGACGACCTCTACGTCTTCGCCGCGGCTTCCGGCAATTACAATCCCATGCACCTGCCATCGGCCGATGTGGACGGCGACGGCCGGCCCGAAAACATCGCCCCCGGCATGTTCGTGGCCTCGCTGATCTCGGCCGTCCTCGGCACGCTGCTGCCCGGGCCGGGCACGCTCTATCTGCGGCAGGTGACCGATTTCCACGACCGCGCCCGCGCCGGCGACGAGCTTCTGTGCCGGGTGCGGATGGTGGAGAAATCCGAAGACGGCACGGTCACGCTGGATACCGAGGTGACGCGGCCCGCCGATGGCGCGCTGATCGTCTCGGGCACGGCGCGGGTGCTCGCCCCGCAGGAAAAATACGATCGCGACGACATCGAGATTCCGGGCCTGCTGGTGCAGCGCCATCGGCATTTCGAAGCGCTGGTCGAGCGGGCCAAGGCGCTGGCCCCGCTGCCGGTGGCCGTCGTCTGCCCCGATGACGGCAATTCGCTGGGCGGCGCGCTGCGGGCGGCCAAGGAAGGGCTGATCGTTCCCCTGCTCGTCGGCGACGAGACGGCGATCCGCGAGGCAGGCGCCGCACTCGGTTCCGATCTTTCCGGCTTCGAGATCATCGGCATGCCCCGTGATCAGGGCGGCGATCAGGCCGCTGCCGCCGCGGCCTGCCGGCTCGTGCACGAAGGCCGCGCCGGGGCGGTGATGAAGGGCCACCTCCACACCGACGACCTGCTGAAGCCCATGCTCGACAAGTCTGGCGGGCTGCGGGTCGGGCGCCGCTTCACCCATGTCTTCGTCATGGACGTGCCGGGCCGGCCGGAGCCGGTCATGGTGACGGACGCCGCGATCAACATCGCACCCGACCTCGCCACCAAGGTCGACATCACCCAGAACGCCATCGACCTCGCGCTTTCGCTGGGCATCGAGCCGCGCGTCGGCGTGCTGTCGGCGGTGGAGACGGTCAATCCCGCCATCCAGTCCTCCATCGATGCCGCGCTGCTCTCCAAGATGGCAGAGCGCGGGCAGATTTCGGGCGGGCTGGTCGACGGCCCGCTGGCCATGGACAATGCGGTCGACCTGTCGGCCGCGCGCACCAAGGGGCTGAAGGGCGGCGTCGCCGGCCATGCCAACATCCTGGTGGTGCCGGGTATCGATGCCGGCAACATGCTTGCCAAGCAACTGTCCTTCGTCAGCCATGCCGAGGGCGCGGGGCTGGTTCTGGGCGCGAGGGTTCCTGTCATCCTGAACTCGCGCTCCGACAGTCCGATGTCGCGGCTGGCGTCCTGCGCGGTCGCCTCGCTGCATCACGCATTCGCAGGGGAACGCAACCGATGACGTCCGCAGACCGCAACACCGGCATTCTGGCGCTGAATGCGGGATCGTCCTCGCTGAAGGTCGCGCTGTTCCCCGCTGAGGGCGACGAGCCGCTGGTGACCGGGCAGGCCGACCGCATCGGGCCGGAAGGCACGCTGAAGCTGAAGGATGCATCAGGCGCCGAACTGACCGTGGCCGGGGGTGACCTCACCAGCCACGCGGGCGCGCTGGCGGCGATCATCGCCACCGTCAAGGGGGCCTTTCCCGGCCTGCGCATGGCCTCCGTCGGCCACCGCGTGGTGCATGGCGGGCTCGACTATGCCGAACCGGTCACGGTGACGGAGGCGGTGCTGGCGAAGCTCGCCGAACTGGAGCCCTTCGCGCCGCTTCACCAGCCCCACAACATAGCCGGCATCCGGGCGGCGATGGCGGCGTTTCCGGGCGTGCCGCAGGTCGCCTGCTTCGACACCGCCTTCCACCGCGGCCAGCCCTTCGTCAACGACACCTTCGCCATCCCGCACCGCTATTACGAGAAAGGCGTGCGCCGCTATGGCTTCCACGGGCTCAGCTACGATTACGTGACGAGCGAGCTGGAGCGCATCGCGCCGCATCTGATGGCGGGGCGCGTGGTGGTGGCGCATCTGGGCAACGGCGCTTCCATGTGCGCCATCTACAAGGGCCGCTCCGTTGCCTCGTCGATGGGCTTTTCGGCACTGGACGGCCTGCCGATGGGCACGCGCTGCGGCCAGATCGATCCGGGCGTGCTGCTCTACATGCTCGACCGGGAACATCTCGATACGGCGCAGATCCGGCAGATTCTCTACAATGAATCCGGGCTTCTGGGCCTGTCCGGCGGGCTGTCGAACGACATGCGCACGCTGGAGGAGGCCGACAGCGCGCAGTCCCACCGGGCCATCGACTATTTCGTCTTCCGCGTGCAGCGCGAGCTTGGCGCGATGGCGGCGGTGATGGGCGGTATTGACGCGCTTGTCTTCTGCGGCGGCATAGGTGAAAACTCGCGTGTCATCCGTCGTCGCGTGTGCGAACGTCTCGGCTGGATGGGAATAGAGATCGACCACGGCCGAAACGCCGCCAACGCGACGGTTCTGTCTTCCGAGTTTTCGCGGACCACGGTGATGATCGTGACAACGCGTGAGGATCTGGTCATTGCCCGGGCAGCCCGTGCCGCCGCTGGCATCAATGAGGGGGTTGCGGCATGAAGAGTACATTGAGGGCGGAGGCTGCCGCCGCCCTGATACCCGACGGTGCGAGCCTGCTGATCGGCGGCTTCATGGGCGTCGGCACACCGGAGCGGCTGGTCGACGCCCTCGTCGCCCGCAATGCCCGCGACCTCACCGTCATCGCCAACGACACCGCCCTGCCCGGACGCGGCATCGGCAAGCTGATCAGCGCCGGCGCGGTCAGCCGTGTGGTCGCCTCCCATATCGGGCTCAATCCCGAAACGCAGGCGAAGATGATCTCCGGCGAGATCGATTGCGAACTCGTGCCGCAGGGCACGCTGATCGAGCGCATCCGCGCGGGCGGCATGGGGCTCGGCGGCATCCTCACCCCGACCGGCCTCGGCACCGAGGTCGAGGACGGCAAGCAGACCATAGAGGTCGAAGGCCGGACCTTCCTCGTCGAAACGCCGATCAGGGCCGATTTCGCGCTGATCGGCGCCTGGCAGGCCGATTACGTGGGCAATCTGTTCTATCTGCTGACGGCGCGAAACTTCAATCCGGTGATGGCGCTGGCGGGGCGCACGGTGATTGCCGAGCCGGATTCGATCGTGCCTGTCGGCGTGATCGCGCCCGATGCGGTGCATACGCCCGGCGCGCTCGTCGATCATCTTCTCGTTCACCGCTGAGGGAGGCACTGATGGACGCCAAGGAACTGATTGCCCGGCGCGTGGCGCTGGAAATTAGGCCCGGCACGCTGGTCAATCTCGGCATTGGCCTGCCCAGCCTCGTGGCCAATTACGTGCCCGCCGATGCCGGCGTGTATTTTCAGGCGGAAAACGGCATCATCGGGCTCGGCGCCCGCCCACCCGAAGGAATGGAGCATGCCGACCTGACCGACGCCGGCGGCGGCTACGTCAGCGCCGTGCCGGGCGCGGCCACCATCGACAGCGCCATGAGCTTCGGCCTGATCCGGGGCGGCCATCTCGACGTCACGGTTCTGGGCGGCCTTCAGGTGGATGAAGCCGGCCACCTCGCCAACTGGAAGGTGCCGGGCAAGATGGTGCCGGGCATGGGAGGGGCGATGGATCTGGTGACGGGTGCCGCCCGTGTCGTCGTCGCCATGCAGCATGCGGCGAAAGGCGTCTCCAAGATCGTGCCGGAATGCACGCTGCCGCTGACATCGGCGCGCCGCGTCGATCTGGTCATCACCGAACTGGCGGTGATCGAGCCCACCGAAGACGGCCTGCTCCTGCGCGAGCATGCGCCGGGCGTGTCGGTGGACGATATACGCGCGGCCACCGCCGCAACCCTGATCGTCGCCGACGATCTGGCCGAAATGCGCTTTGCCTGAGCGCTTCCCATCCTGAAAGCGGAGAGATCATGAAAATAGAGAAGATCGGCGTGATCGGCGCCGGCACCATGGGCAACGGCATCGCACAATGTTTTGCCGTGGCGGGTTTTGCGGTGGTGATGCAGGACCTGTCCGCAGCCGCGCTCGAACGCGGGCGCGCCGCCATCGAAACCAGCCTTGCCCGACAGGTGAAGAAGGGCGCGCTGACGGAGGCGGAAGCCGCCGATGCGCTGTCGCGGATCACCACGGCGACGGAGCTCACCACCATGGCCGACCGCGACCTCGTGGTCGAGGCGATCGTGGAGCGGCTGGAGGTCAAGACGCAGGTGCTGAAGCAGCTCGATGCGATCTGCGGCGCGCAGACCATTCTTGCTTCCAACACCTCCTCGATCTCGCTGACCCAGATCGCGGCCGCCTCGGCTCATCCGGGCCGCGTCATCGGCATGCACTTTTTCAATCCCGTAGCGATGATGCAGCTGATCGAGATCATCCGCGCGCTGCAGACCACCGACGAGGTGGCACAGGCCGTCACCGAAGTCGCCCGCGCCATCGGCAAGAGCCCGCACGCCTCCAGCGACAGCTATGGCTTCGTCGTCAACCGCCTGCTCGTCCCCTTCATCAACGAGGCGATCAACTGCGTTCATGAAGGCGTCGCCACGCCGCAGGATGTCGACGCCATGATGAAGCTCGGCGCCAATCACCCGATGGGACCGCTGGCGCTGGGCGACCTCATCGGGCTGGACGTGGTGCTGAACATCATGGAAACTCTCTGTCAGGGGTTCGACGATCCGAAGTACCGGCCAAGCCCGCTGCTGAAGCAGATGGTCCATGCCGGCTGGCTGGGCCGCAAGACCGGCAAGGGGTTCTTCGACTATCCGGGCTGAAGAGGAGCGGCCGGACCATGACAAGGGGAAGCTTCCGCGCGGAAGACGGCACGCAGCTTGCCTATAGCGACGAGGGCAGCGGCCTGCCCGTGCTGTGCCTTGCCGGACTGACGCGGGACGGTCGCGACTTCGACTATCTGGCACGCCATATCAGGGACAGCGTGCGCCTGATCCGGCTGGACAGCCGCGGGCGCGGCGCTTCCGGGCGGGCCGATCCCGAAACCTATACCGTCGCGCAGGAAGCGCAGGATGCGCTGGCGCTTCTCGATCATCTGGGCATCGCGCGGGCGGCAATCATCGGCTCGTCGCGCGGCGGGCTGCTGGCCATGGTGATGGCCGCCATCGCGCCCTCCCGCATAGCCGGCATCTGCTTCAACGATGTCGGGCCTGCTCTGGAAAAAGAAGGGCTGGCGCGGATCGGCACCTATCTGGGCGTGAAGCCTGCCGTTCGCACGCTGGAGGAGGTGGTCGACCGCAGCCCGGCCGCCAACCCCGGCTTCCGCAACGTTCCCGCCCTCAGATGGGAGGAAGAGACGGTCCGCCACTTCATCCAGACCGAAGACGGCCTCGACCTGCCCTACGATCCCGCCCTGCGCATCGGCTTCGACCGGGCGATGACCGGGCCGCTGGCCGACGCCTGGCCCCTGTTCGAGGGATGTGCGGGAATGCCGCTGGCGCTGATCCGCGGCGCGAATTCGGACTTGCTGACGCTGGAGACCGCGCGCGAAATGCAGCGTCACAGCCCCGGCCTGATCCGCGCCGAGGTGCCGAATCGCGGCCATATTCCATTTCTCGATGAGCCGGAAGCGCTGGAAGCCATCCACATGTGGCTGGACAAATGCATGGCAGCGCAGGAGAAAGACCCCGCCTGACAAGGCATCGACAGGGTCGGGGAGCGCGCGAAATGCAGCACGGACATGGTGCTGCTTTCCGTTCACCACACCGGGCTGCCCCTGAAGCGTGTCGCGATCTTTCAGATGAGCTGCTGGCGCTTCAGGTCCCTGTTCTGGCCGCATTCATGCGACGCCGGATGTCTCCATCCGGCTGCAAAATGCCCTAGGCAGCGGTGGCGCTTTTAGCGGTCACTTCCTCCGGCGCCGGCTCCTCCTGCCTGCCGCTATAGGCGAAAAGCAGGTGGGCAAGCTGGGCGCCGGCCTGTTCGATGCGTTCACGAACCGTCAGATCGACGACCTTGCCATCGAGGAATTCATTGTCGCTGGCATAGACGGAGGTGGGCACCGTCAGGGCGGAGAAGAAACCGAAAAGCGGGCGCAGCTGGTGCTCCACGACAAGGCCATGCCTGTGACCGCCGCCCGTGGCCCCCACGACGACGGGCTTGTTGGCGAGCCCCTCCGGCGAAACGAAATCGAACAGGTGCTTGAACAGCCCCGCATAGGACCCCTTGTAGACCGGCGAAACGGCAATGAGGGCATCCGCACTTTCGACGGCTTCGATCACCGCCAGCGCCTCCTCTGAAAGCGCATCGCGCGTGAAGGCCGCACCGAGGCCCGGGCCGGCATCGATCAGATCGTAGCTCGTGACAACGACGTCGAGCTTCTGGCTGGCGACCTGCGCCACCGCTTCACCGAGCGCCAGCGACCTTGAAGGCCGCCGGGTGCTGCCGGAGAGAACCACGATATGGGGAATTCTGTCACTCATGATGGAAACCTTCGTTCTGCGTTATTCTGCTGCGACGGCAACTTCGAGGGGGCGGGTCTGGCGGGGTTGTTTCGGAGGCTGTGCTGCGGCCGCGAAACCGTCTTCTTCGCTGACCCCCAGCCCTTCCAGCAGTTCACGCCTCAGACTGATGAAACCGGCATCCGCCCGGTTGCGGGGACGGTTCAGGCCAACATCGAAGGTTCTGGCGATCCGCCCCGCCTCCACCAGCAAGATGCGATCTGCCAGCAAAAGGGCCTCATCCACGTCATGCGTGACGAAAAGCGTCGTCAGCCGGTGCTGTTCGACCAGCGCCGCCACCTGCTGCTGCATCTTCAGGCGCGTCAGCGCATCAAGCGCGGCGAAGGGCTCGTCCAGCAGCAGCAGTTTCGGCGTTCGCACCAGAGCGCGCGCGATGGCGACACGCTGCGCCTCGCCGCCGGAAAGCGTCAGCGGCCAGGCATCGGCCCGGGCCAGCAGATTGACCTCATCCAGCGCTGCCAGAGCGCGACGGCGCAGTTCCGCCCGGTTGCCGCGCAGGCCGAGCACGACATTTTCCCAGACAAGCTTCCATGGCAGCAGGCGCGAATCCTGAAACACGATCGAGCGGTTTTCCTCGATCCGGATTTCGCCCTCGGCGCCGCGATCGAGCCCGGCGATGATCTTGAGCAATGTGGATTTCCCGCAACCGCTGGCGCCCACGATGACGAGGAATTCACCTTCGCCGATCTCAAGATCGATGTCGGACAGAACCCTGCGGGTCCCGAAGGTGCGGCTGACATTTCTGAGCGCGACACCCGAAGAGGCGAGGTTTGGCATGATCAGGCTCCCTGGAACGACCGCTGCCAGCGCAGCGCCCGGGTTTCGATGAGACGAACGATGGCATCGGCGAGAATGCCGATAAGGGCGTAGACGGCCAGCACCATCATGATGACGGAGGTCTGGGCCAGCTCACTTGCCTTGATGATCAGCCAGCCGAGGCCCGAGGTGGCGTTGATCTGCTCGGCGATCACCAGCACCAGCCAGGCGATGCCGAGCGAATAGCGCAGGCCCACCAGCGCATTCGGCAGGGCAGCCGGCAGGATGATGTCGCGGATCAGTTCCCAGCGGTTGAGGCCATAGCTGCGGCCAAGCTCGATCAGCCGTTCCTCAACGCCGCGTATTCCCTTGAAGACGTTGAGATAGATCGGAAAGAAGGTGCCGAGCGCCACCAGCAATATGCGCGGCGTCTCCCCCAGCCCGAACCACAGGATGAACAAGGGCACCAGCCCCAGAAAGGGCAGCGTGCGTATAGCCTGAATGGTGGAATCCAGCGCATCCTCGCCAAGCCGGGACAGCCCAGCGACAAGGCCCGCCAGCAGGCCGAGCGAGCCGCCCAGCGCAAGGCCCAGAAAGGCGCGCACGAGGGAAATCCAGAGGCTGTCGAAGAGCTGCCCGTTGACGGCCAGCTTCCACAGGGCCGCGATGATGTCGACCGGAGACGAGCTGAAGCGCCGGTTGATGATGCCGTAGCTGGCAAGAACCTGCCAGATCACCAGAAGAGACACCGGCACGATCAGCCGGCGCACGAAGCGCGGCACCTGCCATGTGCCGGCGGCACTTTGATCGGCGGCCGATGATGGGGTGGAAACAGTTGCGAGGGACATGCGGCTCACGTTCATTGAATGATGCCGGCAAGCCTAAGGGGGTCTGCGCCATGCCTGAAGGGCGGCTGGCCTTTCCTTTCCCCGCTTTAGTAGAGTATTTTTATAGACATTAGGTTTTTTTGGAAAACCAGTGCCTCCCAAGCCCGCGCACTGCCATGGCTTAATCCGGCTCCAAATCACACGGAGCAGATTTCCATGAGACTTCCCAGGCTGCTGAGCAGCGCCACCGCCGCTGTCGTTCTTGCGCTGTCGCTTTCCCTCCCGGTGCCGGCATCCGCCGACGATGCGAAGACGCTTCGCGTCGGAACCATCAATCTTTTCGGCGTTGCATCCACCTTCGAGCAGGCGGGCCATGACAAGGCCGGCGACATAACGTTCCAGATCATTCCCTTCACGTCGGGGGTCGTGGGCCTCATTGCCGCAATCAATGCGGGCGAGATCGACGTTGCCGAAATGGGCGAGGTTGGCCCCGTGGTGGCGCAGTCGGCCGATGTCGAGGCGCAGATCATCGCGGCAACGGAGCCATGGCGCATCGGAGAAGCGCTGGTCGTTGCCGGCGACTCCCCCATCCGCACGCTGGAGGATCTGAAGGGCAAGAAGATTTCCTATGCGCGCGCCACCAACGGCCAGTGGGTCGTCAACAAGGCGCTCCAGAAGGCCGGTCTCGACATCACCGATGTCGAATCCGTGTTCCTGCCCGCGGGAACCAACACGCTTTCCGTGCTTGAGGCCGGCCAGATCGATGTCGCGGTGGCGATCGATGCCACCTTGTCGGCCTATGAGGCGCAGGGCGCGCGCCGTCTCGTCAATGCCGGCGATGTCGATGTCGACAACGCCCTGTTCTTCATCGCCTCCAACAAGGCGATCGCGGAGAAGAAGGACGCCATCGGCGCCTTCGTCAACCAGCTCGGCAAGCATCTGGCATGGGCCAGCGAGAACCAGGAAAAGCATGCCGGCTTCGTGGCGGAGCTGCTCGGGATCGAGCCGGAAGTCACGCTCTCCGTCGAGCGCAACCGGCCAAAGAAGCTGCAGGAGATCCGGCCGGAGCTGATCCCCAGCAATCAGGCGATCGCCGATGAGCTGTTTCGCCAGAAGGTGATCGAAAAAGAGATCAGGGTCGATTCCAGCTTCAACTACGAATTCAACAAATACATCCCGTGACAGGCGCCGTCGCGGATGGGAGCCCCCGTCCGCGACCGCTGTCCCTATGGAGAACACAGATGTCCGGTTCCAGTACATTTTCGCGGCGGCCTGTGCGGACCGGCCATCCGCTGCGCTTCGGCATATGGGCCCCGTATCGCGGCCAGTGGGTCGTCGGCGAGAATGATCACCTCGTTGCCGACTTCGACTTCAATCGCGAGGTCATCCAGAGTGCGGAGCGAGTCGGCTTCGATACCGTCCTGATCGCCCAGCACACCATCAATCCGATCGATCAGGCCGAGGAAATACTCGAAGCGTGGACGGCAGCGGCAGCGGCGGCGGCACTCACCGAGCGCATCGAGATCATCGCGGCGATCAAGCCAAGGCTCTACCATCCCGCTGTTCTCGCCAAGATGGCGCTCGGCATCGAGGACATCAGCCACGGCCGTTTTGCCATCAACTTCGTCAACGCATGGTTCAAACCCGAGCTGGAACGCTCCGGCATCGGCTTTCCCGAGCATGACGAGCGCTATGCCTATGGCGGCGAATGGCTGCGCATCGTCCGGGCGCTGATCGCAGGCGAAGAGGTAACCGCCGACGGGCCCAACTTCAGGCTCGACCGCTTCCGGCTGTCGCCACGCTCGCGTTACCGCGACCGTCCAGTCATCTATGCCGGCGGTGAATCCGAGCCCGGCCTGCAACTGGTCGATGAACTGGCCGATCACTGGCTGATCAACGGCCGCCCGCTGGAGGATGTGGTGCCGCTGGTCGACAACATCCTGTCGCGGCGCGCGCCCGGCCGGCCACCGTTCGGCATCGGCGTCACCGGCTTCGTTCTGGCGCGCGAGACCGATGCGGAGGCGGAGGCCGAGGTCCAGCGGCTGCTGGACATTCAGGAACCGTTCTTCGCCGCCCGGCGCGAAAAGATGAAAGGCAATATCGACGAGAAGGCCGAGGCGCTGAAGGTCGGTTTCAAATATCCCGACAAGCCGATGATCGGCGCCAATGGCGGGACGCTCCCCGGCTTCGTCGGCAGCTACGACACCGTGGCGAAGCGCCTCGCCGAATTCCACGGCATCGGCATCTCGACCTTCATGCTCTCCTTCTTCCCGCTGATCGCCGAGCAGGAACGCTTTGCCGAACACGTCATTCCAAGGGCCCGCGCGCTGGTGGCGAGCCAGGCGCTTGCCAAAGCCAGCTGAAGACCGCCAGCCCCTTTCAGGAACAGGAGATTTCGTTGACATCCACAACAGCCGTGCGGGCCGCCGCGCCTGCCGACACATCCGTCCACATCGTCCGCTCCGATGCCGAGGCGCTGGAGATCGTAACCCGCCTTGCGGCGGAGTTCCGCAAGGGCGCGCAGGCGCGCGACCAGAACCGCATCCTGCCTGCCGACGAGATCGGGGAGCTCACCCGCAACGGCATCTTCGGGGTTGCCGTGCCGAAGGATTTCGGCGGCGCCGGGGTTTCCGCCCGCACCATCGCCGATATATTCAGGATCCTGTCCGATGCCGATCCCAGCATCGGACAGATCCCCCAGAACCATTTCTGCTGGCTGCCTCTGTTCTCCAACGGCACGCCGGAACAGGAAGCCTTCTTCTATGGCCGCATCCTTGCCGGCGACCGGATCGGCAATGCCCATTCGGAGGACACCCGCAAGCGGCCCGGCGATTACGAGCACCAGCTCACCCGCGTGCCCGGCGGATGGCGCATCACCGGCCGCAAATACTATTCAACCGGCGCGATATTCGCCCAGTGGATCCCATTCATCGGTCAGGACGAGCAGAACAACCAGCTGATGTTCTTCGTCGATGCATCCAGCGACGGCGTGACCGTGGTGGACGACTGGCGCGGCATGGGCCAGCGCACCACGGCCAGCGGCACCACCATTTTCGACGACGTGTTCGTGCCCGACGCCAATGTCTTTCCCTTTGCCTCGGACAAGCCCGGCAATCGCGGGCGGATGCTGCTGGCGAGCCTCATCCATGCAGCCATCGATCAGGGCATCGCCGAAGCGACGCTGGCCGACGCCCGGCACTACATTCTCAACCACAACCGTCCGTGGATCGACAATCCGTATGACGAGCACGCGAAGGAGCCCTTCGTCATCAAGGAATTCGGCGAGTTGGCCGTCACCATACGCACGGCCGGCCTGTCGTTGCGGCATGCGGCCGATCTGGTCGACATCGCGCATTCCACCCGCACGGAAAACGATGTGCTGGAAGCGCGGCTGGCCATCGCCGATGCCCGGCTGAACTGCGGCGCCGCCGCCACGAAGGTTGCCGACGAGTTCTTCCTTTTGACCGGCGCGCGCGCAACCCTCGACAAATACGGTCTCGACCGTCACTGGCGCAACGCCCGCACCCATTCGCTGCACGACCCCTTCCGCTGGAAGCTCTACCACCTCGGAAATTATCACCTGAACGGCGTGGTGCCCGGCCCGCGCACTTACATCTGAGATCGTCACATGGCCCAACGTCATCCCGTCATCGACTTTCACACGCACTACCTGCCGCCGGGTTTCACCATCGGCGCCATCGGGCAGGGATCATTGCAGAACCGGGCCCGCTGGGAAGCGATCGCCAGCCGCATTTCAGACCGGCAGGCCCTGCTTGAAGACATTGAATCCGGGGATCTCGCCGGCCGGGTCGTGAACAGCCCGACGGCCCTTCTGGAAGGTGGAGCGGCACCGCTTGCCGATGGCATTCACGAGAGGCTGAACGAGGGATTGGCCGAACTGGTCTCAGCCCATCCGGGCAGGCTCTATGGTCTGGCCAGCGTCGACACGTTCGGCGGTGAAGCAGGCGCCCGCCAGCTCGAACACGCCGTGCGCCAGCTCGGCCTGCAAGGCGTGTTCGTCGACAGCGCCAAAGGCGATCTGCTGCTTGACGCGCCACAGGCACGCCCCGTGCTGGAAGCGGCGGCAGGGCTGGGCGTTCCCGTGTTCGTCCATCCCGTCAATCCGCCCGGGCTGACGGCGCAGCTTGCCAGATATCCGCGTCTTGGCATCCTGCAGGCGCGCGGCACCATCAACGGCGCCAGCCTGATCGCCCTGATAGAAGGCGGCGTGCTGGAAGCGCTGCCGCGCCTCAATGTCGTGGTGACGGCGCTGGCGGTCGGCGGCATCCTGTTGTCCTCGACATTCGATAAGGGCGAAGAGGGACGCCCCAGGGCCCGCGAACTGCTGAAACGTCAGGTCTATGCCGAAACCATGGGGCTGGATGCGGTGCTGTTGCGCGCCCTTGCCGATACGCTGGGGCCCGACCACCTCGTTGCCGGCAGCGACTGGCCGATCGTCAGCACCGGCCCGATCGCAGGCCGCCTGTTCGCGGCGCTGGATGAAGCCGGCTTCACCGATGACGAGAGCGCAAAAATCGCCTCCCGAACCGTTCTGAAAATGCTGAAGGCGCAGGCCTGACGCCCGCCTCTGTGCTTATCGAAGGATACAGGGAGAAGCGCGCGATCACATTACCTGAAACGTGTCCACAGAGAGCCCGGTCGCTCCCGGCACCCTGAGGGCGGCCGGCATCAGATACCGGTTCAGGTTTGCAGAAGGCTTTGGCCGAAGAACAGGCCGTACATCTCGACGGAACAGTCCCGGATCCTGAGCTTCTCGGACTGGTCCGCCGCATAATGGATCTGCATGGCTGCATAGGCGCGCATGCCAAGGATCTGGTAGATAAGACAGTGCAACTGCTGATCGTCGAAGCGCCGTATCCGGTTTTCAGCCATCGCCCGCCGGAACGTGCCGAGATAGCCGTTGACGATATTGTCCATGTGCTCCCGGTGGGCTTCCGGGGCGAATATTTCCGCTTCGTAGAGAATGCGGTAGAAACCCTCGTTCTCGATCACGTAATTGAGGAACGCCTCGAAGCGGACGATCTCACGCTGAACGCCCGGAGGGGCCGTGCGCGCTATCTGTTCGATCTTCTCGCGCATCCTCAGCCCTTCATAAGGCAGAAGCGCGTTGAACAGAGCCTTCCGGTCTTCGAAATAATTGTAGAAAGTGCCATGGGCGACACCGGCCAGATCGGCGATCTTGGCCACTGAAGCATCCGAATATCCCTCAGCGGCGACGACCGCGCAGCCGGCATTGAGCAGACTGTCCAGCGTCGCGCGGGCCTTTTCTTCCCGGCTCATGCGCCGACGGGGTGCTCTGCGGATACCGGCTGAAGGACTTTCGACAGACACTCTAGTCCATCCTCTCTGGTGACGCCTGCAAACGGGCGGCGTCGATGTCACGAAGCGTGCGCTTGAGTACCTTCCCTGAAGGGTTGCGCGGCAGGCTTTCTACAACAACCATATCCTTCGGACATTTGAAACCTGCCAGTCTTGCGCGGCAATGATCCAGAAGTTCCTGATAGGTCATCGTCTGGCCGTCCGCAAGCACGATAGCTGCGATCGCCACCTCCCCCCAGCGCGGATGCGGGCGGGCATAAACGGCCACTTCGCGCACGGCAGGATGATCGTAGATCACGCGCTCCACCTCTGAAGAGGCTATGTTCTCGCCGCCGGAAATGATCATGTCCTTCTGGCGGTCGGTGATGAACAGGAACCCGTCTTCATCGAGATAACCTGCATCTCCGGACCGCAAAAATCCATCGGGAAAGAAGGCTTCCGCCGTTTTCTGCGGATCACGCCAGTATTCCCGCATGACCTTGGGGCCACGCATGCAGATCTCGCCGACCTCGCCTGCGGCAAGGCGCTGGCCGCTGTCATCGCGTATCTCGATTTCGACAAAGCGCAGGGGCCGCCCGACGGAACCGATCTTGTCGAATTCGCGCCCCTCTTCCATCAGCGTGTCGCCCGAAACGGTTTCCGTCATGCCATATGCATCGACATAGCGCGCATTCGCAAAGCGGTCGAAAAAGGCGCGGATGCGCGTTTCCGGGGTCCGCTCGCCGCCGGCTATGCACCAGCGCAGCGAGGAGACATCCGGCAATCCTTGGGCCGGAAGGTTCAGGATTTCATTTGCCATGACCGGAGCAAGCCAGATCCCGTCTGTCTTCTCGCGTTCGATCGTTTCGAGCACGGCGCGCGGCTCGTAGTCGCGCAACAGCACCAGCGCGCCGCCGGCCAGATGCACGCCAAGACCAGGCAGGTCACAGGCTCCGACGTGATAGAGAGGGCCGACGACCAGAAGCCGGGTGTTTTCGTTCAGACCCAGCGAAAGGGCGTGATCGAAGCACTTCCAGTAAAAATTGTCATAGCTGTGCACCACGCCCTTGGGCCGCGACGTGGTTCCGGATGTGTACATCAGGCGAAAGATATCGTCGCGGCCGCGCGGCACGGCCGCTGCCTGCCGCCGCCCGCCGGATGCATCGAGAAGCGTCGCCCCGATGTCCATCTGGCCATCCGTGCCGAGCAGAACAGTCGGCAGGCCGGCGCCGGCCGCCTGCGCCTCGAACACATCGTCGGCGACAATCATGACGGCTCCGGCGTGGCCCGTGATATATGCCACTTCCTCGCCTGAGAGGCGAAAGTTCAGCGGCAGGATCACCGCGCCCAGATGGCTGACCGCATAGATCAGCTCGATGAAAGCGGGACTGTTCTTCATCATCAGGGCGACGATGCTGCCTTCCCCTATGCCGCGCGCGGAAAGCGCGGCGGCAAGGTGATGCACGCGCATTTCGAGCGTGCGCCAATCGAGGCGCAGGTCTGCGTAGATCAGCGCCTCACCGGCCGGCTTGCGGCCTGCGTTGACCGCCAGATATCGGGACAGATTGAACATCGGCTCTCCTCCCCGGTCTCAGTAGGATCTTGGCAGACCGAGATTCACCGTCGAGATGTAATTGAGGATCATTTCTTCAGAAACCGGGGCAAAGCGGAAAAGACGGGCATCGCGCCACAATCTCTCGGCATGGAACTCCTTGGAATAACCCATGCCGCCCATCACCTGCATCGACTGCTCCGCCGCCGCGGAAGCTGCCTGCGAGGCAATCAGCTTTGCTGCATTGCTTTCCGATCCGAAGGGCAGGTTGCGGTCGAAATTCGAGGCCGCCTTGAGGTTGAGCAGGCGCGCTGCCTCCAGTTCCGCCCATTGCTGTGCCAGAGGGAACTGCAGCCCCTGATAGCTGCCGATCGGCCGCCCGTTGAAGACCTTGCGCTCCCGCGCATAGTCCACCGCGAGCCTGAGCGCCAGCGCACCGGCGCCGACCAGCCCGGCCGTCGTGACGATGCGCTCGCAATTGAGGATGTCGAGCAATTCCGGCCAGCCGCCATCCACCGTGCCGATAACCTCGTCATCAGATGCGTACGCGCGATCGAGATAGACGACCGAGGACGGCAGGGTGTTGGTGCCCAGCTTGTCGATCTCGGTATGGCTGACCCCTTCGCGATCCGTGTCGATCATGAACAGGCTGATGCCGTGGGTTTTCTTCACACCATCCTGAAGCGGCGTGGTGCGCGCGACCACCAGCATCTTCTTCGAGGCTGCGACCCCGGTGATCCAGATCTTCTGGCCCGAGATCGACCAGCCGCCATCGACCCGTGTCGCCTGGGTTTTCATGCCGAGAGAGTTTGTGCCAGCATCCGGTTCCGTCAGCGCCATGCTGAACGTCATGCTGCCATCGCAAAGGCCGGGCAGCAGCTCGCGCTTCATGGCGTCGCTTCCGTAGAGAGCCAGAGCGACACCGCCGAAGACCGGATTCAGCATGAACATCTGGGACAGCGTGGAGCCCGCCCCGCCCTTGCAGAGTTCTTCGATGCACAGCGCCAGATCGATCAGCCCCAGACCGAGACCGCCATGAACCTCGGGCACCATCATGCCCGCGATCCCCGCATCGCAGATCGCCTGCCAAACTTCGTGCGGGTACTCTTTGGCTCCGTCCTTCTGCCGCCAGTATTCAAGGCCGAACCGCTCGCCGATCTGGCGCGCGGTTTCCATCATCATCTTCTGTTCTTCGGTAATGTCGAAGTTCATCTGTTAATCCTCAGTATCAGTGGCCGGCCGGGCCAGGTGCGCGCAGCAGCGCCAGCGGTGCTTCGAGCAGGCTGGAAAGAGTGGCGATGAACCGCGCAGCCTCCGCGCCGTCGATCAGGCGATGATCGGCGGCAAGGGTGAGGATGATCTCCTGCACGGCTTCCGGCCGCCCTTCGGCGTCAGGACGGAAAAGGGTCTGCTCGGCGCCAACGCCGAGGATCATCGCCTGCGGCGGGCTGATGATCGGAGTGAGTGAATCCGCGCCGAACATCCCGACATTGGAAATCGAAATGGCTCCTCCCGAGACATCCTGCGTGGTGAGCAACCCCGCCCGGGCGCGCGCAAACAGGCCGGCGCAGTGGTCGGCCAGTTCATCGAGCGGCAGCTGGTCGGCGCGATCGGCAACAGGAATGCGCAGGCCATGCGGCGTTTCGGTCACGATGCCGACACCGATGCTGCCCAGCTCCAGAATACCGTCCGGCAACCAGACGCGGTTGAGGTGTGGGTGCGCGGCCAGCGCCAGGCCGGTTGCCTTGACCAGCAGATAGGTGACCGAAAGCCGTGCGTGTCCTGAAGCGGCCGCGTTGAGATCGGCGCGCAGGCGGCTGAGCGCGCGTATGTCGACATGGCGGGTCACGTAGAAATGGGGGATGTCACGCTTGGCAGCCTGCACGCGACGGGCAGTCGCCGCGCGAACCGCATCCGGTTGGACCAGCCCGCTGGCGGGAAGCGCGGGCGCCGTGCCTGTCCCTGTGCCTGCTCCTGTCCCTCTGATGGCCGACACATCGGCTGCCTTGATCCTGCCGTTCGGACCTGATCCCGTCACGCCTGAAAGATCCACTCCGTCCTGACGTGCGATCCGGCGTGCCAGAGGGGTTGCCACGACGCGCAGCACATCCTCCTTCATCACCCGCCCGCCGCGGCCCGTCCCCGTCACGCTTTCGCGATCGAGGCCGTGCTCGGCCATGAGCTTGCGGGCTGAAGGGGCATCGGCACCGGCCGGAACCGAAGGAACCGGCGAAACACCCGTTGCCTCGCCGCCACCCGAAAGACGCGCGATCGGCTGGCCGACGGGCACCACGGAGCCTTCGGCAAACAGGATCTCCTCCAGAACGCCGTCAGCGGAAGCCGGCACCTCGTTGGTGACCTTTTCGGTCTCGACCTCGAACAGCAGATCGCCGGCCTTCACCGCCTCGCCCACCTTGCGATGCCATACCGTGATCAGGCCTTCGGTCATCGTCAGCCCGAACTTGGGCATCACGATCTCGGACATCTCATTCTCCCCGGAAATCGGCCTGACGCTTCTCGATGAAAGCAGCGCAGCCCTCATGCGCGTCGTGGCTGTCGAGAACGAGCCCGATCACAGCCTGCTCATGGCGCAATGCTGCAGAAAGCGGCATATCGGCGCCGTCGATCAGCGTCCGCTTCAGAAGCTTCAGGATCAGCGGAGATTTCGCCGCCAGCTTCGCCGCCATGGCGCGCGCTTCCTCCATCAGCTGGTCGTGAGGCACGACACGGTTGGCGAGGCCGATCCGCACGGCCTCATCCGGCGCGATCATCTCGCCGAGATACATGATCTCGCGCGCACGGCAGGAAGGAACCTGCCGAAGGATGCGCTGGGTGCCCCCGGCGCCGGGAAAAAGCCCCAGATTGATCTCGGGCAGGCCCAGCCTGGCCTTGTCCGACAGGAGCCTGAGGTCGAACGTCAGAAGCAGCTCCGTGCCGCCCCCCAGCGCAAAGCCGTTGATCGCGCCGATGGTGGGCTTGTCCAGCATCTCGATGCGGCGCAGCGTGCGGTGGATCGTTTCGGCGAATTCATTGTAATGCGCCAGAGCATCCCGCGAACCGAGATCGGCGATATCGCCGCCGGCCACGAAGGCGCGCCCCTCGCCCGTAAAGATCACGGCGCGAATGGCGTTATCGTTCTCGATCCGGTCGAGGATGCCATCGAGTTCAGCCAGAACGCCCATGTCCAGAGCGTTCAGCTTCTCGGGACGATCGAAGGTCACGATCGCCACCGCGTCCTCGATTTCCAGACGCACGCAGGCGGTTTTCTGTTCGGTGCTCATGAGATGCTCCCTCAGGCCATCAGGCGACGCAACGCCGCCATGATCTTGGTTTCGTTCAACCGCCATTCGCCCTCCAGCGCCGGGCTGAACGGCACCGGCGAAAAGGGCGCCGCGACCCGCAGGATCGGCGCATCCAGCTCATCGAACCCGATGTCGGCCATGCGCGCTGCGATTTCGGCGCCAACGCCGAAGGCTTCGACAGCCTCGTGGGCGATGAGCAGACGGTGCGTCCGGCAAAGGCTTGCGAGCACCACCGCCTCGTCCCACGGCTGGATCGATCGCAGGTCGATCACTTCGACCGAAATGCCTTCCGCCTGCGCGATTTCGGCAGCCTTGAGTGCCGTCCACAGCGTCGCGCCATAGGTGACCAGCGTCACGTCCGTGCCCTCGCGGCGCACCAGCGCCTCACCGATACGGGCTGACGCCGGCGCGTCCGGCAGGTCTCCCTTGAGGGCGTAGAGCGCCTTGTTTTCCACGACGATCACCGGATCGGGATCATCGATGGCGGCGCGCAGGAGACTGTAGGCGTCTTCAACGGTCGCCGGCACCACGACCTTCAGGCCGGGAATATGCGCAAACCAGGCTTCGAGGCATTGCGAATGCTGTGGCCCTGCGGAGAGCCCGCCGCCATGAGGCGTCCGCAACACCATGGGCACCGAGCCCTGCCCGCCGAACATGTAACGGGCCTTGGCCGCCTGATTGACCAGCATGTCCATGGACAGCGTGACAAAGTCCATGAACATGATTTCGGCGATGGGGCGCATGCCTGAAAGGGCGGCCCCCACCGCCATGCCCGCAATCGCGGCTTCGGCAATGGGCGCATCATAGACGCGCTGCGGCCCGAACTCTTCCAGCAACCCGCGCGTGGCCTTGAACGAACCGCCCGCAGCGGCGACGTCCTCCCCGATCAGGATGACGGAAGCGTCGGCGGCCATCGCATCCTGCATGGCGCGGGTGACGGCCCTGACATAGCGGCTTTCAGCCATGACGGAGACCCCCTTCGGTATAGACATCGGCAAGCAGGGTGGCGGCATCCGGCAGCGGCGCCGCCAGCGCCGCCTCAAGCGCCGCCGCATTGGCGGCTTTCACTTCGGCGTCGGTGGTTTCTATCCAGTCGCCCTCCACGCCGGCCTCGGCGAGGCGGCGGCGGCCGATGGCGACAGGGTCGCGGGCCGACATTTCGTCTGCCTCGCCCTCCGGGCGATAGTCCTGCCTGTCGCCCTCATAATGACCGCGAACCCGGGTGGTGTGACATTCCAGAATGTGGGGAATACACCCCGCCCGCATGCGCCCGATGGCATCGCGCGCCACATCATGCATGGCCAGCATGTCGTTGCCGTCCGCTTCGGCATAGGCGATGCCAAAGGCCGCCGCCAGATCCTTCAGCTTCACCGCAAGCTGCTTTTCCGTCGGGCTGAATTCGGACCAGCCATTGTTCTCGCAGCAGAACAGAACCGGCAGCGACCAGAGGCTGGCAATGTTCAGGCATTCGTGCACCAGCCCCTCGGCCAGCGCGCCGTCGCCGAAATAGACGACCGCGATCTCGCCTTTTCCGCGCCCTTTCAGCGCGAGCGCCGATCCGGTCGTGATCGGCAGCCCGGCAGCAACGATCCCATTCGCGCCGAGCATGCCCAGCCGCAGGTCGGCGACATGCATCGACCCGCCCCTGCCGCCGCAGATGCCCGTGGCGCGGCCGAGAATCTCGGCGAAGAAGCCGGTCAGGTCCACGCCCTTGGCAAGCGTGTGCCCATGGCCACGGTGATTGGAGGAAACCGTGTCGCCGGGTGTCAGGAATTCCGAGATCGCGGAAGCGACCGCCTCCTGTCCGATGGACAGGTGCAGGAAGCCCGGAACCTTGCCGTCGACGAACAGCTGCTGCAGCGTCTTTTCCGCCTCGCGAATGATCATGGCGCGGCGATAGATGCTCTTCAGCGCCTCCGCCGGGTTGTTGGGGGCGGTCTTGCGACTCATGGCACGGCCCTCTTCATGTTGGTGCTGGTCATGATTTTGCGTTCAGATGGCCAGGTAGCGGCCGGTGATGTCCTTGTCGGCTTTCAAGGTTTCGATGGTGCCGCGATAGACGATCTGGCCCTTGTCGATGACGACGGCGTCGTCCGAGATGCCGAGGCAGAAATGCATGTTCTGCTCGGCCAGAACGATCGTCACGCCGGTGCTGCGCAGGCTCCGGATGAGACGGCCAATCTCCTGCACGATAATCGGCGCAAGCCCCTCCGACGGTTCATCGAGCAGGATGAGATCCGGGTTCCCCATCAGGCAGCGCGCCATGGACAGAAGCTGCTGCTCGCCGCCCGACATCATGCCCGCTGCACGGCCGCGCATTTTCGCCAGAATGGGGAACGCATCGTAGATGTTGTCCATCGTCCATCTGGTCTGGCCATCTGCGCCCGGCTTGGCGGCGATGCGCAGATTGTCGTCGACCGAATGCCGGGAGAAGACCTGCCTGTCTTCCGGCACAAGTCCGATGCCGCGCCGGGCGATGGCGTGCGGCGCCTGCCCGTCGATGCGGCTGCCCGCATAGTGAATTTCGCCTGACCGGGCGGGCGCAACCCCCATGATCGCCTTCATGGTTGTCGACTTGCCGGCACCGTTGCGGCCAAGCAGAGCGAGCGTGCGTCCCCTGCGCGCCTGGAACCCCATGTCGAAGAGGATGTGGGACGCCCCGTAGAAAACGTTGACCCCGCGAAGATCGAGCACCACGTCGCTCATGCCGTTTCCTCCACGGTTTCGCGGCCGAGATAGGCTTCGATCACATCGGGATGCCCGCGGATTTCATCCGGCGTGCCGGACGCGAGCACGGCTCCGTAGCGCAGGACGTGGATGACTTCGGCGGTGCGGAACACCAGTTCGATGTCGTGCTCGATGAAGATGAGCGTCATGTTGGCGCTCTTCCACAGACGCTGCACCGTCGCCATCATCTGCCAGCGCTCTTCAGGCCCCATGCCGGCGGCCGGTTCGTCCAGAAGAAGCACCTTCGGTTCAAGCGCCAGGGCAAGGCCGACGTCCAGCAGCTTCTGATCGCCGTGCGAAATCTGGCCGGATATGCGCTCCGCGACGTCTTCCATGCCCAGAAGGCCGAGAAGCTCGTCCGTGCGATCTGCGATATCGCGACGGGGAAAGGCACTTCCCAGACTGAAGGTGGCGCGGCGATGCGCCGTCACCGCGGCGGCAAGCGCCTCCCTCACGGTCATCGAGGGAAAGATGCTGGCGATCTGGAACGCGCGGCCTATCCCCTTGCGCACGATGGCTGCGGGTTTGAGGCCGGTGATATCCTCATTTTCAAGCCGGATCCTGCCGCTTGTCGGAACGAGGTGGCCGGTGATCTGGTTGAACAGCGTGGTCTTGCCCGCGCCATTCGGCCCGATGATGGCCGAGAGCGAGCCGGCGGGGAAGTTCAGCGAAACGTCGTCCGTTGCCGTCAGCCCGCCAAAGCGTTTCACGAGATGCTCAAGGCGCAGCATGGTCTTGCTCCTTTGCGGAAGGGGCGGCGTGGCGCGCCTTTCGCCAGTCGGCCAGCCAGTCGAGAATGCCGCGCTTGAGGACCAGAACGACGAACAGGATCGCCAGCCCTTTCGCCATTTCGGTATGGGTCGTGTAGAGCAGCGTCAGGTCGTTGATGATCCGCATGGCCACCACACCCACCAGCGGCCCCCAGAAGCTGTGCAGGCCACCGAGCATGATCATGAAGATCGCTTCGCCCGAAACCGACCAGCTTGCCCATTCGGGATAGGCGGCCGAGGTGAAGACGGCGAGGACGACGCCACCCAGCGAGGCGATCGATCCGGCCGCCGTGAAAGCCAGAACCTTCACGAGATAGGTGTTCACGCCGAGGAAGGCGGCGCGGCGTTCATTGTCGCGCACCATGCGCAGGCTCGCGCCGAAAGATGACAGCGTGATCAGGCGCACGGCCAGCACGCCGGCGACGAACAGGAAGGCTGAGAACGCATAGCGATCCCGCGCCTGCACCAGATCGAGCCCGAGGAAAGCCGGGCGCGGAATGCCGCCCATCAGCCCCTGATCGCCTCCGGTATAGTGCACCAGACCCTGGATGATGGACACGAACAGCATCTGGAACGCGAGTGTCAGGAAGGCAAAGTAGATTTCCGACAGCCGCGCGCAGATCGATCCGACGACCAGCGCGAAGAGCCCCGTTCCGCAAAAGGCAAGCAGCGTGGCAAGCGGCACCGACCACGCACCGCAGGCGGCCACGAAGGCGGGTGTCTGCAGAACCATCCCGAAGATGTAGCCGCCGCTGGCATAGTAAGCCGCATGGCCGAACGATATCAGCCCGGTGTAGCCGATCAGCAGATGCAGCGACATCACAAGCAGCCCCGCCGCGAACAGGCCTGTCAGCGTATCGAGCAGCCATGTGCCGGGGCTGATCGCTCCGACGAGAAGGAAACCGCAAAAGGCGGCGAATGCCAGCAGCGCGGCCCGGGCGAATGGATGGGCGAATGGATGAAAGCGGGTCATCGCGGCGCCCTTTCACCCAGCAGCCCCTGCGGGCGGAAGACGAGAATGGCGACCATCATGATGAACATCACGCCGTCGACGAAGAGCGGAAAGCCGAGACTGCCGAACGACCGCGTGACCCCGAGCAGGATGGCTGCGAGCAATGCGCCGGGGATGGACCCCATGCCGCCGATGACGGTGACGATGAAGCTGTCGATCAGGATCGAAAGCCCCATTCCCGGCGTCATCGAGCGGACCGGCGCAGCCAGAGCGCCCGCCATGCCGGCAAGCGCGCAGCCAAGGCCGAACAGCGCCGCGAAATAGACCGGCACGCGAATGCCCAGCACCGACACCATGGAGGCATTCTGGGCCGCCGCCCGCACGATCTTGCCGAACCGGCTGTAACGGATCAGCAGCAGGCAGGCTATCGCCACCGCCAGCGATGTCGCGACGAGGAACACATAGAAAGGCGGCACCACGCCGCCGGCGAACCGGTATGGCGGCACACGAAATTCCGCCGGAATCCCCATGGCGAGATATTCCGCGCCCCAGATCATCTTCACGGCGTCGTCCGCGACCAGCACGAAGGCGTAGCAGACCAGAAGCTGCATCAGCAGGTTTTCCTTGTAGACCCTGCTGATGGCCAGCCGCTCGAAAACGATGCCGATCACCGCAGCGGAAAGCGCGCCGGCCAGAACGGCAAGATAGTAGCTGCCGGTCGCAGTGTAGGCCGACCATGCGGTGTAGGCGCCGATCATGTAGAAGGCGCCGTGGGCGAAGTTCACGACATGCAGAACACCGAAGATCAGCGTCACACCTGAGGCGACGAGAAACAGCAGCATCCCGATGATGATGCCGGTGGAGGTCTGCGTGACCAGACAGGACGTCGCGCTGAAACAGTTCAGCAATGCATCGAGATCGAGCATCTGCGGCGGCTTTCCTTAGAGAGGGGACCGCGCGGGCACAGGCGCCGCGCGGCGGGTGAGGATCAGATGAAGCCCTTGCGCTTCTTCCACTCGGTCTCGTGTTCGACGATCACGTCCCAGGCCATGGGCTGGAAGTCCGTGAGATAAGGCGCTTCGGAGATCGTCTTGCCATAGCCGAGCGCATAGTCGACCAGCGTGTTGTCGCTTTCGCGCATGGTGACGGTGCCGCTCACGCCGAGCGGGCTGTCGATGGTGCGGCCCCTGGTTGCCTCCGCCAGCTTGTCGCGGTCGATGCCGCCGCCGGTCGCCCTGAGGGCCTCGATGACGAAGCAGGCGCCGGTATAGGCCTGCCAGCCCCAGTTGGTTGGCAGCTTGCCGGATTTGCGGAAGGCTTCGTTCCAGTTCTCGTTCGCCTCGCTGTCGGGAATGTCCTTGTGGTAGCGATTGCCGGAATGGATGCCCGCAGGCAGGTTCTTGATCGCTTCCAGAACCGGAGCGTCGCCCATGTTGACGGCCACGGTCTGGAACTGGTCGAAAAGACCGTAGAGGCTGGCCTGATCGAAGAACGCCACCAGATCGCCGCCCCACAGGCAGGTGTAGAGCGCTTCCGGAGCGAGGTTCAGGAGATTGGTGATGTTTTCGGTATAGTCCGGCTGGAAGGATTTCGGCCACGTCTCGCCGACAAGCTTTACATCCGGCGCGAAGATGGTCAGGAACTCCATGAACTCCGCCGTGGTGTCGCGGCCATAGGCGTAATCCGGCGAGCAGGTCGCCCAGCGCCTGACGCCCCCCTTTGCCAGTTCCGAGGCATAAAGACCGCCGGCAATCGCGTCATGGATGCCCTGCCGGCCAGACCGGAAGATCCAGTGTGCCGCATTGGCGGGATCGGCGGTCAGGGACGAGGTTTCGGAGATGGAGTGGACGCAATAGGTGCCGGTATCGCGCACGACCTCATGCACCGCGAAGGCCCCTCCCGAGGCTTCCGCGTCGAGAATGATCTGACAGCCGTCGGTGCTGATCAGCTCGCGGGTGATGCGGGCCGCCTCGTCGGGCTTTCCCTTCGTATCACGGATGACCAGCTCGATCATGCGCCCGTCGATGCCGCCGGCGGCATTGACCGCATCGACCGCCATTTTCGCGCCGATCGAGGCGGTTTCACCAAGGATGGCGACGCGGCCGGACAGGATGGTCGGAACACCGACCCGGATGGTGGAACCCTGCGCCCGCAGGATGGACGGTGCGGCGAGCGTCGCCGCACCAAGGGCGCCTGCCGCTGACAAAAAGCTACGCCGGGACAATCCGGTCCGATGGGATACGGTCATTCATTCCTCCATTGTTGAAAGCCGCCCTCTCCCGGAGCGGCAGGCCGGCCGATGCCGGACGTCAGTATTCCCGGACGCCCCCATACGGCGCCCAGGAGCCCACCTGATAAAAGCCCGCATCGACCGCCATCGAAACGCCGGTGACGGCCGAGGCGTCATCCGACAGCAGGAAGGCGGCGACCGTGCCGATTTCCGACGGCTCGACCATGCGGCCAAGCGTCGAATTCGCATTCATCAGGGATATGTCGCGATGGCCGAGATCGATCTGGGCCTGAAGTGCCGGCGTGCGCGTATAGCCCGGCTCGATGGCATTGATGCGGATGCCGGCCCGGCCCCACTCGCCCGAAAGCCCCTCCACCAGATTGGTGACGGCCGCCTTGCCGGGGCCATAGGCATGAAGCGGGGTGGAGCGGCGCGCGGTGATCGAGCTGAGCGCCACAAGGCTGCCGGAACGGCGCGGGATCATGTGGCGCGCCATCTCCCTGAGAGACAGGAAGGTGCCGCGGAAATTGATCTCATAGATGCGGTCGAAAACCTCCATGTCCAGCTCGGCCGGCGGCTTCGGCGTCTGGACGATGCCGGCGGACGTGATGCCACCCGAGATGGGGCCCATATCGCGCTCCACGGCGCAAACGGCATCGATGACGCTCTGCTCCTCGGCGACATCGAGCTCAAAAGCTCTTCCGCCGATCCGCTCCGCGACGCTGCGGGCCTGATCCATGTTGCGATCCAGTATGGCGACCTTTGCGCCGCGTGAGGCTGCAACCTCCGCGCATGCCGCACCAATGCCGCTGGCGCCGCCTGTGATGGCAATGATGCGGTCTGCAAGCTGAGCCTGCTGCGACATGGTTTCCTCCCTCGAATATGGCGGCAACGTAACATAAATGAATTATGAGTCAATTATCATTTTGTTGACATGACAGGCGCGGCCGCTCTAGCCTGCGGGCCACAATTCGGTGGAGGAAAGCCATGACGATCGCGCAGGAGCTCGCGCAATTCACTTCAGCGCTGACGCGGGAAAACATTCCCGAAGACGTCCGGGAGAAGGCCCATGCGTGCCTTCTCAACGGCTATGGCATCGCCATGGCCGGCCTCGCAACGCACTACGAGCCCGTAGCCCGTCAGGCGGCCCTTGCCATGTATGGCGGGGCTGGAGAGGCGACGCTGCTTGGCAGCGGCGAAATGAGCAGCGTAACCGGGGCGGCCATGGCCAATGGCGCGCTTTTCCATGGCCGTGGGCAGGAAGACACCTGCGGTGCGGCGCATCTGGGAGCGGTGATGATCCCGCTTCTGATGGCCCTCATTGAGAGCGGGCGGGCCAGCATCACCGATCTGATACCGGCGATGGTCGCCGGTTACGAAGTGGGCGGGCTGTTCGAGGAACTGCTGGCCGGCGACACAACGCCAAAGGGTTTTCGCGCCACCACCCTTTACGGAACAGGTGCTGCCGCAGCGGCGGTCGCGCGGCTTTTGCGGATGGATGCCGAACGGACATGCGCGGCCCTTGGAAATGCCGTTTCCTTTTCAGGCGGGCTTCTCCAGACCTTTGCGGAGGGAACCGACGAATGGCGCTATCAGGTTGGCGTGACCGCGCATTCCGGCTGGACCGCGGCTGAGCTTGCAAGGGCGGGCTCCGTCAGCCTGCGTGAGGCATATGAGGGAGCCAAGGGGCTGGCCCGGGCCTTCGCGGGGCGGCCGCTGGATACCGAAGATACGGTCGCAAGGATCGGCCGCGACTGGCAGACCTTGCGCGTTGCCTTCAAGCCGTTCCCGGTCTGCGCGTTCAACCAGACGCCGGTAACAGCGGCCTTGTCCCTGCGTGAGAAACTGGCGGGGCTCTGCATCGAAAACGTCGTGGTGCGCATGAACCCCTATGAATGCGGCTATGCGGGAATGGACAGCAAGGGCCCCTTCTCGACGATCGGCGGCACGTTGATGAGCATCCCCTTCTGCATCGCCCAGACCCTTCTGCGCGGCGCGCCCTCGATGGCCATGATGACCAGATATGACGACGCCGAAATCAATGCGCTGGTCGAAAAAGTGCATCTGGTTGCAGACGCCGAAGTGCCCGTTCTGTGCTGCCGCATCGAATTGCAACTCGCAGGTGGCGCAATCCTGTCCGAGGTTTGCAACATGACCCCTGCCGACTACGCCTGGAGCTTCGGCGACTTGCAGGACCGCCTGACGCGGACCGCAGCGCAGGAAGGACTGCCGGCCTCATGCATCGCCGGTCTCAGCACTTTTTGCCGGGATCCGGAGGGTGCAGGCATTGCCTTCCTGAATGACGTTTTTGCGCGTGCGCGCCCACTGATCCGCCGCTGACGGTCGCCTGACAAGAAGCCCCCGCATCTTCCGATCCGGGGGCTTCTTGTTTCGTGGTGGCCCGAAATTCAGTGAACGGCTGCGTACATCAGGTTTTCTTCCGTCGCGTCGAGCGGCGAAAACTCCTCGACCACCCTGCCCTGCCGGGCGACCAGCAGCCGGTCGGACAGCTGCATGACCTCCGGCAGATAGGAGGAGATGACCACCACCGCCTTGCCTTCATCGGCCAGCCTGTTGATCATCTGATGAATCTCGGCGATCGCCCCCACATCGACGCCGCGCGTGGGTTCATCGAAGATGATGAGTTCGGGCTCCTGAATCAGCGACTTGGCTATCACCACTTTCTGCTGGTTGCCGCCTGAAAGCTCGATGACCTTTGCATCCTTGCTGACGGCGCGGATGTGCAGCGACTTGCCCCACTCTTCGCCGATGCGGTTCATTTCCGAACGGCGCAGCCAGAACTTTCGCCATCCCGCCTTGGCGAGCTTGCCCATGAAGATGTTGGCCTTGATCGACATGGTCTCGAAAAAACCTTCGATCTTGCGGTCCTCGGTGATGTAGGCGACCCTCTCGCGCAGGCTTTGCGCCGGCACGCGGTAGCGCACGCGCTTGCCGCGGATGAACACCTCACCGCCGTTGAGATAGTTGCGCTTGATCGCGCCGGACACGACCTTGAAGGTTTCCGTCCGGCCCGAGCCGACAAGGCCGAACACACCCGTCACCTGTCCCGCGAACACCGACAGCGAATTGTTGCGGACCATGTTGCCGACACGCAGATTGGAGACCTGGAGAATTCGTTCGCCCGGCGGACGGACGAAATCCTTGCGCTTGCCATAAAGCTCTTCCGACAGGCTTCGTCCCACCATCGACTGCACGATGCGCGCCCGGTCGAAACTGGCGGTGTCGTCGGTGACGACATGCTGCCCGTCCCGCAGGATGGTGATGCGGTCGGAGATAGCCAGTGCCTCTTCCAGCGCATGACTGATGAAGATGATGGCGACGCCCCTGCTCCGCAGAGTGCGCACGAGGTCGAAAAAGTGCTTCTTTTCCTCCGGCGTCAGCGTTGCGGTCGGCTCGTCGAAGACGATGACCCTTGCATTCGACAGCATGGCCCGGGCGATTTCGATCATCTGCTTCTTGGCCGCGCCCAGCGTCTGGACCATGGCGGTCGGGTCAACCTGAAAGTTCAGAGCCTGCATGAATTGCTGCGCGGCGATATTGATGCCGCGCAGGCGATTGAAGAACTGCTCGTTGCCCATGAACAGGTTCTGCGCCACGGTCATCGAGGGAACGAGGCTCGTCTCCTGAAACACCATGGCGATACCCGCTTCAAGGGCGGCTGCCGGGGTGCGCAGATGAACGGGCTTTCCGTCGAGCAGAATCTCTCCGGAGGTGGGATCGACAACCCCGGCGATCATCTTCGTGAGGGTCGATTTTCCGGCACCGTTCTCCCCGAGAAGGGCATGGACCTCACCCGGCATCAGGGTGAAATTGATGTTCTCCACCGCAGGCACGCGGGCATAGAGCTTGGTGAGGCCTCGCAGTTCCAGAACAGGGGTCATGCCACACCTCCGGTCACGCCGTTTGCCGCGCGGATTTCCTGAAGCTTCATGCGCAGCAGACGCCCCGCTCCCTTCGAAAGGGCCAGAACCTCGTCGCCGCGTTCGAGCGTGGTCACGATGCCGTGGTTCATGCCGCCGACCCGGCTGTGAACGGACATCAGCGGATTGCGGCTGGCGTCGCAGCGCACGGCAAGGCCGTAGGAGCGCGGCGGCGCCCAAGGCTTCAGGATGCCCATGTGTTTGACGCCACCGCTTTGCAGCGGCTCCAGAAAATCCTCTCCCGACGAAAGCGCCGGAGAAATCCAGTATTTCGGGTCGATGGTTTCCATCATCTCGCGGCGGAACGCGTTCTCCTGCAGCACGAATTCCACGATCTGCGCGCGCCCCGAAAACAGCGACAGCCAGAAGCCGCCATCGGCTGTTGGCGTGATGCGGGCGGGATAGCCGGGAAGCTCGCCGGTGGCATCGCCCTTCCCGGCACGGCGCAGGCGGTGGCGCCAGCTTTCGGAAATCAGGATGCCGTCGTCGCTCTCCATCGCGCCGAAGGCCCAGGACAGATCGCTCTGGAGCAGTTCAGCCTTGCCGGTGGCCGGCTCAAGCGCCACGAGACGCCCGGACTTTCCGCGGATCATCAGGTCATACTGCCACTTCGCGCCTTCGTAGCGCGCGGAAGCATCGCAAACCAGAATGCGCCCGTCGGTCATGACCGAAAGAGCGGTGATCGCCCTGAAGCGCCGCCCGCATGCCTCGGCGATCGGGGCAGCCCCGCCTTCGATCACGATGCGGTCTCCCAGTGCGACAACCCGGCGGCCATCGGCAAGGACGGTCAGGGCGGTGATCGTGCCGTCATGGCGCTCCGCCATTCGCAATCCGTCGCCCCCAGCCCCCAGTCCACCAGCCCCCAGTCCCCCTGCCCCCGGAGCTCCGGCAACCAGAACTTCGCTGCCGGCCGCCAGCAGCAGGGTGCCGTCGGGGGCAACGGCCATGTCTTCGAGGCCGGGGCGTTCAAACAGCACCTCGGCTTCTTCAAGAAGGTTGTTCGGCCTGAAGGCGCCATCGAGGATCGGCACTGAAAGGCCTGAACCGCTGCGGCCGAAAAGACCGCCGATCATCTGTCCGACAAACTCAAGCATGGGACACCTTCAGGTCGACGAAATCGGGGGCGACATTGTCCAGCTTCAGCCGCCCGATGCGGTTGTTGTGGATGCCTCCGATGTAAAGATGGCCGCGATGTTCGCGCATGGAGGTGATCATCGGATGGTTCTCGCCACCGAGGTCCCACATGACATCGAGAATCTCGCCGGTTTCGCTGATCTTGACGATGCAGCCGGTGTTGAGATTGGGCGCCAGCCATTCGTCGCCCGGCAGCTTCTTGGACATGCGGCGGCGGAAGGCCGGCCGCTTCATCGCCAGATCGAAGACCGGGCTGCGCACGCCCATGATCGCCAGCCAGTAATGGCCGTCGGAAGCCCGGTTGAGGTTGTCGGGATAGCCGGGAAGGTCATCGATGATGACTTCGACCGTGCCCTTCTTCGGTCCATCGAACCAGTAGCGGCTGATCCGGCAGGCCCAGCTTTCCGCGAAAAGCAGCGACTGCCCGTCGGAAGCCATGACGATGCCGTTCGGAAAGACGAGGTTGCGCAGCACCGTCGTCGTTTTGCCGGTTGCGGGGTCGTAGCAGATGATGCGGCCGTTGCCCCGCGCCTCAAGGCTGTCGGTGGGCCATTCATGCATCTCGTAGCGAACGGTGGCCTCGGAGAAGAAGATGCGGCCGTCAGGTGCGATGTCGAGGTCGTCGGCAAGGCGCAGGCGGCTGTCATCGATGATCGACAGCAGCGAGCGGTTCGTCTCGTCCGTTACCTTGGCGACGCTTCTGTCTGGCCCCACCTTGTAGAGCCCCATGCCGCCGACACACACGAACAGCGTCCCGTCCTCCGTCATCGCCATGCCGAGAGGCTGTCCGCCGATATGCGCATACACTTCCTGCCGCTTATAGTCGGGCGCGAAGAAGCGGATGATGTCGCCGTGGCGGTTGCCGCAGTAGAGATTGTTGTCGAGGTCCAGCACCACGTCCTCGGGCGCTTCGACTTCACCCAGACCAATGGTCTCCACGCCGCGCAGCTTGTCGTTCAGCGCATAGGGAGAGCCGCTGTCGCGCCCGGTGGTTTGCGGCGGCGGCAGTTCCATGTAGCCGGGGCTCACATACAGTTCCTGCACAGCCTTGTGGCGGTTCTTGAACCAGCGGATGTCGAGCAGCGCGGCCAGAAGCAGAATGGAGGCAAGGATAACGCGCGACGTGCCTGCCGACATCGCCATCCGCAACATGCCATTGGTCAGCAGAAGGACGATCAGCGTGCCGAGGATCGCCTTCATCACCGAACCCTTGCCGCCGCCGAGGCGAATGCCGCCGAGGATCGCCGCCGTCAGCACGACGATTTCCAGACCCTTGCCCGTATCGGCACCCGGCGAAGCCAGGCGCGAGGCATAGAAGATCGCGGCCAGTGCGGCGAAGGCGCCTGAAGCGACATAGGAAAGCGCCACCACCCGCTTCACGGGCAGGCCGGTATTGTAGGCGGAGCGGCGATTGCCGCCGATTGCAAGCACATGCCAGCCTGCTCTGAGACGCGTCAGGAAGATGTGTCCGGCAATGGCCACGGCACCGAACACCCAGACGATGACGGGGATGTGGAGGAACGTGCCCATGCCGAGATAATCCCAGGCCGGGGCGTCGGGGAAATTGGCCGAGATTTCAACGCCGATTCTGGCGTTCAGCATATCGTTCGCAGCCTTGTAGACGATGAGCGTGACCATTGTGGTCAGGAAGGCGCGCATGCGGAAATAGCCGATCAGCACGCCGTTGACGCCGCCCAGAAGCCCGCCCGCCACAAGGGTGATCGCAACTGTGGGCACCATGCCAAGGCCAAGCACGTTGACGCAGTAGAGCGCCAGAAGATTGCACAGCGCATAGATGGAGCCGACGCTCAGGTCGATGCCGCCGACGATCAGGACGATGGACATTCCAAGAACGACAAAGCCGAGTTCGCAGGCCTGCCGCAGCGTATCCGACATGCTGGCGACGGAAATGAAATTGTCGATCCGCGCGCTGAAGAAGGCAACGACGCCCAGCAGAACCAGAAGCGGCACCGCCGTTTCCATCCATGGCTTCTGCAGGAGTTCGCCAAAAATCTTGTCCGGCCAGAAGCGGTAGCGCAGTTTTACGAGTGTATTCATGATCCGTTGCCTCTGACCCTGACAGTTGCGCGACCTGGGCCGCGCTTCCCCCTCCCTGTGGCGGGAGGGGGAAGTCTTTCCCGGGAAGATGGTTTTAACGCAGGGTATCCAGCGTCCAGCACCGCTCGTCCCCAAGCGTTTCGGGGGTATAGGTCACCAGCGGGGTGTAGATGACGGTTCGCGTCGAGCCGACCTCGTTCTTGTCCTGAAGTGCCGCGAGGATCAGCGCGTTGAGGTCGCGGCCCTGCCCGGGAACGTCGTAGCTGACGTAATACTGCCAGAGGCCTTCACGCAGTCCCCGGCAGGCCAGTTCGCCGCCACCGCCGGAGGTTGTCACGAGGATATCGCCGGGCTTCTTGCCGGCTTCCTGCAGCGCCGCTGCGGTGCCGACATCGGCATTGTCCCAGACACCGAGAATGGCGCAAAGATCGGGATGCTGCTGCAGCACCACCTGGGTGATCGACTTGGCCTTGGAGGATTCATAATCGCCGGTGGACTGCACCGAAACGATCTGGATCTTGGCATTGTCGTTCAGCACATTCTCGTAGCCCTTGAGCATATATGCCGAGAAGGGGCTGGTCGGAGGACCTGCCAGCACCAGAACCTTGCCGGGCTGATCGCCGCCGCCGCATTTGGCCACCGCGGCCTCTGCCTGCTTCTCACCGATCAGCTCGACATCGGCGCCGACAAACCCGGTGGTCTGGTAGTTGGTCTTCATGTTCAGCTGAATGACGTGAATGCCGGCCTTCTCGGCCTGCTGGAGAAGCTTGGCATAGGACTGAACGTCGGGGTTCTGCACGACGATGACGTCGGGCTTCTCGCTGATGAGCGAGGTGATGGTCTGCGCGCCGGCCGCCGTGTTGAAGTTTGAATTGCGCACTTCATAGCTGTAGCCAAGCTCACTGGCCTGACGGGACATGATCTTGGACCAGCCCTCGGTCAGGTCCAGCCCCATGAACACGGGTACGAACACCACCTTCCGGTCCTTGAGGTTCGTGTAATAGCTTTCCCGCAAGGGATCGCCCATGCTGGTCTGGGCGACGGCGTGGGTTGCGCCGCCGAGCATGGCCGCCATGGCGAGGCCGCAGGCAAATCTGGAAAGTCTGTTCATTCTAATCCTCCCGATGATTACGTTGTCCGCCATGCCGGCCTGATGCCGGCGGTGACGGGTTCAGATATCGCCCTGCTGTGAGGTCTCCTCGTTGCGGGGGTTGATGATGCTGTCGGCGAGAACCGCCAGCAGCAGCACGAGACCGCGCACCAGATTCTGCATCTCGAAAGACACGTTCATGATGGTGAGCCCGTTCATGATGGTGCCGATCAGCAGGGTGCCGATGATGACGTTGACGACGCCGCCGCGTCCGCCCGAAAGGCCGATGCCGCCAAGCACGACGACCAGGATGACGTCGTAAATCCAGGTGAGATTGAAGATGCGGGTATCCATGCTGGCCGATGAGGCGGCCAGAACCATGCCGGCGAAAAAGGCCACGCAGGAAGCGATGATGTATTGCATGACGAGCACCGGGCGCAGCGAAATTCCGGTCAGCCGGGTCGCGCCCGGATTGTCGCCCGAAGCATAAACGAACATGCCCGGCCGGGTGCGGTTCAGGAAGATCCCGACCAGTACCGCGACCACGGCGAAAGCCAGCACGGAATATGGAATTCCCAATATGCTGCCTCGTCCGATCCAGGCGATCACGTCAAGCTGGGCCGGCCATGAAACGATTTCATAGTCGAAGAGCCCGATCTGCCCGATACCGGCCACACCAATGCCCACGGCAAGCGTCGTGAACAGCGAGGGGATTTCGGCGTAAGCCACCAGCACGCCGTTGAGAGCGCCGATGGCGACCGCCATCAGCAGACCGGCAGCGAGTGCGGGAGCCACGCCATATCCCTTGGATGCCAGCATCAGAACCAGCGCCGAAGGCACGGCCAGCGAGGCGATCATCGACAGGTCGATGCCGCGCCCGATCACCACGATGGCCATGCCAAGGCCAAGAATGCCGAGCACGGCGACCGTGCGCATCAGCGTCAGCAGGTTGCCAAGGCTGAAGAAGCCGGGCAGCACCAGCGAATAGATCACGAAGATGACGATGAACAGCAGGGTGACGATCTTCAGCTGGTCGAAACCGGTCTTGCCCGATCCGCTGAGAAGAGCGGCAACCGAAGCCGGCCGGCCAGCCGTCTGACCCTCGACAGGGGTTTTCATGGACTTCCCTCCCTAAAGGCCTGGAGACCGCACTGGTGACACAGTCGCTTCTTTATGCGCTTTCACGCGCCCGGCCTGCTTGCATGTTACAGGTGCCACCAACTCCGCCCCGGTGGTCGCGCACCGCAATCTCCCACGCAGAGAAGACACTTTAATGATTCTTGAGTCAATAATCATTTTATGACGCGTCCGCCCTTGTTGCTCCGCCACGCCGTGATCTCCTGCGGGTCGAACAGGACGACCTGACGGATGGCTTCCCCGCGATCCAGCCGGTCGAAACCTTCATTGATGTCATCCAGGGAAAGCACGTCGGTCAGCAGGCGGTCGACCGGCAGCTTCCCGGCCCGGTAGAGGCTGATGAAGCGCGGAATATCGCGCTGCGGCACGCAGGAACCCATGTAGCTGCCTTTCACCGTGCGCTCGTCGGCCACGACATTCACGGCCGGAATCCTGAATTCGGCGGTCGGGGAGGCCAGTCCGGCAGAAACGGTCTGTCCGCCGCGGCGTGTGATGCGATAGGCGAGATCGAAGGCGGGCGCTGCTCCGGCAACCTCCACGGCGTGGTCGACGCCACCTCCTGTGTCCTTGCGCACCTCTTCGATCACGTTCTCGCCGGACGCGTTGTAGGTTCTCGTCGCGCCGAGGCTGCGCGCGATTGCCATCTTTTCCTGAGAAAGATCGATGGCGATGATCTCGGTCGCTCCGGCCGCCACCGCGCCCAGCAGGGCCGCAAGGCCAACCCCGCCCAGCCCGACGATTGCAACGCTCTGGCCGGGCTGAACGCGACAGGTATTGATGATTGCGCCGACGCCCGTCTGCACGGCACATCCAAAAAGCGCAAGCTCGGCGAACGGCACGTCCGGGGCATCGACCCTGACCACCGAATGGCGGGAAACCACCGCGTGATCGGCATATCCGGAAATGCCGCAATGATGGTGGATGTCATGGTGGTCGTGCTCATCATGCAGGCGGACCCCGCCCGCCATCATGACGCCTTTGCCGTTGGCCTCGGCACCGGGAATGCAGAGCGCCGGACGCCCCTCCGCACAGGGCAGGCAATGGCCGCAGCTCGGCTGGAAGGTCATCACCACCCGGTCGCCGGGAGCCAGATCCCGGATGCCGGCTCCCACCTCGACGACCGTGCCCGCAGCCTCATGGCCAAGCACCATCGGCGTCTGCCGGGGACGGTTGCCGTTGATCACCGACAGATCGGAGTGACACAGCCCGGCCGCGCCGATCCGCACCAGCAGCTCTTCCGGACCGGGCGGATCGAGTTCGATCTCCTCGATCGACAACGGCCGGCTTTGTGCAAAGGGTGCGGCAGCCGGCGATTGCTTCAGAATGGCAGCGCGAATCTTCATGGACACGGGTTCCCGAGGAAAAAGGGGCCGCCCCCGGGGGGTGTGTTGGGGGAAAGGCGGCCGGGAGAATTCAGACGGTTCGCCCACCGTCTACGGGCAGCAGCACGCCCGTTATGAACTCGGCGTCGTCGGAGGCCAGATAGAGCGTTGCCCGCGCAATATCTTCAGGGCGCGACATGCGTCCCATCGGAATCGTCGCCACGAAGCGGGCGCGGTTTTCCGGCGTGTCGGGAACGCCCATGAAAGCTTCCAGAAGCCCCGTCTCGCCCATGACCGGGCAGATGGCATTGACGCGGATCTTGTCGGGCGCAAGCTCCACGGCCATCGACTGCGACAGGATGTTCACGGCGCCCTTGGTGGAGTTGTACCAGGTCAGGCCCGGCCGTGGCCGGATGCCGGCAACCGAGCCGATATTGACGATCGAGCCGCCGCCAATGCTGCGCATCAGGGGCACGATGATGTTGGTGATGTGATAGATCGACTTCACGTTGATCGCATAGACGCGGTCGAACTCCTCCTCGCTCACCTCCAGCATCGGCTTGTTGCGATGCGTCCAGCCGGCGTTGTTCACGAAGACATTGGGAATGCCGAACGTATCGACCACCTTCTGCACCGCTTCTTCCATCTGCGTGCGGGAGGTGACGTCCGCGGTCAGGGCGACGGCGTTGGCGCCGATGTCGGCGGCCACTCTTTCCGCTGCCTCGCCTCTGAGATCGAGCACGCCGACCTTTGCGCCCTCGGCGGCGAAAAGCCTTGCGATTCCCTCACCGAAACCGCCTCCGGCTCCGGTTATGACGGCGATTTTCCCCGCCAGACGGCCCTGTTCTGCTGCCATGGCTTTCTCTCCTAGTCGTGTTTGATGACAATGGTCTTGAGCGCGGAGAACTCGTAGAGAGCCTCAAACCCTTTTTCGCGCCCATGGCCGGATTTCCGGGTGCCGCCGAAGGGCAGCTCGATGCCGCCGCCGGCGCCGTAGGCATTCACATAGACCTGACCGCCCCGCAGTTGCCGCGCAACGCGCAGCGCGCGGCTGCCGTCGCGGGTCCACACGCCGGCGATCAGCCCGTATTCCGTGCCATTGGCGAGCGCGACGGCATCGGCTTCATCCTCGAAGGGGATCGCCGCGAGAACCGGACCGAAGACTTCATCGAAAGCCAGCGCATTGTCACGCGGCACCGGGCCGAACACGACGGGAGGCACATAGAAGCCGCCGGCGGGCGCGTTCGGATCAATGCCGCCTTCCGCGATGACAGGAACGCCCTGTTCCTTCGCGCGGGCGATGAAGCCTTCGACACGCTCCTTCTGCCGGGCGCTGATGATCGACCCGAGATCGGGCTCGTCGTCCGGCAGGCCTGCCTTCAGCATCGAGAATTTTTCGGCGATGAGCGAAACCGTCCTGTCCCAGATCGGGCGCTGGATGAGCACGCGCGCGCCGGCCGAGCAGGTTTGCCCGGCGTTCTGTATGATGGCCGCGACGACGACCGGGACGGCGGCATCGAGATCGGCATCGTCGAAGAGGATCTGAGGGCTTTTTCCGCCCAGTTCGAGCACGCAGCCGATATGGTTGCGTGCAGCAGCGGTCTGGATCAGCGTGCCGACCTGCGGCGAACCGGTAAAGGAAATGAAATCGATGCCGGGATGCTCCGCCAGCGCCGCGCCCGCTTCGTGGCCGAGGCCCGGCACCACATTGACGGCCCCCCTCCGGGAAGCCCGCCCCGGCGGCGAGTTCGGCAATGCGCAGCACCGTCAGGCAGGCGTCTTCGGCCGGCTTCAGCACCGTGGCATTGCCCATGGCAAGTGCGGGACCCAGCGTGCGCCCGGTCATCTGCGCCGGATAGTTCCAGGGAATGACATGGCCGGTAACGCCCAGCGGCTCGCGCTCGCCGGTCACGTAGTAGCCGTTCATGAACGGGATCTGCTCGCCGTGGAACTTGTCCGCAGCGCCGCCGTAGAACTCGAAGTAGCGGGCCGTCGCCTGAATATCGGCACGGGCGGCGCGCAAAGGCTTGCCGCAGTCCCGGGCTTCGATGGCGGCCAGTTCCTCAAGGTTGTCGGTGACAAGCTGCGAGAGCCGCATCAGCAGGCGTCCGCGCTCGGTGGCGGTCAGGCGCGACCACGGGCCGCCCTCGAAGGCAGCGCGGGCCGCAGCCACGGCACGGTTCACATCCTGTGCATTGCCGGCGGCGATTTCCGCGAAAATGACGCCCTCGGCAGGCGCGATGACGGGCAGCGCCGCACCCGAAGAGGACGGCTCCCAGCGATTGTTGATGAAGCAGCCCTGTGCGGGCCGCAGTCCGGCCTCACGCGGATAGTTTTCAGCCACGCGGCTGCCCTCCCTGACAGGCCCGCCGCCATCCCGCCCAATGCGGCGGGACGGAAACCTGACAGGCCAAAACCTCCTCGGCGCCTTCGCGACGGTCTGCCGTAGCGGGGCGGTTGAGGCGATAGTGGCAGCTAAGCCGGCAGGAGGACAAATTCAGAAATTCGTCACCCCCCATATGTAAATGTTCTGACATCGGCTCGGGCGTGCCGCGTCAAATTATATGGGGCCTACACCACGCCCTTGCTGTCGGAACGGCTTTCCCGAACGGCCGTGGCGCCGGCCCAACGGCCGTTTTCCGACAGTTCGTGCAGCAGTTCGCGCACCAGATCGCGTATGGCCGCGACGGCGTTCGTCATCGGCCGTTCGACCGACGAGGCCAGATGAACAGAGCGGCGGATCGGCGGGTCGGTGATGCTCCAGCTGCGCAGGCTACCTGCCTGAACCTCCCGTGAAACGGCGTTCAGAGGCAGTACGGAGCAGCCGAAGCCCGCCGCCACCAGTTCCTTGATGTTCGAATAGGAATCGACCTCGATGCTGACGTTCATCTCCACGCGGGCGGCCCTGGCATGCTGATCCAGAAGCGAGCGCAGACCGTGGTCTTCCCCCGGCAGGATCATCGGCAGCCCCGCCACATCGGCAAGGCGGAGAGGCTTGCCCGACGGCGGCAGAGCGATCTCTTCCCCAAGACCGCGGCGCGGCGCGAAAAATACAAGTTCCTCTTCGAGCAGTTCGACCGTCGCCAGTCCCGCATCCGACACCTTGCGATATATGACCGCCAGATCGATGCGCGCGTCACGCATCCATTCCAGCACGAACCCGCTCATGGCCTCGGCGATGCGAAGCTGGATTTTCGGATAGCGCCGCCGCGCTTCGGTGATCAGCGGCACGGAGAGGATTTCGCTGACGGTCCCCGGCAATCCCAGACGCACCACGCCGGAAGGATCGTTCCTGTGGCCCCGGATTTCCTCTTCGGCAACGACGAGCTGGTCGAGAATGATGCGCGCATTCCTCAGCAGGATCTCGCCGGCCTCGGTCGGCACCACGCCCTGCGGGCTGCGAAACAGCAATTGCGTGCCGAGATCCGCCTCGATGTTGCGCACATGCAGCGACAGCGCCGGTTGCGCTATGTGCAGAATCTGTGCCGCCCGCGAAAACGAGCCCTGCTCAACGATGGCGATGAAGTATCGAAGCTGGCGAATGTCCATGCCGGATGACTACAACAACGGGTGCGGTTTCGCATCCTGATAGTGCGTTCTGCCTTCAGCCATGGATCATGTGGCCAGGCGCCCGATGTGCCTGTCAGCTCAGCCCGGCATCGGCAGCGCCCCTCATTCGGCAGCTCTGGCCTCGCCGAACTCGTCGAGTATTTCGGTCGTATGCGCGCCGAGCGCCGGGACCGGCCCCAGCTCGGTCGTCATGCCGTCGACCACCGTGCCCGGCGCCAGCATGCGTACCGGTCCGGTGGGGGTTTCGACCTGCACGTAGCGGTTCTGCGGGTGAGCGGCGAGATCCTGCAGCGTGGACACCCGTCCATAGGCAATCCGCGCCTTTTCCAGCCTTGCGACGATCTCGTCCCGGTGGAGCCTGCCGAACTCGCTTTCGATGATGGTGTTGAGAGCCGGGCGGTTGGCCACCCGCGCGGAATTGTCGTGGAAACGCGGATCGGAGGCCAGATCGGGCAGAAGCAGGACTTCGGCGCAGAACTGCGCCCATTCCCGCTCGTTCTGAATGGAGAACAGCACTTCCCGCCCCGAGTGGTCGGCATAGGCGCCATAGGGAGCGATGGTGGGATGCGTCAGGCCGTTGCGCGGCAGAACCTGACCGCCATAGACATATTGCAGGTAGGGGACGTTCATCCAGTCGGTCAGCGCATGGAAGAGCGAAATGGCGATGTGCCGGCCTTCCCCCGTGCGCTCCCTAGCATAGAGCGCCTGAAGCACCGCCTGATGTGCCGTTGCCCCGGCAGCTATGTCGCAGATCGAGATGCCGACCCGGGTCATGCCCTCAGGTGTGCCGGTGATGGAGGAAAGACCGCTTTCAGCCTGCACCAGCAGATCATAGGCCTTGAGGTTCCTGTACGGTCCGTCCTCGCCATAGCCGGAGATCGAAACCGTGATCAGGCGCGGATGGCGCTTGCGCAGCACCTCGGGCGCGAAGCCCAGCCTGTCGATCGCTCCGGGTGCCAGGTTTTGAATGAAGACATCCGCACGTGCGATCATCCTTTGAAGCGCAGCCCGCGCAGTTTCCTCGCGTAAATCGAGGCAGACGGATTGCTTGCCCCGGTTCAGCCACACGAAATATGCGCTCTCACCATGCACCAGCCGGTCATAGTTGCGGGCGAAGTCGCCTTCCGGTCGCTCGACCTTGATGACGCGCGCGCCTGCCTCCGCCAGCCGGGAAGAAACCAGCGGGGCGGCCACGGCCTGTTCGACCGACACCACGAGCAGGCCGGCAAGGTCGGTTTTGGTCATGTCTGCTCCCGTCAGAAGTTTCGGATGACCCCCGGGGTGGGTTGGGGCATCCTCGTACCGGCGGCAGAATTGACGAAAGCAGCCATCACATCAAATAACGGCTTTCTCCATCGGGCATAACGAAAACAGATGGCTCCGGCGCGCGTCGAGATACATTTGCGTTATGGAATTGAGATAAAAAATATATTTCCCTTTATACCCCTCTGTCCCCATCATCCCCGGGCCAGAGGGGAGCCGGAAAATCCGATGCCAGGGGAAATCGCCAGTCTGACATTGCCGCTTTTCGTGCCGGCCGACCGGCCGGAACGGTTCCTCAAGGCTGCCGCAGCCGGCGCCGACGCGGTGATCGTCGATCTGGAAGACGCCGTAGCGCCGGAGGCCAAAGCCGCGTCGCGCGACCTGCTCGTCGAAGGGCTGGCGGCCATGCCGCGGGCGATGCCCGTCCTGTTGCGCATCAATGGCACGGACACGGAATGGCACGAAGCCGACATCGAAGCTGCCCGTCGCCTGCCTCTTGCCGCGGTGATGGTGCCGAAAGCCGAAGAACCCGGAGATCTCCATCGGGTCGCAGATCGCTGCGGCTGTCCGGTGATCGCTCTGATCGAATCAGCTGCCGGCCTGCACCGGGCGGTGGGGATTGCGGGGGCTTCGGAACGCATAGCCTTCGGCTCCATCGATTTCGCCGCCGACCTTGCCATGGCCCATACGCGCCAGTCGCTGCTGATGGCACGCTCAACCCTTGTCATGGCGGCGCGCATCGCCCGAAAGGCCGCCCCTCTGGACGGCGTCACCACCGCCATCCACGATGCCGGTCTCATCGCAGAGGATTGCGCGCATGCGGTGGAGCTGGGTTTTTCCGGGAAGCTGCTGATCCATCCCGCCCAGATCGCCCCCGCCCGACGAGGCTTTGCGCCATCGCAGGATGAGCTTGGCTGGGCAAAGCGCGTGCTTGCGGCGCAGGCGGGCGGTGCCGCCGTTCGGGTCGACGGGGCGATGGTGGATGCGCCTGTGGTGCAACGGGCCCGGCAGATCATGGCCCGCCACGCGATGCCGGCCGGGAGGAGCGACATATGTCAGTGACCAGAACTCTGGCCGATTTCGCAGCGGGGTTCGCTGCGAACGAGATTCCGGCCGAAGTCACGGCGCGCGCGCTTGCACTGGTGACGGACCTGACGGGGTCGGTCCTGCGGGCGGCGCATGAAGCGGATTCAACGCCGGCGGTTCTTGCCATGCTTGGGCGGCTTGGCATGGACGGCGAAGGCCCGTGCACGGTTTTCGGCCTCAACCGCCATTATGGCGCGGCGGCTGCCGCCTTGCTCAACGGAACCCTCGGGCACAGTCTCGATTTCGACGACACCCACGCCGACAGTTCCCTGCACCCAAGCGCGCCGGTGGTTCCGGCAGCTCTTGCGGCGGCTGAGATGACGGGTGCATCGGGCGCGGAATTTCTTGCCGCGGTGGTCGTCGGTTTCGAGGTCTGCTGCCGGCTCGGAATGGCACTGGACCCGACTGCGCATTACGCGCGCGGCTTTCATCCCACCGCAACCGCCGGAACATTCGGCGCGGCAGCCGCCGCCGGGCGTTTGCTCGGCCTCGATGGAGACGCCATGGCCTCCGCCTTCGGGGTCGCCGCCAGCCAGGCGTCCGGATCGCTTCAGTTCCTCGTCAACGGCGCATGGAACAAGCGATATCAGGTGGGCGAAGCGGCCATGAAGGGGCTGATGGCCGCCACCCTTGCGGATTCCGGGTTTGTCGGCGCCGAGGACGCGATCGACGGCAAGCACGGGTTTCTCGGCGGCTACAGCGACGGCGCAGAACCGTCCCGGGTTGTTGCGGGCCTTGGCGGCGTCTGGGAAACCATGCGCATCGGCGTCAAGCCTTACCCGGCCTGCCGCTATACCCACGCCGCCGTGGACGGCATTCTCGCCCTGAGGGCGGAACTGGGCCTTGCACCGGAGGATGTGCAGAAAATCACCGTGGGGCTGCACCGCAACGGCATTACCCTTGTCGGCGCGCCGCTTGAGGAAAAGCGGCGGGCCCGCAGCGTGGTCGAAGGCCAGTTCTCGATGCCGTTCGCCGCAGCCGTCGCCCTGTTGCGCGGGCGCTTCGGCTGGGATGATTACGACCTGCTCGGAAAAGCGGAGGTCGAGGCGCTGGCCGATCGCGTCGATGTGGTGCGCGACGAAACGCTCGAAGGGCTGCGCCATCCATTCGGCGCGACCCTGACGCTGCGCACAGGCGATGTCGATCACCGTCTTCGCATTGCCGACCCATCCGGCGAGCCGGGCAGTTTCCCGGACCGCGAAGCGATGGCAACGAAGTTCAGGACACTTGCCGGCCCCGTGCTCAACCATGGCGCCGACGCCCTGCTGGCCCGCCTTGGCGAACTGCCGCAAGCCCCTTCGCTGCGCGGCTGGTTCGGCTGATCGCGCCAGCGCCCGCATTTCCACCGGAGACCTGCCTTGAAAGACATAAACAGTCAGCACGAAACCCATGCCGAACTGCGTGAAGGCATCCGCGCGCTGTGCGCCGGTTTCCCGGCCGAGTATCACCGGAAGGTGGATGAGGCGCGTGCCTATCCTGAAGAATTCGTCGACGCGCTCACGAAGGAAGGCTGGATGTCGGCGCTGATCCCGGAAGCCTATGGCGGCTCGGGTCTCGGCCTGACCGAAGCGGCGATCATCATGGAGGAGATCAACCGCGCCGGCGGCAATTCGGGTGCCTGCCATGGGCAGATGTACAATATGAACACGCTGGTCCGGCATGGGTCGGACGAGCAGCGGCGGAAATACCTGCCAAGGATCGCGAGCGGCGAGTTGCGCCTGCAAAGCATGGGCGTCACCGAACCGACAACCGGGACCGACACCACCCAACTGAAGACGGCGGCGGTCAGGAAAGGCGACCGCTGGGTCATCAACGGGCAGAAAACATGGATCAGCCGGGTGCAGCATTCCGATCTGATGATCCTGCTTGCCCGCACCACGCCGCTGGATCAGGTGAAGAAGAAATCAGAGGGACTTTCGATCTTCCTGGTCGACGTGAAGGAGGCGATGAAGAAGGGGATGCAGGTGCGCCCCATCCTGAACATGGTCAATCACGAGACCAACGAGCTGTTCTTCGATGACCTCGAAATCCCGGCAGAAAACCTGATTGGCGAAGAGGGACAGGGCTTCAGATATATCCTGACCGGCCTCAATGCCGAGCGGGCGCTGATCGCCGCCGAATGCATCGGCGACGGCTACTGGTTTACCGACAGGATCGTCGCTTACGCATCGGATCGCGTGGTGTTCGGCCGCCCGATCGGCCAGAACCAGGGCGTGCAGTTTCCGATTGCCGAGGCCTATATCGAAATCGAGGCGGCCAACCTCATGCGCAACGAGGCCTGCCGCAAGTTCGACGCCGGCATGCCCTGCGGAGCCGAAGCGAATATGGCGAAGTATCTGGCGGCAAAGGCAAGCTGGGAGGCAGCCAATGCCTGCCTGCAGTTCCACGGCGGTTTTGGCTTCGCCTGCGAATATGATGTGGAGCGTAAATTCCGCGAGACCCGCCTTTATCAGGTGGCTCCGATTTCGACCAATCTCATTCTGTCCTATGTGGCAGAGCATATTCTTGGCCTTCCCCGCTCTTTCTGAAGCCGGCGCATCGTCACGGCTCAGGCGAAAAAAGAGGATCCTGCATTGCTCGATTTGGACCATCTGAAAAGCTGGATCGGCACCACCCGCGAAAGCCGGGACGTGATCTCGCCGCGTCTCGCAAACGGCCTCGCCGCCGTGCTGGACGAGGCGCCGCGTCTCGGGGAAGGTGATCCGGCGCCCGCCGGCATCCACTGGTGCCTGTCACCGGATATCGCGCCGATGTCGGGCCTCGGGCCGGACGGCCATCCTGCGCGCGGCGATTTCCTGCCGCCGGTCGCCCTGCCCCGCCGCATGTGGGCGGGTGGGGAGCTGGTGTTTTCGGGGGACTTCCGGGTCGGCGACGCCATGATCCGGCGTTCCCGCATAGCTGATGTGGCGCTGAAGACCGGCCGCACGGGCATGCTGTGCTTCGTCACGGTCACTCACGACTATTCCGGTCCCCGTGGGCAGGTGCTGAGCGAGCGTCAGGATATCGTCTACCGGCCGGTCCGGACGGCATCGGCCGGAGCCGCGCAGGACATTCCGCAGCCGTCGCCCGACGCCTCGCATGAGGTCGGGGCGAGCCCGGTTCTTCTGGCCCGTTATTCGGCGGTCACGTTCAACGGACACAGGATCCATTACGATCGTGACTATTGCCAGCGGGAGGAAGGGTATCCGGGTCTCGTGGTGCACGGCCCGCTTCAGGCAACCTATCTTCTGCGGCTTGTCTGCCGCATGAATGAAGGCCGCATGCCTGCCCGTTTCGCGTTTCGCAGCATTGCGCCCTTGTTTGACGGCGGCAGTTTCACCGTGAACGCCGCAGCCAGCGCACAGGATCACACGCTCTGGGTCCGCTCGCAGACCGGCAGCGTCACCATGCAGGCTTCAGCCAGCAGAGAACCGGCAGCGTAAACCGCCCGGCCGGCCGGTGATCATCTTCAGAAGGCCGGCTCTCCCCGCCGGCAGAAGTGCTGCCCTTACAAGCCTACCCGGATGCGCTCCGGCGTCTCAGCCTTCCGGCAGCACGCTGCGGAGCGCGGCCACCGAGCGCGCCATCGCGGTTTTCGGATCGAGATAATAGCGGGGACTGGTGATCTCGATCGACAGGGCGCCCCCATATCCGGCGCCTTGCAGTTCGGAGACGATCGCCTGTGCCGAAAGCACCCCATCGCCCCATGACAGATGGCTGCCGGCCGGATCGGAATCGATCATGTGCACATGCGCCAGCCTGTCACCCAGAGCGTTGACATAGTCGGTCACGGTTTCGCCGGTGCCGAGGGCTCCGGCCGTGTCCAGCATGCCGAAGAGTGCGTTCGAACCCACGGCATCCAGGAGGGTGCGAAGCTCCGTTGCGGTTGCCGCGATGTTGGACCAGGCCGGCGGCAGCGCTTCGAGGAACAGCTTCTGGCCGAGCTTGCCGGCGCGATCGGCAAGAAGCCGAAGTCCCGCCACGCAACGCTCGAAAGCCTCGCTGCGGGGCTGGTCAGCAAAGCCTGATCCCGGTGTGACGAGCAGCGCGGGGCTGCCCATTTCCACGGACATTTCAAGACTTTCGAGAAAATACCGGATCGATCGGTCGCGCAATTCTGCCTGAGGCGAGCTGAGGTTGATCGGATACACGCATTGTTCCGGGGTAAAGCAGCTGATCGCCATTCCCCGCGCCCGGATGTTTGCGCCGAGCGCCCGGGCATCGGCAAGCGTCCTGTCGCCCAGATAGAAGTGAGGCGCCGCGCCCCAGATTTCCACCAGTGGCAGGCCAAGCGTTTCAGCGTCATCCAGAAAGCGATCGAGGCCATGCCGGAAGTAATGAAAATTCATGCCGCAAATATGGGTCTGGGCGAGCGTCATGGCTTTTTCCCTCTGGTCTGGCCCCCGATGGTCTGGCCGGGGGTGGAAATGGACCCGCGCGAGATGAACTCCGCCTGCATCTCGATCGCTCTTGCGGGGTGGTCCGAACCATCGATGCGTTCCAGCAGCATGGTTGCAGCCGCCTCCCCCATCGCCAGTCTGGGCTGGGCCATGGTCGATATGCCGGGCGCGACGAAATCCATCCAGTCGAGATCATCGAAACAAACGATGGAGAGGTCTTCGGGCATCCGAAGCGCGGATTGCGCGATTGCCCGCACGACACCTTCCGACATCGTGCCGTCGGTGGCGAAAACCGCGGTCGGCCGATCGGCCCGGCTGATCAGCGGCAATGCTGCGGCTACCGCCCGTGCTGCCGAATAGGCCCCGACCCGGCATATCAGGGACAGATCGACATCGAGCCCCGCCCTCTGGTGGGCGCGCAGATAGCCGAGCAGCCGCTGCCAGCTTGGATAGAGCGTGTCGGTTGAAAGGACATTGCCGGAAAGCGCGCGGCGGACAAATGCCTCAAGATCGTCGCCGGCCCCTTCAAGCAGCTCTCCGACGAGGCCGATGCGTCTGTGACCGGCTGCAATCAGGGCGGCGACCGCACGCTCGGCAGCGTCGATATTGTTGATGGCGACCCGATCCACATCCAGCCCCGCCACGGTGCGGTCGAGAAGCACCAGCGGCAGGCCTTCTGCATGAAGATCGCGAAGATGGCGGGAATCGCGCGTGTCGCATGGCGAAACGATGATCCCGTCCACCTGCTTTTCCCTCAGCAGATCGACAGCGCGGATTTCCTTTTCGAGGCTCTCATCGGAGTTGATGATCAAAAGGCCGAATTCGCGGTTTTCGACGACATCGGCGATGCCGCGCAGGATCGAGGCGTAGAACGGGTTCTGGATGTCACCGGCAACGACGCCGATCGTGCGGGTCTTTCCGGTGATGAGACTGCGCGCCAGCGCATTGGTGCGATAACCAAGCTTGCGCGCCGCCTCCAGCACGTGGCTGCGGGTTTCTTCCTTCGTGTAGCCGTAACGGCCGAGCACGCGTCCGGCCGTGGCGGTCGAAACGCCGGCAAGCCGCGCCACATCGGCAATCGTCGCCTTCGGGTTCTTCGCCACTGTACGTCCCTCCACCAGATCCCTGTTCACCGCCGCGCCGCCGGCCGGTCTTCCCGGCCGGTCCGGATTTCAGCCGGCTTCAAAAAGCGCGATTGCCGTGAACACGTCGAGATGCGCGCCGCCCACATTCTTGAAGATGGTGATTTCCTCAGAGGACTGGCGGGCCTGAACTCTGCCCTGTGCGAGATCGAAATGATCACCGGCGATGGCGTCAGGCGATATGAGCCCCGACGCGAGCGCCTGTCCGAGATCGCCGGTGTTTTCCATGCCGCGGCGCGTGTCGACGAAGATCCGGCTTCTGAGCAGAGCGTCGTCGTCGGTCTCGCGCAACTCCGTCATGTAAGCCCCAACGAGATCCAGATGGGTTCCGGGCTTCAGGAGCGCGCCCTTCACCAGCGGGCGGTCGGACATGGTCACGCAGCTGATGACGTCGGCCTGACGAACCGCCGCATCGAGGTCGCTCACCGCCCCGGCATCGATGCCGCCGGCGCGAAGCTGTGCGGCCACGGCCACGGCCTTGTGCGCGGTGCGGTTCCAGATCATGACGCGTCTGAGGGAGGGCCGCGCAGCCATGTGCGCCTCGGCGAAATGCGGCGCCAGAGCGCCGGCACCAACGATCAGCAGCATTTCAGCATCGTCGCGCGCCAGAAGCGAAGCGCCAAGGGCGGAATCGCCGGCCGTCTTGCGCTCGGTCATAGCGGCCCCGTCAGCGACGAGAAGCGGTGCGCCGGTCGAGCCGTCGAACATCGCAACCAGCCCCTGAACATTGGGCTGGGGCGGCGTCAGCTTCTCGTTCGCGGGAAACACGCCCACCATCTTGACGGCAACCGGCCCTCCGGCAAGCCAGCCGGGCAGGGTGATGAACTGGTTGCCGCTGCCGGCAGGATCGCCTTGCACCACGACGTCCGAGGCCGGAACTGGCCCGCGATGCGCCTCCGACAAGGCTCTGATGAGAACGGGCCACGGCAAAGCTGCACGAACCGCGGCAGCGTCATAAACCTTCATCGCATTTCCTTATGGCATCGCATCCGCCCGCTCAGTTCTTCACGGCAAGCGTGACCAGGCGGCAGGGCGTGATTGTATGGGACAGGGCTATCGGGGCACCACCGGCGCCAAGAACCAGTTTCTCGATTCGGTAGACGGGTTCCGTGGTGGAGACACCCAGCGACTGAGCCTCGGAAGCGCGGGCGAACCCGACGTCGATGACACGTTCGGCATGTTCCGGCTCGACGCCATAACTTGCCCGCAGGGTCGCGAAGAAGCTCTCGCCGGTTCCGACCGGCCCGACAGCATCGGCAAAACGCTCTTCGTCGAAGAACAGGGTCTCCAGCGTCATCGGCCGGTCATCGATTTCGAGAAGGCGCACAAACCGCACGACCCGCTCCGCGCGCAGACGGCTGGCAGCGGCAGGCGCATCGGCGCCATCCTCGCGCCCGAGAATGCGATGGCCGGCCTTGTGCCCCCTGCCTTCCACCACATCCGCGAATCCCGACAGCGAGATCGATTGCTGCAGCTTGCGGGGCGCGATCACCGTGCCCCGGCCCTGCTGGCGGATCAGCACGCCCTCGGCGCACAGTTCACCAACAGCCCGCCGCAACGTTATGCGGCTGACGCCGTAGGTCGCGCACAGCTCGAACTCCGGCGGCAGGAAGCTGCCTTCGGCAAGACGGCCCGTCTCGATCTCCGACAGGAGCCTGCGTCGCACCTGTTCGTAGAGGGGGAGCAAGCCGTCCTGCGTCATCATTGCCTCAATAGTCGGTGAGCTTCTTCATGTAGCGGCGTCCGTCCAGCATGACCTGCTGGCGGAAGTCGGCAACCTTATAAATGAAGCGCCAGAGCGTGTCGAAAAAGATCAGCGGCACGACATTGCCCCGGAAGCGCTCGTCGATCCCCGACAGATCGAGCTTTGCCGCGTCGAGAACGAGAATGTTCTCAGCCTTGCCGAAGCGGTGCAGGAATTCATCGGCCCGCTCGTCGAGCGGACGGGTGGAGTCCAGTCCCTTCATCAGCACGAAGCAGCGCGTCTCGTCCAGAACCTCGAACGGTCCGTGGAAGAACTCGTTGGAGTGGATGGCCTGGCTGTTGATCCACTGCATCTCCATCAGCACGCAGATGGCGAAGGAATAGGCCGCGCCGTAACTGGCGCCGGAGGCCATGGTGTAGATCACGTCCTGCGCGGCGAAGTGCCTTGCATAGCGGTCCCACAGCGGCGCATAGGTTTCCTGCGCCTTGTCGATCGCCGCCTGAAGATTGCACAGGCTGTCGATCAGCGGTCCGGTGAGATTTTCTCCGCCGGTTGCAGCCACAAGCCCCATGACGATCTGGTAGATGATCGAGTAGTTGCTGTCGCGGGCATCGATCGGGGTTCCGGTCGTGTAAGGAGCCTCGAATTTCACGGCAAAATCGACCGCTTTGCCCAGCGGCGATTCCGGCTCCACGGTGAGGCCGATTGTGGTCGCCCCTTTTTCGCGCGCGAACTTCGCGGCGGCGGCGGTCTCCTTCGTCGTCCCGGTCATGGAGCACAGAACGACAAGCGTGCCGGGACCGAGCCGCTTCGGCGCGCGCGCCACGAATTCGGCTGCGTTGTAGACATCGGAGGCCACCGTTCCATGCTGGTCGAGCATGAACTTGGCCGGATGCATGATCGACAGAGAGCCGCCGCAGGCCACGAAGAACACATGGCGCAGACCATCGGCATCGATGGCCGACAGGGCGGCCGAAACAGCCGGATGGAAGCGATCTGGGAGTGTCATCTGCTATCACCTTTCGATAAGATGACATAAGACATATTAATTTTATCTGGAGAGTGTCAAGCAGCCATTGACAAGCCGGACGATTTATTGCGAACGTTCTCACATTGATGAGGAGACGACATATCCGTGTCACGAAAGGCCCCCAGAATTATCGCCTTTGGCGACAATGTCGTGGACTGCTACCGCGACCAGAAGCGCATGTTTCCGGGTGGGAACTGCGTCAATCACGCCGTGTTTGCCCGGCGTTTTGGCGCAGAAGCCGCCTATGCCGGCGCGGTCTGCGACGATGCGGCGGGCCGGGCCATTCGCGATGCCTGCCTCGCCGAGGGGGTGGATGTCTCGCTGCTGCGTTTCATGCCCGGGCAGACGGCCTATTGCGTCATCGCCAATGAGAATGGCGAGCGGGTTTTCGTGGGCGCAAATCTCGGCGTGTCGATCATTGCGCCTTCGCAGGGCGATCTCGACCGGATGAGCAGGGCGGACGCCGTGCATACGGGCCGCTCAAGCCACATCGATGCCTGGCTGCCCCGTTTCGCCTCGCTGACCCGCGTGTCCTATGATTTCGCCACCATCCGCGATGAAGCACATATCGCCCGCCTCGCGCCTCACTGCTTTCTCGCCGGGTTTTCCGGTGGCGGCCTGAGCCGTGAAGAAGCCCTCGCCCTTGGCGAAGCGGCGCTGCGCAACGGCGCTCAATGGGCGATCACGACACGTGGCGAGGATGGCGCCATGCTGGTCGGCCGTGGCGGGATATATGAAGTGCCTGCGGCGCCCGTCGTGCCTGTCGACACGCTTGGCGCCGGCGACACGTTCATCGCCCGCACGCTGGTCGGGCTGCTGCGCGACGAAGCGCCGGATGTTTTGCTGAGCGAAGCCGCCACGGCCGCCGCGGAAACCTGCCTCTCGCCGGGCGCCTTCGGGCATGGCGCAGCGATGGACATCGATCTGACCACGATGCTCACGCTCGATGAAATTTACCGGAACACGAGGCCTGTCGCCGGGCCGGCAGACATGAAGGAAATCGTTCTCACAAGGTGATGCCCGTATGACGGTGCCGCTGCGTCCGAACGTGGGTTAGGCATAGATCTCAGGAGGAACTCAATGACACGCCACTATTCATCTCCCGGCATGTTCGCCGCTGTCGCATCCCTGTCTGTTCTGCTGGCCGGAACGGCGCTGGCGCAGGACGTGACCATTCGCATTGCATCGGTCAATTCGCCAACCAGCGAATCCTGGAAGGGCGTGATGGAAACCGCGAAGCGGGTTACGGAGCGCACCGACGGACGGGTGAAATTTGAAGGGTTCCCTTCCGGCCAGCTCGGCACGACCACGGATTCCATCGAGCAGGCGAGCCAGGGTCTGCCCATGATGACCTTCACCTCGGCTTCATTCCTGGCATCCTTCGGCGTTCCCGAACTGTCGATTCTGGAAGGCCCGTTCATCGTCTCCGATACGGATGAAGCCGATAAGCTGGCCTTCTCGCCGCTGATGCAGGGCTATTACGACAAGCTCGCCGGGACAGCCGGCATTCGCGTCGTCGCCATCAACTGGTTCGACGGACCCCGCCACATGATCGGGACTGCCAGCTATTCATCGCCGGCGGACCTGAAGGGCGTGCGCATGCGGGTTCCGCCGGTGGAGACGTGGCTGAAAACCTTCCAGCCTCTCGGCGTCGTGGCCACGACGGTTGAAGCGGCTGAAGTTTACTCGGCCCTTTCGCAGGGCGTTGTTACGGCTGCCGAAAGCCCGCTGACCGGCTTGCGGGCCTCGGGCTGGCAGGAAGCCGCCAAGGAGATAACGCTGACCGGCCATTTCAATCTTTTCACCGGCTGGGTGATGAGTGAGGCCGTGTTCCGGCAGATGAGCGATAAGGATCGTGGCATTCTCCTTGAGGAATTCCGTCAGGGCGGCCGCGACCTGACGAAAGTGTCCGCCGACCTCGAAAAAGAAATCCGTGAGGAATTCGAGAAGCAGGGTGTGACGTTCCACGAAGCCGATATCGAGGCTTATCGTCAGGCAACCGCAAGCTTCTACACCAGCTTCCCGAACTGGCCGGAGGGCCTTTATGACCAGGTGCGGGCGGCAGCCACAGGAAACTGATCAGCGCGAGGGACCGGGCTGACCCCTGATCAGCCCGGCCCTCCGCCCACAGGGAGGAGACGATGGCGATGAAAGCGCTGCGCTCGATTATCGAATTTCTGGGCGTGACCGTGCCCGCGCTGCTGCTTGCGGCGCTGGTCGTCATTGTCCTGTCCGACGTCATAGCACGCAACTTTTTTGCGACCTCGATCATGTGGGCGCAGGAGCTCGCGGTCGTGCTGATGGCCGCCACGGTCTGGCTGGGTCTGGTCGGCGCGTCCATGAACGGGCAGCTGTTCGGCATTTCCCTGTTCGTCGACAGGTTGCCGGAGCGATATGCGCCTTTCGCGCGGCTGCTGGCGAACATCCTCGTGCTTCTCATCTGCGCGCAGGTGATCCGCGCCGCATTTGCGCAGATCGCCACCGCAAGGTTCACGACCTTTCTCACGCTCGGGTGGCCGAAATGGATCGTCGCGGCCTTTCTGGCCACAGGCATGATTCTCGTGATGGCCGGTCTTCTTCTCAACATGGCCGAGGATTTAAGGAAGGAACGTCCGTGACCGTCGTTGCCATTGTTTTCGTCGTTCTTCTTGTACTCGGGCTGCCGGTCGGTTTCGTCATGCTGGGCGCTTCCATGGCCTATTTCGCCATGAACCCCATGATGACCAGCCTCGTCGCTCAGCGCATGTCTTCCGGGCTGGAATCCTTTCCGCTGCTGGCGATACCGCTTTTCGTGGTTGCCGGCGGGGCCATGGCGCGGGGCGGCATCGCGGATCGCCTCTATGCCTTCTGCGAAACGCTGGTCGGCCACTGGCGCGGCGGGCTTGCCCAGATCGCGGTGCTGAATTCCGTATTCATGGGCGCCATGTCGGGATCGGCCAATGCCGACGCGGCCATCGATGCCCGCACCATCGTGCCGGTCATGCGCAAGCGCGGCTATTCCAACGCCTATGGCTCGGCCGTCAGCGCGGCCTCGTCGCTGATTGCTCCGATCATGCCGCCAAGCATCGCGCTGATCATCTACGGCCTGCTGACCGACACCTCGATTGGGAAGCTGTTTCTTGGCGGCGTAATTCCCGCACTGGTCATCGCGGTTGCACTGATGCTCACGGTGCGCTGGACGGCAGTGCGCATGAACCTCGCGCCAGCCCGTGAAAGCCGGGCGAAACCTGCCGAGATCCTGACCAATGGCCGTGCCGCCCTGTGGGCTCTGGCCATGCCGGTGATGCTGTTGCTGGGATTGCGCAGCGGCTGGTTCACGCCCACCGAGCTTGGCGCGGTGGCGGCGGTCTATGCGTTTCTCGTCGGCATCATCGTCTATCGCGGCCTGACGGCCGGAGAAACCATGTCGCTGCTGACGGAGTCAGCGCTCACCACCGCCGGCGTCATGTTCATTGTCGCGTCGGCCTCGGTGTTCTCGCTGATCCTGAGCCTTGAACAGGTTCCCCAGCACCTGATCACCACGCTGCTTTCGGTATCGGACAACAAGTATGTCGTGCTGCTGATCATCAACATCGCATTGCTGATCCTCGGAACGGTGTTCGAAGGGCTGGCGATCATCGTGATCCTCGGGCCCCTGCTCATGCAGGTTTCGCAGGGTCTGGGTGTCGATCCCGTCCATCTCGGCGTGGTGCTTGTGTTCAACACTGCCATTGGTTCGATGACCCCCCCTGTCGGCACGGTGATGTTCACCGTCTGCTCGATCACCCGGTGTTCGGTGGAGGATTTTACGAAGGCGTCCCTGCCCTTTCTGGTCGCGTCCTTTGGCGTGCTGATGCTGCTGACCTATGTGCCGGCGCTGGTGACGTTCCTTCCCGACCTGATGTTCTGACGAACCCGGAACCCGCAGCTTCGGTGCTGCGGGTTTCCCCGATGGCCATCGCGCCCTTCTGATCACGCTTCTGGTATCCGGCCCGGTCGGGCAAAACCTGCCGTGCCGGCGGGTGTGGTTCGTGGCAACGATACCGGTCCCGCCGATTGCTCAGCGATCCCCGCCGCGCTTGTGGTTCACCCGGAGCCTTTCCTTGTTTTGCCCGCATTTGTGCGATGCCAGATGTTTCCATCCGGCTGCAAAATGCACTAGCCGTGGGTCTGCGCGATCAGCCTGCGCGCGCGCAGCACGGCGGCGGCGCCCTCGGCGAAATGATAGGCTTCCTCCACATGCGGCTGGCCGGACAGGATGAAGTGGTCGAAGCCGAGCTCATGATATTCGCCGATGAGGTCGGCGACCTGCTCGTGGCTGCCGACAAGTGCTGTGCCGGCCCCGCCGCGCACCAGCCCGTATCCGGCCCACAGGCCGGGCGATACTTCGAGCGCCCGCGCATTGCGCGACGTCACGGCCGCGATGCCGGAACCCTCCTGCAATTGCGTCATGCGCTGCTGCCCGGTCGATTCCGTGCGCGCGAAGACGGCCTGCGCCTTTGCGACGCGCTCGGGCGTTATCCGCTCGATCAGCCTGTCGGCCTCGGCCCAGGCCTGCGCTTCCGTATCCCGGCTGATGACGTGGAGGCGGATGCCGAAGGACACGGTGCGGCCATGCGAGGCGGCAAGGTCGCGCACGCGGCGCACCCGCTCTTCCACCACCGAGGGTGGCTCGCCCCATGTCAGGTAGGTGTCGACATGGCGGGCGGCGACCTGCTCGGCCGCCGCACTCGCCCCGCCAAAGAATATCTGCGGCAGCTCATAGCCGCCGAAATCGATGCGCGCCGCTTCGATGCGGTAGTGGCGGCCGTCATAGTCGAACTCGCCGGGCTCATGCGCCGGCTTCGAGACGCCGCGCAGCACTTCCAGAAATTCGCCGGTGCGCGCATAGCGCTGGTCGTGATCGAGGAAATCGCCGAAGCGCCGCTGCTCCACCGGATCGCCGCCGGTCACGATGTTGAGAAGCAGGCGCCCGCCCGATATGCGCTGGAAGGTTGCGGCCTGATGGGCGGCGAGCGTCGGGGTCACGAGGCCCGGCCGGAAGGCGACGAGGAACTTCAGCCGCGCGGTCGCCTGCGTCAGCGCCGCGGTGGTGATCCACGCATCCTCGCACCAAGTGCCGGTCGGCGTCAGCACCGCCTCATAGCCCAGCCGCTCCGCCGTGCGGGCGACGTCGGCGAGATAGCCGATGCTCGGCTCGCGAAAGCTCGGCCGGCTGACCCCTTCAATGACATGGGAATCGTCGCCCGAGCCCACGATCTCGCGGCTGTCGCCATTGGTGGGCAGATACCAGTGAATGTGAATGCTCATGGGGCTGCGCTGTCCGTGCCTTTTGCGGATGGGAATGGTCGCGCAAACATTGCCGGAAGCAGCGGCCGGCGCGAGAAAGGGCGTTCCAATAATGCACGCGATCCCGGAACAGGCTTGCGCGCCGCCGGACCACCGCGCAGGCGAAACCGCTTCGCGAACGCCTGCAAAAGTGGAATCATTTGCCTTGTTTCGCGAGCCGCGAGAGCCGATCTATCACCACGGTTCCACACTCGAGAAAGGCTTCCGCAATGACGACGCTCTTCGACCCGATCAAGGTCGGCGCCCTCGATCTTCCCAACCGCATCGTGATGGCCCCGCTGACGCGCAACCGCTCTCCGGGTGCGGTTCCCGGCGAACTGGCGGTGACCTATTACAGCCAGCGCGCCAGCGCCGGGCTGCTCATCACCGAGGCCACGGCGATCAACCATCAGGGGCAGGGCTATGCCAATGTGCCCGGCCTCTACGCGCCCGACCAGCTCGCCGGCTGGAAGAAGGTGACGGATGCCGTTCACGCCGCCGGCGGGCGCATCGTGGTGCAGCTGTGGCATGTGGGGCGCATCTCGCATGTGCGGCTCCAGCCGGGCGGCGGCAAGCCCGTGGCGCCGTCGGCCATCCGCGCGGCGGCCAAGACCTATCTGGTCAACGAGGACGGCAGCGGCGCCTTCGACGAGACGTCTGAGCCGCGCGCGCTCGACATCGACGAGATCCCCGCCATCGTGGAGGATTATCGCCGCGCCGCAAAGGCTGCCGTCGAGGAAGCCGGGTTCGACGGCGTCGAGATCCACGCCGCCAACGGCTATCTGATCGACCAGTTCCTGCGTGCCGGCTCCAACCATCGCACCGACGCCTATGGCGGCTCCATAGAGAACCGGGCGCGCTTCCTGTTCGAGGTGACGAAGGCCGTCACCGCTGCGGTGGGCGGCGAGCGCACCGGCATCCGGCTCTCGCCCGTGACCCCCGCCAACGATGCCTCCGATCCCGATCCGCAGCCCCTGTTCGAACATGTCGCCGCGCATCTGGCTCCCTACGGCCTTGCCTATGTGCATGTGATCGAAGGCGCGACCGGCGGCGACCGGGACTTCCGGCAGGGCGGCCAGCCCTTCGATTACGCTGCCTTCAGGACCGCTTATCGCGATGCCGGCGGCAAGGCCGCGTGGCTGGTCAACAATGGCTATGACGCGAAACTGGCCGAAAAGGCGGTGGCGGACGGCACTGCCGACCTCGTCGCCTTCGGACGGCTGTTCATCTCGAACCCCGATCTGGTCGAGAGGCTGAAGAAGGGCGCCGAGCTGGCGACGCCCGACAATACGACCTTCTACGGCGGCGGGGCCAAAGGCTATATCGACTATCCGTCGGCTGCCTGATCATCGCCTGTCTGACCACAGGTCGCCTGACTATATCGGCTGTCTGACCCACAGCCGGGTTGCCGCCGCCGGCCGAACGCGCACGACGGCGGCAACCGGAGAATGAAATGAAATTTCCCCTGCCTCCGGAAAACTTGGCATGGGTTGGCTCTACAGCAAAGGCGGGATTCTGCATCGTAGACGGGCACTCAGGTTCAACACGAACGGGAACGAGCCCCATGTCCAGGATTTTCCGGCCAACGATCACCCGCCGCGCCGTCATCGCGGCTTCGACCGCCCTGCTTGCCGCTTCGCTGGCATGGCCGGCCGCCGCGCAGGACCTCAAGCTGACCATCGGCTACCAGACCGTGGTGGAGCCCTCCAAGGTTCCGCAGGCGAATGGCGACTATGAAAAGGCGCTGGGCGCGACCATCGACTGGCGCAAATTCGATTCCGGCGCGGACGTCATCGCCGCCATCGCCTCCGGCGCGATCGACATCGGCTATGTCGGGTCGAGCCCGCTGGCGGCCGCGGCAAGCCGCGAGCTGCCGATCGAGACCATCTTCGTGGTCGGCCTGATCGGCAAGTCGGAGGCGCTGGTGGCCCGCAACGGCTCCGGCATCGCCTCGGTCAAGGACCTTGCCGGCAAGAAGGTGGCGGTGCCCTTCGTGTCCACCACGCATTATTCCCTGCTCGCCGCACTCAAGCACGAGGGCGTCGACCCGAAGAGCGTGCAGATCCTGAACCTGCGTCCGCCGGAAATCGCGGCGGCATGGGAGCGCGGCGACATCGACGCCGCCTATGTGTGGGACCCCGCGCTCGGCCAGATCAGGACCTCGGGCGAGATCATCATCGATTCCGCGAAGGTCGCGGAATGGGGCGCGCCCACCTTCGACGCGTGGATCGTGCGCACCGAATTCGCGGAGAAGAACCCCGACGCGGTGACAGGCTTCGCGCGGGTGACGGGCGCCGCCTACGACGATTTCCTGAAGAACCCTTCCGCCTGGAACAATTCATCCGAAAACGCGGCCAAGATCAGCAGGCTGACCGGCGCGAAGCAGGACGACACCGAGCTTCTGCTCGGCGGCTACGTGTTTCCGTCGCTGGCGGAACAGGCCTCGGATAAGTTCCTTGGCGGCGCCATCACGCAGGCGCTCACCGCGACGTCGCAGTTCCTGAAAGAACAGGAGCGCATCGACGCGGTGCTGCCCGACTACGGCAAGTACGTCTCCGCCAGATATGTCGAACAGGCTGCCCTGTCCAACTGACGCGTCATCCTCCCCTGACGCCCATACCGGACGCGCTCGCCGGCCCGCTCCATCGCCTCCGTGGCGTGGGGCGGGCTTCGTGGCAAAAAGGATCTCCGACATGCCGCAACTGTCGCTCGACGACATCACCATCCATTATGACGGCCAGCCGCATGTGGCGGTGGCGCAAACCTCGCTCGCCGTGGCCACGGGCGAGTTCGTGGTGCTTACCGGCCGCTCCGGCTGCGGCAAGACCAGCCTGCTCAATGTCGCGGCGGGCCTGGTCGAGCCGCTGTCCGGCTCGGCGACGATAGACGGCCGGCCGATCACCACGCCCGGCGCCGACAGGGCGGTGGTCTTCCAGAACGATGCCCTGTTTCCGTGGCTGAGCGTGCGCGAGAACGTCGCCTTCGCGCTGCGCATGCGCGGCGTGGCGCCCGGGCGCAGGCAGGCGCAGGCCGACGCGCTGTTGCGAAAGGTGCGGCTCGACAACAGCGGCGACAAGCGCATCTGGGAGCTTTCCGGCGGCATGCGCCAGCGGGTCGGGCTGGCACGCGCGCTGGCCGCCGAACCCGACTTCCTGCTGATGGATGAACCGCTCGGCGCGCTGGACGCGCTGACGCGCGAGCGCATGCAGAGCCTTTTGCTCGACATCTGGGCCTCGGCGGAGGCCGGCGTGCTGATGGTCACGCACGGCATCGAGGAAGCCCTGCTGCTCGGCACCCGCATCGTGGTGATGGCGCCGGGCCCCGGCCGCATCGTGTGGAGCCGCAAGGCGGCATTCGGCCGGCGCTACGCCGATGGCGAGCCGATCGCCTCGATCAAGGCCGACCCTGAATTCATCGCCGCCCGGGCCGAGCTGTCGGCCGCGATCTTCGAGGGAGAAACAGTATGAGCACCGTATCCGGCACGCTCGCCAAACCGGCGCCCGCCGCGCCGCGAGCCGCCGCCGCACGACAGGCCCCGCCGACGCGCAGGAAGCGGTTCTGGACCTCGCAGCGCATCAGCCTCGCGACCCTTGCCGTACTCATCGCGCTGTGGGCGCTCGTCGCGGAGTTGCGGCTGGTGTCGCCGGTGTTCCTGCCCTCGCCTGCCGCGGTGGCCGGGAAATTCGTCACCGTATCCGCCAATGGTTTCGCCGACGCCTCGCTTTGGACCCATCTGGGCGCCAGCCTCGGGCGCGTCTTCGCCGCGCTGGTCGGCGCGCTGGCCGTCGGCGTTCCGGTTGGCCTCGCCATCGGGCTGAGCCCCGTCGGGCGCGGCATCTTCGATCCCCTGCTGGAGTTCCTGCGGCCGATCCCGCCGCTCGCCTATCTGCCGCTGATCATCATCTGGTTCGGCATCGGCGAACCGTCCAAGGTGCTGGTGATCGCCATCGCCATGCTGGCGCCGATCGCGCTGTCGACGGCTTCGGGGGTGAAGAGCGCCAGCCGCGACCGCGTCAATGCGGCGCGCACGCTCGGCGCCTCGCGCGCCCAGGTGATCCGCCATGTGGTGCTGCCGGACGCCCTGCCCTCGATCCTGACCGGCTTGCGCATCGCGCTCGGAACGGGATGGACAACGCTGGTCGCCGCCGAGCTGATCGCCGCGACCGAGGGGCTCGGCTTCATGATCCAGTCGGCGGCGCAGTTTCTGGTCACCGACGTGGTGATCATGGGCATATTCGTCATCGCGGCCATCGCCTTCCTGCTGGAATTCGCCATCCGCAATCTTGAGCGCAGGCTGGTGCCATGGGCCGGGCGGGACTGAGGCGCCGACGGCAGGTGTTCGGCTGAAGACTTGCCGTCAGAGCCGCCGGGAACCGGCTGCATCGCAGCCGTCCCCGGCAAACCGTCTGACTTCATTCCGATGTCAGTTCGCCGCAGCCTGTTCCAGAAGTTCGGCGAACACTTTCTTGGCCTTGCCGGGATGCTTGACGGTTTTGGCCTCTTCCAGATTGACCGCATTGCCCACGACGATCAACGCCACCATACCCATGCCGTAGTGAGGCGTGCATTTGATGCCGTAGACGCCCTCCTTGTCGAACGTAACGGTGATCTGCTCATTCACCTTTCCCTTGAAGGGCGTCGCCCCTTCCGGGAGCATGCCATTGACGCTTTCGGCATCATGCGACTTGTCGGTCGGCAGGAAGGTCACCGTGTCTCCGGGAGCCGCCGCGATAAAGTCGGGCTGGAACACCATCGCGCCCTTGTCGCCCTTGTTGAGCATCTGCACCTGATGGTCCGCAGCCTGCGCGCCGCCACCCAGCAGCATGCCTGCGAGTGCTGCCGCGATCGTGAGCGTCCATTTCATTTTTCTTGCCTTTCACTCTGTTTCCAACGTCTGACGTTGTGCTGTTTCTAGGCGCGCGCGCTCCGCGTGACTTTGCAAAAACGCAAACAGAACAGGAAAAGCAGAGATCATCATGCCGCGAGACAAGCTTGCCCGACATATCGCGTTCATGTGAAAGTCGGTATGGAGGAATCCGCCCGTACGCAGACAATCCAGGGACCGATGAATGTGAGCAGACTCGACCGTTCCCTGATTTCAGGTCTGCCTCCGTTCGAGGGTCTGGATGCCGCCGATCTGGACGCCGTTCTCCAAAGCGCCCGGTCGCTGCGGGTGGAGAAGGATGCCGCGATCTTCGGGCAGGATGGCGAGGCACATTCCTTCTTCGTGCTGCTCGATGGAAAAGTGCGGGTGGTGAAATCCACCGTCGACGGCCAGCAGATCATCGTGCGCTACATTGTTCCCGGCGAGCTGCTGGGCATCGCGCAGGCTCTGGCGCGCAGCACCTATCCGGCCAGCGCGATAGCCGTCGTCGATTGCGTGCTGCTGAGCTGGCCGGGCAAGCTCTGGTCCGAGTTCGCCGCCGCCTTTCCCACCTTCGGCACGACCACGTACAGGACGGTGGGCGCCCGCCTCAGTGACATGCAGACGCAGGTCATGGAACTGGCCACAGAGCAGGTGGAGCGCCGCGTCGCCCATGCCCTGTTGCGGCTCGCCCATCAATCGGGGCGCAAGACGGACAAGGGCATTCTGATCGACTTTCCGCTGTCGCGGCAGGATATCGCCGAAATGACCGGCACCACCCTGCACACGGTAAGCAGGCTGCTGACCGCATGGGAGGAAAAGGGGCTGGTCGGCTCCGGCCGCATGCAGGTCTGCATCACCGATCCGCACGGATTGCTTCTGCTGGCCGACGGCAGGACCGGCCGCGCCTGAAGCTTTTCAGCCCTGCCGGCTGCCGCCTGTGGCTTTCATCAGGGCAGCACGGAAATCGTCGCCGTCGATCTTGTGGGCGCGTATCGCGTCCTCCACCGTGTGAAAAGGGGCAATCGGACAGCCGACGCACAGCAGGCGATGGTCGAGCACGACACGGATGGTCGCCGGCCACAGCCGCATGATCTCATCCATGCTCATGTCGTCCCGGTACTGCCTGTTGGTGGGCATGGCCAGCGCTGGCCCTTCCAGCCGGAGAACTTAAAGCGCGCCGCAATCCTTCAGATGCGCTCCTTACGCTTTAAGCCGTTGTTTTTACGCATGTCGTTGTCCCGAAACCGGTCCCCGCTTCCGGGCAACATGCTTTAATGGAAAAAAGAACGGGCGCATCGCAGACGCGCCCGTTCCTGCCCCCGGTTTATTTGCCGAGGCTTCCGGCCGGGCCGGAATGCATGATCTCGTCATCCACCGGGCCGTCCACGATCAGGTAGCCGGCCAGCCCGCGCTCGGCGCGCGACAGGGCGTGATCGACCAGCACATAATGTCCGCCACGATCGATCCTGAAGTCGACGATGGTGGCGCCGCCGGGCGGCACGGTGACCGTCTGGACCCCGGTGACGGGCGGCGAGGTCACGCTGCCCAGCGTGTAGACATGGTCGAAGATCTCGCCGATGACATGGAAGGACGAGGTGTAGTTCGGCCCGCCGACGCCGAAGAAGATCCGCACCGTCTCGCCGGCCGTGGCATAGAGCGGATGCGACTTGGTGAGCGCCCCGACCGAGCCGTTGAACAGGAAGTATTCCGCCCGCTCGGAGATCAGCTTGTCATAGTCCATCTCCATCTCGCCCTGCGTGCCGAAGGGCTCGACGGTGTAGAGTTCGCCCTGCATCACGTAGAATTCGCGATCGACCTGGGGCAATCCGCCTTCCGGCTCCACGAGGATGAGGCCGTACATGCCGCTGGTGATGTGGTGGGCGACGCTCGGCGTGGCGCAATGATAGACATAGATCCCCGGCTTGAGGGCCTTGAATGTCACCACCGCCTCCTCGCCCGGCGCGATCTGGGTGAAGTCGGCGCCGCCGCCGGGACCCGTCGCGGCATGGAAATCGACCGAATGCGGCATCACGCTGTCGGACGCATTCTTGAGGTGGACCTCCACCGTGTCGCCCACGCGCACGCGGATGAACGGCCCCGGAACCTTGCGGTTGAACGTCCAGTAGACATAGCTCGTGCCGTCGTCGAGCTTGCCCTTCAGCTCAACCGTCTCCATCTCGACCTTGACCACCTGAGGGGCGCGCTGGCCGATGGGGCCGGGCAGATCCGCCGGATCATGCACGATGTCCGCCGCGTCCGTGTCCATGGCCTCGCGCGGGCCGGGCATGACCCTGATCAGTCCTTCCATGCCCGCTTCGCGATGCCCGGCGATCGAGCAGAAATAGGTAAATTCGCCGACCTTGTTGGCGATGAAGGAGAAGGTCGAGGACGCGTTGATGCCCACGACGATGGAGGAGCGGGCGGGATACTGATCGATGACCACATCATGCTCGGCGCCCTCGCCGTTGATGAGGTTGATCTGCACGAGTTCGCCCTCATGCACCATCAGCGTCGGATTGGTCTGGCCGTCTATATCGCCGCCGACGCCGATATAGACCATGCGCCCGCCGGCAATGCCCGTCTTCAGGGTGAAGATGGTGGCGTTGTGGTAGCTGACGGCCGGCGAGGCAGCCGTGCTGGTGCCGTCGGCGGGTGTTGCCACAGGCTGCGCAGTGGTCGCCTGCGACGAATCCGTGCCCGTGGCGTGGTTATGCTCCTGCGCCATCGCGGGAGCCATCGCCAGCATCACGGCACCCGTCATCGCCGCCAGCCACCGCGCCGGGTGTCTGCGAACCATGTCCGGCCCGGCCCTGCTTCCTCTGTTCATCGGGAAAACTCCTTTGTCGATGATTTCAGACGGAATCTATCCGGGCCGCGCGGAACGGACTTTGCGCAATCACAAACAGTTGCGACGCCAGATGTTTCCATCTGGCTGCAAAATGCTCTGGCCGCGCTTCTCGCGCGGTTCGGTGGCCTCGCCGGACGAAGGCTCCGGATGGCCGTCGATACGGTCGCTCTCGGCATCGATGAGGATGCGCTGCGCAGCGCCCTCAAGGTCCTCGTACTGGCCGCTCTTCAGCGACCACAGGAAAGCGCCGAGCGCGACTGCGCCGAGCATCAGCGCCAGCGGAACGAGATAGAGGAGGCTGCCCGTCATCCGCAGGCCCGATGCCGCCATGTGGTGCGGCAGCTCATCTGATCGCCCTGTAGCTGTGCCACGTCGCATGGCCGAGCAGCGGGAAGATGACGACGAGGCCGACAAGGCCGGTGACGATGCACATCAGGAACAGCGCAAGCACGATGGCGCCCCAGACCAGCATCACCGGCAGGTTCCTGAACACCAAGGAGATGGAGGTGCCCATGGCGGTGAAGGCATCGACCTTCTCGGCCAGCAGCATGGGTATGGAGAAGGTGCTGATGGCGAAGGAGAAGGCGGCAAACAGGCCGCCCACCACGGTGCCCACCACCAGCATGCCCCAGCCTTCGGGCGTGGTGAACAGCATGGCGGCGATGTGGTCGAGGCCGGGGAAAGGCCGAAGGCCGAAGAACAGCGCATAGATGATGACGGCGGCGCGCATCCACACCAGCATCAGCAGGCACAGGATGGCGCCGGTGAACCACACCTGCGCGCCCGATTCCGCCCGGACGAAGATCATGCGGGCAAGGCTCACCGGCCTGCCCTCCTCCAGATCGCGGCTTTTCTGGTAGAGGCCGATGGCGACCAGTGGCCCGACCACCATGAAGCCGGCCAGCGCCGGGAACAATATGTAGTCGAGCTCCAGCCTGAACAGGCAAGTCACCACCGCCAGCGACAACACGAACACAACCAGCCCATAGGCGAGGCTGGGCAGGGGATTGCGCCACAGGTCGCGCCAGCCGGCCCCCAGCCAGCCGAAGGCGGCGCTTGCCGGCAGATTGCGCCGGCGCTGCCGGGACAGCGGAAGCGGCGTGCTTTCGGTGCGTCCCATGAACTTCCTCCTCAGCAGGACGATCTGGCGGCGCGGTAGGTTCCCGCGCCATCGGCCGTCTTTTCATGCGGCACGCAATCGGGCTGCGAGCCGAGCGCGACATAGACGAGATGGGCATTGGCGCCGGCAAACAGCAGCACGCCGCCAGCGACGATCAGCGCCGATATGAGGCGCCAGTTGAGCCGGCCGGGGCGCGTGGCGGGAGGCGCGGCGCTCATTGCGTGCCTCCGTCGGTCGCGAGCGTGCCGACATAAAGGGCGAGGATCCTGATATCGACCGGCGACAGCCGGTCCTGCCAGTGCGGCATGTGTCCCTGGCGGCCCGAATAGATGGTGGTGAACACCGACTGCGCGTCGCCGCCATAGATCCAGTTCTCGTCGGTCAGGTCTGGCGCGCCGGCCTCGGCCATGCCCTTGCCCTCCTCGCCATGACAGGCGGCGCAGTTCGCCGCGAACACCTCCTGCCCTTCCGGCAGCCGGGCCTGATCGGTTTCGCCCAGCTGCTGGCCGGACAGTGAGCGCACATAGGCCGCCACCGCCCTGACCTGCCCGATTTCGAGCACGCCGTCGCGGCCGAAGGCCATCATCTGCGAGATGCGCGTATCGTCATCGGTCGAATTGATGCCGACGCTGATGGTTTCGGCGATGGTCTCGGGGTCGCCGCCCCACAGCCACGCGCCAGCCGCCAGATTGGGAAAGCCCGGACCGCCGGTGCCACGCACGCCATGGCACACGGCGCAATTGTCGACGAACAGCGTGCGGCCGGTGTCGCGCACATGGCGCATCAGCTCCTCGTCGGCGGCAATGGCGGCAAAGTCCTCGCCGGCGATGCGGTCGGCCCAGACGGCGCGCGAGACGGCGGCCTGCTCCACCTGCCGCGTCACCACGGTGCGCTGGTCGATGCCGAGCAGGCCCTTCGTGTAGGTCCAGCCGAGCGGCCATGCCGGCATCAGCAGCCAGTAGCCGACCGCAAACAGCGTGCCGGCGATCAGGAAGAAGAACACCACGCGCGGGACCGGCGTCTCCAGTTCCTCGATGCCGTTCCATTCGTGCCCGGTGGTCGGGCGCCCGGTGATGGGGTCGTGTCGTTCGGTTGCCATGCGCCTACTCCCCCTTCCCCGGCCGGTCGTCATCGTCGAGAATGCTCTTCTTGGCGCGGTCGAACCGCTTCCTGTTGGCCGGCCAGAAGGCGTAGACCAGCACCCCGATGGCGAAGATGATCAGATAGAACAGCCCCCAGCTCTTGGAGAAGGCGACGAGCGTCTCGTGGTCCATGGCCTCACTCCTCCACGGCCGCGCTCTGGTGCGCGGCATCCGTCAGTCTGCCGAGGATCTGCAGATAGGCGACCAGCGCGTCCATCTCGGTGATGCGCGCGGGATCGCCGTCGAACACCCTTATGGTGGTGGCCTCGCCATAGCGCCCGGCCACGCCCTGCGCCTGATTGCTGTCAGGGTTGGCCTGCCCGTAGGCGTCCCATTGCGCATTGGCGATCATCTCGTCGGTATAGGGCACGCCCACCTTGCGCTGGGCCGCCAGATGCAGCCCGAGATCGTCGTATTTCAGCTCATTGCGCATCAGCCAGCCATATTTCGGCATCACCGATTCCGGCACCACGTCACGCGGATTGATGAGGTGGGCGACATGCCAGGCGTCGGAATATTTTTCGCCGAGGCGGGCGAGGTCCGGCCCGGTGCGCTTCGACCCCCACAGCATGGGGTGGTCGTATTGCGACTCCACCGCCAGCGAGAACGGCCCGTAGCGCTCGACCTCGTCGCGCAGCGTGCGGATCATCTGCGAGTGGCAGGCATAGCAGCCCTCGCGGATGTAGATGTTGCGCCCGGCCAGTTCGAGCGGCGTGTAGAGGCGCATGTCGGGCGCTTCCTCGACCGTCTCGCTGATGGTGAACAGCGGCGCGATCTCCACGATGCCGCCGATGGAGGCGACGCCGACGATCGCCAGAACGAAGCCGATGGCGTTGCGTTCGATCTTGCGGTGGAAGAACTCCTTCATCGCTATTCACCTGCCTGCACGGCGTCAGCCCTGCCGTAAAGCGGCACGTCGGCGCCGCCCTCCTGATGCTGGCCGGTGCGGGCCATGCGGATCGTCATCCACACGTTCCAGGAGGCCACGATGGCGCCGGCAAGGAAGAACAGGCCGCCGACGGTGCGCGCGATATAGTAGGGATGCATGGCGACGAGGCTGTCGATGAAGGAATAGGCCAGCGTGCCGCTGTCATTGTAGGTGCGCCACATCAGGCCCTGGATGATGCCCGAGTTCCACATGGCGAAGACGTAGATGACGGTGCCTGTGAGCGCGAGCCAGAAGTGGACCTCGACCAGCTTCGGCGAATACATGCGCTGCTGCTTCCACATCCACGGCACCAGCGCATAGAGCGAGCCGAAGGTGATCATCGCCACCCAGCCGAGCGCGCCCGCATGGACGTGGCCGACGGTCCAGTCGGTATAGTGCGACAGCGAGTTGACGGCGCGGATGGCCATGAACGAGCCCTCGAAGGTGGACAGCCCGTAGAACACGGCCGCCACCATCATGAAGCGCAGCGTGGCGTCGGTGCGCACCTTGTCCCATGCGCCGTTCAGCGTCGCCAGCGCATTGCCGGCCGAGGCCCATGACGGCACCAGCAGCACCAGCGAGAAGGTCATGCCCAGCGTCTGCACCCATTGCGGCAGCGCCGTATAGTGCAGGTGGTGCGAGCCCGCCCACATATACATGAAAGTGATGCCCCAGAAGCTGATGATGGAAAGCCTGTAGGAGAAGATCGGCCGTTCGGCGCGCTTGGGCAGATAGTAATACATCATGCCGAGAAAGCCGGACGTCAGGAAGAAGGCGACCGCGTTGTGGCCGTACCACCATTGCGTCATCGCATCCTGCACGCCGGAGAACAGCGAATAGCTCTTGGCATGGCCGAAGGAGACCGGCACGGCGAGATTGTTGACGATGTGCAGCACCGCCACGACCAGGATGAAGGCCATGTAGTACCAGTTGGCGACGTAGATATGCGGTTCCTTCCGCCGCTGCAGGGTGCGGATGTAGATGAGGAAATACACCACCCACACGATCACCAGCCAGATGTCGGCATACCATTCGGGCTCGGCATATTCCTTCGACTGGGTCAGCCCCATCAGATAGCCGCTGGCGGCCAGCACGCAGAACAGATTGTAGCCGATCAGCACGAACCACGGGCTGAACTGGTCGGGCAGGCGCGCCCGCGAGGTGCGCTGGAGAACGTGGAAGGAGGTGGCGATCAGCGCATTGCCGCCGAAGCCGAAGATCACGCCGGAGGTATGCACCGGCCGCAGGCGGCCGAAGCTCGCCCAGCCGGCGTCGAAGGTCAGATCCGGCCACGCCAGCAGCGCGGCCACCCACACACCGAAGAACATGCCGGCCACGGCCCAGATCATGGTGAGCACGATGCCGACCCTCGTCGGGTCGTCGTAATAGTGCGCCAGCCGCTCCGCAGGCGGTTCGGGATCGTTGTAGCGCGAGATCACCAGGAAGATCAGCCCAAGGCTGAAGGCAAGCACGATGAAGCCGTGAACGCCCAGCGCATCGGCCCGGCCGGCAGCGGCCATGGCAAGCCCGCACAGCGCCAGCATCGTGAGCACGGCCAGCGAAAGCTGGCGTTCGGAGACCGTCAATCCTGAAACCATCTGGCTTTCCCCTCGCTTGTTTGCCGGCTATGCCGCGATGCCCTCGATGCCGAGCAGGATGCCGAGCTGTGCCCTGTTGCGCACGATATCGGCGAGCGTGTACTTATCGAGGACGGCCAGCCAGGCGGCGAGCGCCTCGGAAAACATGTTCCGGAGCTCACAGCAGGGCGAGATCACGCAGTGCCCGCCGCGCTTCTGCATGCATTCCACAAGCGAGAGATCTTCCTCGATCGTGCGCACCAGTGCGCCGATGCCGATGCTGGCGGGTTCCCGCTTCAGCCTTATGCCGCCGGAGCGCCCCCGCACCGTCTCGATGAAGTCATGCTCGCGCAGCGTCTGGGCTACCTTGAGCAGGTGATTGCGCGACAACCCGTAGGCTTCGGCCACATCGCTCACCGTGCACGCCCGGTCGGGCCGTGTCGCGGCGTAGATCAGCATGCGCAGCGCATAGTCGGTATGCAGCGTCAGGCGCATGGCAGCGCCCATGCAATACGGAAGCCGGAGACTGTGATGAAAACGGGCCTGACAAGGGCTGTCAGACGCAAATCGGAAACGGATGGCATCGGGCTCTCCTGCACGAAATTCGTGCTCCTCCTAAAAGAGGTATCTCAGATAATCTTTTTGCGCAAACTCCCCCGACAACAAATGTGCGATATGGTCGCAGCAGGCGCCGGCTCATTCTCAGACACTCCGGCAAGGCCCCATTTCAGGGGCGCCCTTCATGAAATCCGTGCGGAAATGCATCCGAAGGTGACGGCAAGCACCTCTGCCTATGCGCGCAAGCAGCAGTCACGGAAGGGTCGGCGTCACGCGGTCGCGGTCGGGGTCAAGGCCCATGCCTCCGCGGTCAGTCGGTGACGATGACGTCCATCGGGATGTCGTGCGGCTGCGGATATATGGTCCTTACCCGGCTCAGGGCGTAATCGACGCCGATCGTCAGGGGCTTGCGCGGCATGGCAGGAAGGCAAAGGGAATTGAATGCCGTCTGTGATCCCTTTGCCCATGAAGCGTCACGAAATCAGTTTGCATCGCAGCCACGCTTGGCCAGCAGCCATTTTCTCAATAATGGCCGTCACTTAAGCATTCAGCCCCGACCCTAAAGGCGGTTGGCGAGGAGATGGCAGAAAAGACGCCATCTTGCCGAAAATGCAGCCTTGTCGTCGCCGGTGGCTTCCTGGCCGGGGCAATCGGCAGCACAGGCAAGCAAGGAGGGATCTTCGGCGGCGGCGACCAGGACGGCAACGGCGAAAGGGTCGACGCCGCCTGCGCTGCCGCCCTTGTCCGGATTGCATTGCGGGGTGTTTTCCCAGCCTGAATATCTGGCGAGCATCGCCTGGATCAGTTCAGCCTTGTTGGGAAAGTAGTAGAGCAGGCCGCCCTTGCTCAGCTTTGCCTGCCTCGCCACCGCATCCATGGTGACGTGGCCAAATCCCTGATCGAGCGCAACCGCGACGACGGCACAGAAAACGCGGTCGCGCTGCCGGCTCTGCGCCGCCGGAATGACGGAAACGCCTTCCTTCGGGCGTTTCGGATTTTCCGTCTTGCTCATCGCTTCGGTGTCCCTTTCAACCGTTCCTGATGATCAGGAATGCGCAAGCCCTGCTTCAAAAAAAGCCCTGCCGCCGGTTTTGACACGGGCGGCAGGGCCGTTACGCGGTACGAGTTTACTCAGCTACGCACGCAATCAGGCGGTGACCGCCCGATCTTCCGTCCGGCGGCGGGAAAACAGCCGGTTGATGACGACGAAGAACACCGGCACGAACACCAGAGCCAGAAGCGTTCCGGTGATGGTTCCGAAGAAGGTGGCGAAGCCGATGGCCTGGCGCGCGCCCGCGCCGGCGCCCGACGACACCACCAGCGGCAGAACGCCGAGGCCGAAGGCCAGCGAGGTCATCAGGATCGGGCGGAAGCGCAGTTTCGATGCCTCGCGCGCCGCTTCGACCGCGCTCTCGCCGAGCTTGGCCATGCGGTCGCGGGCGAATTCCACGATCATGATGCCGTTCTTGCCGGTCAGGCCGACGACGGTCAGCAGGCCCACCTGAAAGTAGACGCCGTTGGACTGGCCGCCGATCCAGGCGCCGATCAGCGCGCCCAGAATGCCGACCGGCATCGCCAGCAGCACGGCGATCGGAATGGTCCAGCTTTCGTAGAGGGCCGCAAGACACAGGAACATGGTGGCCAGCGCCAGACCATACAGGATCATGGCACCCGCACCGGCTTCCTTTTCTTCAAGCGACATGCCCGTCCAGCGCAGATTGTAGCCGGGGGGCAGCTTTTCGGCGAGCCGCTCCATGGCGGAAATTGCCTCGCCCGAGGTGAAGCCGTCGCGGGCCGAACCTTCGAGTTCCATGGCCGGCAGCGCGTTGTAGCGCGTCACCTGCTGCGGCCCGAACACCCATTGCTGCTCGGAGAAGGTCGTCAGGTCCACGAAATCGCCATTGACGTTGGGGATGCGCCACAGCGCCATGTCTTCAGGCTTGGTCCGTGCCGAAGGCTCACCCTGCACATAGACGCGCTTGACGCGGCCTTCATAGAGGAAGTCGTTGACATAGGCGCCCGACCAGATGGTGTTCAGGAAGGTGCCGACATCCGCCGCCGTCACCCCCACGGCGCCGGCCTTCTTCCAGTCGATGTTCAGGCGGAACTGGGTGGCGTCCTCCACGCCGTTCGGCCGCACCGCCGTCAGCATCGGATCGTCGGACGCCATGCCGATCAGCATGTTGCGGGCGTTCAGCAGTTCCTCATGGCTCTGGCCCGCCGAGGCCTGAAGGAAGGCGGTGAAACCGTTCGACGTGCCAAGCTCCATGACAGCAGGCGGCACGAAAGGCACCACCATGGCCTCGCGGATGCCGCCGAACAGCGGGCCGAAGGCGCGTCCGGCAATGGCCGATGCCGAGGCATCGGGAGAGGTGCGCAGTGACCAGTCCTTCAGCTTGATGAACATCATGCCCATGTTCTGTCCCTGACCGGAAAACGAGAAGCCCCGAACGGAAAACACCGACGCCACATTCTCCGGTTCGGCGCTGATGAAGTACTGCTCCACCTTGTGCAGCACCTCTTCCGTCTGTCCGGCGGTGGCCCCGGAGGGAAGCTGGACGATGGCCATCAGCACGCCCTGATCCTCATCAGGAAGGAAGGAGGGAGGCGTGCGCTGGTAGAGCATGACCATGCCGCCGACGATCAGGGCATAGACCACCAGCATGCGCAGCGGCCCGCGGGTCGCGAAGCGGACGATGCCGGAATAGCCCGACGTCACCTGCGAGAAGCGCCGCTCGAAACCATCGCTGAACGCGCCACCCATGCGGGCCAGCATTCCCTTGCGCGGCGCATGCGAATGCGGCTTGAGCATCGTGGCGCACAGGGCCGGCGTGAACACGATCGCCACCAGCACCGACAATCCCATGGCGGAAACGATGGTGACGGCGAACTGCTTGTACATCTCGCCGGTGGAACCGCCGAAGAATGCCATCGGCACGAACACCGCGGACACGACCATGGCGATGCCGACCAGGGCGCCGGTGATTTCGTCCATGGATTTCCGCGTGGCTTCGACCGGCCCCAGATGTTCGTCGCGCATGATGCGCTCGACGTTCTCCACCACCACGATGGCATCGTCCACCAGAAGGCCGATGGCGAGCACCATGGCCAGCATGGTCAGCGTGTTGATGGTGAAGCCCAGCGCCGCCATGATGCCGAAGGTTCCCAGCAGCACAACCGGAACGGCGAGCGTTGGAATGAGCGTGGCCCTGAAATTGTGCAGGAACAGCAGCATCACGAAGAAGACGAGAATGATCGCCTCACCCAGCGTGTGCAGCACCGCCTCGATCGAAATCAGAACGAATGGCGTCGTGTCGTAGGGGATGACGTAGCTGACGCCCGCCGGCAGCGAAGCGGCAAGCTCCTCCATCTTGGCCTTGACCAGTTCGGCCGTATCCAGCGCGTTCGCGCCGGAAGCGAGCTGGATCGCCATGCCGGAGGAAGGCTTGCCGTTATAGAAACCGGTGATCTCGTAATTCTCGGTGCCCAGTTCGGCGCGCGCCACGTCGCGCAGCAGCACGAGGCCGCCATCGGCATCGGCACGCAGCACGATGCCCTCGAAATCCTCGGGCGTTTTCAGGAGCGACTGGGCGGTGATGGTGGCGTTGAGCAGCTGGCCTTCCGGCGCCGGCATGGCGCCGAAGGAACCCGCCGAAATCTGCGCGTTCTGGGCGTTGATGGCCGCAACCACCGTCGAAGGCGCCAGATTGTAATATTTGAGCTTCTGCGGATCGAGCCAGATGCGCATCGCATATTCGGAGCCGAACACCTGAACCTTGCCGACGCCGGTGAGACGGGCGATCGGCTCGACCATGTAGGAGTTCAGATAGTCGGCGAGATCGACGTCGCGGCGCGCGCCGTCGTCTGAGATCAGCGCAATCACCATCAGGAAGCCGGTCGCCGACTTCTCCACCGTAACACCCTGGCGCACCACGGCTTCAGGCAGGTTGGCTTCCGCCTGGGCGAGCTTGTTCTGCACCTGAACCTGCGCGATGTCGGGATCGGTGCCGATGTTGAAGGTCAGCGTGATCGAGGCGGTGCCGGTCGAGGTGGTGCTCGATTTGATGTAGCGCAGCCCGTCGAGGCCGGTCATTTCCTTTTCGACGATCTGGACGACCGTATCGGCGACGGTCTCCGCCGAGGCGCCGGGATAGACCGCGCTGATGACGATCGAGGGGCCGGCAATCGAGGGATATTGCGACACCGCAAGCCGCGATACCGAAAGCAGGCCAAGGCCCATGATGATGATGGCTATGACCCATGCAAAGATGGGCCGGTCGATGAAGAAGCGGGCCATGGGTCAGTTTCCTTCGGCCGGCTGCACGGCTGCTTCAATCTTCTCGCGCACGATTTCCACGGGCGCGCCGGGGCCGATCTTCTGGAAGCCGGAAGTGATGATCTCATCGCCTTCCTTCAGGCCGCCGGTGATGACCCAGCGGTTTTCTGAAGCCGTCAGCACCGCGAGATTGCGCACGGCGACCTTTCCGTCCTCGACCACCCAGGCATGGGCGGCGCCGGTCGTGTCGCGCATCACGGCGTTCTGCGGCACCAGATAGGCACCTTCGGCGACAGCCTGCGGCAGCTCCACCTCCACATACAGGCCGGGCAGCAGCGTGTGTTCGGGATTGTCGAAGGTGACGCGCAGGGTGATCATGCCCGTCATCGGCTCCACCTGCGGTTCGGCCGCCCTGAGCTTTCCCTTGTGCTGGAACGCGCCGCCGGTCGGCAGGATCAGGGTTGCGGCATCCGCGCCGGGCTCTTCAGACTTGCGCGACCCCTGCCAGCGCATCAGGTCGTTGGCCGACTGGGTGACGTCGACATAGATCGGGTCGAGCGTGCGGATGGTGGCCAGCGCAGTCGCCTGCTGTGCGCCGACAAGTGCGCCGGTGGTCGTCTGCGACAGTCCGATAACGCCGGAAACCGGCGCGCGCACATTGGTGCGTTCGAGTTCGATCTCGGCGCTCATCAGTTGCGCCTTCGCGAGCTGCAGCGCGGCGTCGGCGGCATCGCGCGTGGCGTTGGCGCTGTCGCGGCGCTGTTCGGAGCCGGTCTTTGCCTGAAACAGTTCGTCGGCGCGGCGGGCTTCACGCACCGCCAGATCATAGTTGGCCTGGGCCTGCGCGACAGTCGCCTTCGCCGCGGCTACGGCGGCGACATAGGTGTCGTCCTCGATCTTGTAGAGCTGCTGGCCCGCCTCGACCCGCGCACCTTCGTCGAACAGCCGCTCGCGGATGATGCCGGACACCTGCGGGCGCACCTCCGCGACCGTGGATGCCTTGACGCGGCCGGGCAGCCGCGCGGTCACCGTGAAATCCTGCGGTTCGGCTTTCATGACCGTTACCGTCGCCGGCGGTTGCTCCTGCGCCATGGATGCAAGCGGGGCAAGCCCGCTCAGAACCAAAGCGAAGACACCCGTTGCAGCGCTTCCTGTGAGCCTGTTTCGCATGGGAACTCTCTGATGAAACCGTTTTTGGGAGAATGTGTTTGCGCTGGCGACAGCGCCTTTTGTTCCGGCTAGCCGGGCAGATCCGATGCCGGCGGAGGGGGTAGCGAGAAGATCAGCGGGATCATTCGGATGCCCTCAGCATGGCGAGCTGACTGCGCAACAGTTTGGAGCCAAGCTCCTTCAGCGGGAAGACTTTCTTGGCCCGCAGCCATTCGCCCAGAAGCCCGTTCATGCTGGCCATGAGCACGCATGCCGCCTCGTCCGGCGTGAAGTGGGGACCGAGCTTGCCCTGATCCGCAGCGATGCGCGTCAGGCGCGAAATCAGCCTGAACAGGCGGCAATTGGCATCGTCCATCCAGTCGGCGCTCTGCCCCCGGCCGGTATGGCTGGAGAGAATGCTGAACAGGCGCTGGCAGCTTTCATCTTCCGCGAAGACGGTCAGGGCCTTGATGCCGGCAGCTTCCAGAAACTCGAACGGATCGTCGGTGCTGCTGGTCTCGTCATAAGCGAGCAGTTCTTCCTGCGGCAGCGAACTGCGCGCCTGCAACGCGCTCAGAAGATCGGTCTTGTCCTTGAAATGCCAGTAGAAGGCGCCGCGCGTGACGCCTGCAGCGCGTGAGATGCCGTCCAGCGTCGCGGCATCGATGCCGCGCTCCATGAAGACGCGCTCGGCGGCATCGAGGATGGCCGTTCGGGTCTGTTCCGCGTCTTCCTTGGTCCTGCGCATGACGACACCTTTCGGGCGCTCTTATATACAAACAAGAATGTATGTAAAGTTTCATTTTTTCAAAAGGGCGTGATTTTGCCCTTGTTTCCGATGAGCGGCCGCAACATGGATCACCGAGGCGCGACGCCAGCGCGGCGCTGTTGCCCCGCTAGCTGAGAGTGACAATCGCCAACTCCGCCAGCCGCTGCATGGGCTTCACATCTCGTGTGTGCTGTTCCTCATGCGGAACGCACCCGTCCCGGCCCAGCCTTGCATCTGGCGGCGGGGTTGCGGCGCTGAGGCCGAGATAGTTCAGCGTAGGGTCATGACCCGTTGATCAGAGCCAGAAGATTACGATGGCGGCGAGAGCGACGGCGGAAAAGAAAACCGTCGGGCAGCGATCGTACCGGGTGGCATGCGCCGCCGGTGACGGGGCTGGCTTCCTCCTCCGCAAGGACAGCTTCACCGCAGGGAAACATGTCTCCATCATGCAGGATAAGAGCATGCAGACCTGATCTGCTGGCGCAGGTCGGGGGAAACTCCGGAGCGGCGTCCCCGACGCGGCAGGCGGCATCCCTGCCGCCCGTAAATCCTGCCGCCGGACCGTGAAGTCCGGCGGAATGGAGAGAGGCTGTTTCAGGCTGCCGCCCAGCGGGAGGCGGTGCGCTTGTGGTACATCTCGCGGAACTGCTCCGTGGATTTCGGCAGAAGCGTGCCCTTGTCCCAGTCGAGGATCACCGCATAGCGCCGCACCGCATCGAGCGCATTGATCTTTCCGGCCTGGAACAGGGCCGCCACCTCTTCAGGCGGGGTTGCGATCCAGCCGCTGCGTCCGGCCCGGATGCGCTCGCGCTCTTTCTTCGTCGCCTCCGCATCGATCTCGTATTCGCAGATTTCGGGATCGACCGGGGTGATGACCACGCCGTAGTCCAGCGCGGCGCGCTCCACCGAGACATAATCGTCGATGACGTCCTGCAACACGCGCTCGGGATCGCGCTCCAGCGGATCGCCGAAGCCGCCGCCGCCGGCGGTCGGGCGGCCGAACTCGTCGTTCTGCCCGATGGCGACGTTGGAGAACACCGAGCCCAGCCATTCGGGCTTGTCCGAGCCATGACGGCGCAGCGTCAGCCCGTGCGGCATGGACGGCAGGCCGCCTTCGATGCCCCACACCACGGCGCGCTCGCGGTCGCAGATGTAGGAGATCACCGTGTTCTCGGCCTCCAGCATGACGGAGGTTTTCTGCACGCCGGCACCGCCGCGCCATTTGCCGGGGCCGGCGGAATCCGTCAGCACCTCGAAGCGCGTGGTCATCATCGGGTTGGCACGCTCCTGACCTTCCACCGGCTGCGCCATCAGCCCGGTGCCGAAGCAGGCGGTGGTGACGTTGCAGCCGTCGCGGCCATTGCGCCCGCCCCAGCCGCCCGGCAGCCAGTCGTAGAACATGAAGATCGGCTTTTCGGGGCTGCGCGCATCGCGGCCGCCGGTCAGCAGATATTCGAGGTTGAAGGCGCAGGCGATGGCGCGCTCGGGCAGGATCTTGGACCACATCTCGTAGATGGCGTTCATGATCTTCTCGAACGGCATCAGGAAGCCCGTTACCGCCACCGGCCATCTGGCATCGACGATGGAGCCTTCGGGAGCCGTGATGTCGAACAGGCGGTAGAATCCGCTGTTCAGCGGCAGGTCGGGGAAGAAGGTCTTCATGCCCGCCGCCACCGCCGAGAAGGTGGAGCCGAAGGCGGAATTGTAGATCGAGCCGATGGTGGCGTGAGAGCCGCTGAAGTCGTAGCTGACGCGGTCGCCTTTGATCGTCAGCTTCACCTTGATCGGAATCAGCCCCTCTTCGCCGGCCGGGTCCTGATCGATGAAATCCTGCGTTTCCCACTCGCCGTCCGGCAGGGCTTCGATGCGCTGGCGCATGGCGCGCTCGACATAATCCTGCACGGCGGCCATGCCGAGCTTTATGGTGTCGACGCCATATTTGGCGACAAGGCGCAGGATTTCGCGCTCGCACACCTGCGTGGCCTGTGCCTGCGCGTGGATATCGCCGATGATCGAGGCCGGGTCACGGGTGTTGGAAGCGATCATCCGGGCGACGTCCTCGCAGAAGCGGCCTTTTGCGAACAGGCGCACCGGGGTGATGCGCATGCCTTCCCTGAACATGTCGGTGGCGCTGACGTCGAAGGAGCCCGGAACCGAACCGCCGAGGTCGGACCAGTGGCCGTTCGACTGCGAGAAGGCGATGACCTCGCCATCGTGGAAGATCGGCCGGATCAGGCGCACGTCGTTGAAGTGGGTGCCGCCGGCATAGGGGTCGTTGATGGCGTAGACGTCGCCCGGATGCATGTCGCCGGCAAAGGCGCGGATCACCTCCTTGCAGGTGAAGTGGAGCGTGCCGACATGCACGGCGATGTCCTGGTTGCCCTGCGCCACGCAGTTGCCTTCCGCGTCATGCAGGGCGCTCGAAAAGTCGCGATTGTAGATGACGAAGGAATAGCAGGTGCGCAGGATCTGCTCCGCCATCTGGTCGACGGAGGTGATGAAGGAGTTCTTCAGCACCTCGAAGGTGACGGGATCGAGAGTTGGCTTGGTCAGCATCTTGGTTCCTCTCAGACGCGGATGATGATGTTGAGATACTGGTCGACTTCCGCCTTCGTGCCGGGCGGCACCACCACGGTGGAGTCGAGCTGCTCGACGATGGCCGGTCCTTCGAAGCTGAAGCCCGCCGGCAGGTCGTCGCGGTCATAGACCGGCGTGTCATGCGGCTCGTCCGGCCCGAACCAGACCGGCCGGCGATGAAGCGGCGCGGGTGTGACGCCGGTCGGCTCATGCTTCGGCAGTTCGGCCTTCGGCACGATGCCGGTGGCCTTCAGGTTGAGGCGGTAGAGGCTGACCGGGGTTTCGTCGCGGCGGAAATTGTATTCGCGCTTGTGCTCGCGATGGAACGCCTCGACCAGATCGGCGATGCTGGTGACAGGGGTCGGCGCATTCACCGCCAGCGAACGCCACTGGCCCTGATACATCATGTCGACGCTGCGCTGGAGCACGATGTCGCCGGGCTCGACGCCCTCATGCACCAGCCGCTCCACCGCATCCTTCTCCATGCGGGCGAAATCGGCCTCGATGGTCGCGGCATCCGCTTCGGAAGCCGCCTTGATGTAGCTTTCGGAGAAGTCGTGCTGCATGTCGACGAGCAGGCAGCCGAGCGCCGAGGTGACGCCGGGATTGGGCGGCACGATCACGGCGGGGATCGACAGTTCCTTCGCAATCGCGGCGCCATGCAGCGCGCCCGCACCGCCGAAGGCGACCAGCGCGAAGTCGCGCGGATCGTAGCCGCGGCTGATCGAGATCAGCCGCACGGCGTCCGACATGTTGGCGTTGGCGACCTTGATGACGGCGTCGGCGGCCGCATGAATGGACAGGCCGAACGGTTCGGCGACGCCTTCCGTCACCGCCTGCGCGGCCAGTGCCGGATCGAGCGTGATCTTGCCGCCGGCAAGGCTGGTGCCGAGACGGCCGAGCACCACGTTGGCGTCGGTGTTGGTCGGCTGCCTGTTGCCGTTGCCATAGCAGGCCGGTCCCGGATTGGCGCCCGCCGATTGCGGGCCGTTGCGCAGCGAGCCGGCCTCGTCGCGCCAGGCCAGCGAGCCGCCGCCGGCGCCGATGGTCAGCACCTCGATGGAGGAAAAGCGGATCGGATAGCCATATTCGATGAACCAGTCCTTGGTGACGCGCGACTGCCCGTCATAGGCCAGCGACACGTCGGTGGAGGTACCGCCCATGTCGAGGCCGATGGAGTTGCGGAAGCCGCACAGCATGGCGATCTGGCGGCTGGCGATGGCGCCCGCCGCGATGCCCGACCCGGCGAGGCGGGCGGCGAAATCCTCGACGCTCTTCGGCGTCATCACGCCGCCGCCGGTGTGCAGCAGAAGCAGGTCGCGGGTGTAGCCGTCCTCCTGCAGGCGCTGGCCGAGCCGTCTGGTGTAGTCCACCACCACAGGGGTCAGGACGGCATTGGCGACGGTGGTGGAAAAGCGCTCATGCTCGAAGATTTCCGGCAGCACCTCGGACGAAGTCGAGACGGGAACGTCCGGCATTGCCTCCTGCAGGATTTCCTTCATGCGCTTTTCATTGGCGCCGTTGACGAAGGCGTTCATGAAGCACACCGCCACGGCGGCAACGTTGCGGCGCTTCAGGATGCGGGCGACTTCGCGGGCGGCTGCCTCATCGAGCGGCCTGACCACCTTGCCGGCGGCATCGACGCGTTCGGGAACCGTCAGCCGGTCGCGGCGCGGAATGTAGGGCGGCACCACGTCCTTGTAGGTGTCCCAAAGGTCTTCCTTGTTGGCGCGGCGGATCTCAATCACGTCGCGAAATCCTTCGGTGCAGACCATGGCCGCGCGCGGCAGGCGGCGGGTGATCAGCGCGTTGGTGGCAACCGTGGTTCCGTGCGAGAACAGCGCCACATCGGCCATGTCCACGCCCGCCTTGGCCACGCCGCCGAGGATGCCGTCGATCGGATCGGGGGTAGAGGCGGTCTTCTCGATCCGGATGCTTCCGGATTTCTCGTCCATGATACAGACGTCGGTGAACGTACCTCCGACGTCGACCGCCACACGCAAGCTGGGCATCGTGTTCTCCTTTTTGGCAATGTAATGGGAAGGGCGCGCCGGCAGCGCTCTCAGCTGGTTATGCCGGCACTGTCAGTCAGGGCGATGTCATGCGGCTTCGCTCTCTCGTCCCGCTTGGCGTTTCGCCGAACTCGGCGCGATAGAGCCGGCTGAACTGGGCCTGATCGCTGAAGCCCCATTCATAGGCGATCTCCGAAACCTTCTTCCGGCAGGCGGGATCGCACAGCATCTGCCGGCACATCAACAGCCGCTGCAACTTCACCCATTCGCTGACCGAGCGGCCAAAGCCGGTGAAAAGCTGGTGCAGATAGCGCACGGAAATGCCGCAGGCGTCGGCGATGGTTTGAGGGCTGAGCGAGGGCGAAGCCAGATTGAGACGGATGAAATTCTCCACGCGATACAGATGCGCCATCTGCACGGAGGACGCGTTGGCGTTGAGCATCTTTTCGTCGGCGGAAACCGCCATGGCCAGCATGTCGACCAGATGGCGGCCGGACATGGTGCGCGCCTGATCGTCCATCTCCTCCAGCCGCGCGGCGACCAGACGCATCATGTCGACGAACAATGCGCCCGCCCCGCAGGTGGCGTCGAAGCTCAGCGACGCCAGCCGCTCCGGCAGCACGACGCGCGAGCGCAGCACGCTGCCCGGCACCTTCAGCACCCACAGCGCATTGGCCTCGGCATAGGAGAAATCATAGGGAAGATGGCTGCGCTCGACCAGGATCTGGCCGGGCTTGCAATGCGCCTCGCGGCCATCCTGCAGGAAATGCACGTCGGCGCGTTCCGGCACGGTGATCAGATAGCTCTCGTCGCGCTCGTGCAGCAGATGGTGCTTGTGGCGGCGGTAGAGCAGGCCGTCCGATGCCAGCCGCGACAGCGACAGCGTGCCGAGGTTCCAGTTGTTGAGGGAGCCGTCGAAGCGGGGCTCGTTCCTGAAGGTCAGGTCGAGCGAGAAATAGGTCTGCGATACGGCTTCGTTCCAGTAACGCTTGCGCGCGGCAGGACTGGCATCGGCGGTGGAATATCTGATGTCCATTCGAACCTCCCATTCCGTGGTCAGGCGCAATATCGCGCCGCCGTCGAACAAATTTCCCCGGAACCCCGAGCTATCGTCTCCTGCAATAGTCTCGTCATAGGAATACGCTAGTTTCGCCATGCTGCCGAGTCTTGCATCTGTGTGCACCCTGTCTTGTGCCCGGGCGCACCCGCCGGCCTGAACCGGCAGGTGCGGTGTGTTGTCATCCTGCCGCAAAGAACCAGGATCGCCTGGCGCTGCGCAGACCCGCCGCGTAGATCGCGAACGCGACGACTGCCGTGGCCGGAGCGGAGAAATCCGCGTAGCTTCCGCCCGAGACGTGGAGCAGGATGCCGATGGCGGCCGCCCCGAACCATGCGGTGAGGCCAAGCGGATTGAAGGCCGGCACCTGTTCGGACCTGTACTCCACCGTGCCGCCGGAAAGCCGGTCGTAGCGATCGCTGAGAATATGGGCCATGGCGACCGCCACCCATGCGACGACGAATATGCCCTGATAGGCCAGTGCCTGAAGCAGATAGGCGAAGACGTCGGCCAGCATCAGCACATAGACGATGGCGCCGACGGCAATCGCCCAGCCGATCCGGCCGAAGGGCATTCTGCCGAAGGCCGCGACCAGCGCCTCCATGTTCACCGCCGCCAGATAATAATTGGCGGTGTTGATGCGGGTCTGGGTGATCCACACGAACGCCAGTCCCCAGATGCCCATCAGCTTGAGAAGCGCCAGCAGCACCGAAACCTCCGTCGCGCCGACATCGGGCACCGTGGCGACCATGAACATGCCGAACAGCCCGCTCACCACGAAGACCATCAGGTAGAAGGGCGTGCCGAAGTTGAACCAGGCGTGATAGTCCGCATCCTCCTGCCGGCCGAAACGGGCATAGTCGAAGGTGAACATCATCAGCACCCACACGCCCATATAGGCGACGAAGCAGGACCACCAGCCGGAAGCGGGCGCGCCGCCTTCGGGCCCGAGATTGAGCCATTTGTCGCTGTAGCCATATTCGCCGATGGCGAGCGCCACCGCCACGATCAGGCCAAGAATGTAGAAGGGCAGCAGCACGCCGTTGAACTTGTCGAGCCAGCTCTGGATGCTGCCGAAGATCAGCGGCACGCTGTAGAGCACCACGATCAGCGCCGCCGCCGGATAAGCGACGGACGGAAACACCGTGTTGATGCCGACCGCGATCACCGAGCCCTCGAACACCGCATAGTAGATGGCCGTGGCGCAGAAGATGAGCGTGGCGATGCCCGCGCCGACATTGCCGAACAGCACGCGCGAGAACAGGGCGACCGACAGGCCGGTCCTGATCGCATAGCGGCTCAGCACCGCATTGACCGCCGAATAGGCGATCACAGACAGCACCATGCCGATGATGGCATTTTTGCTGCCGAAGCCGAGCGCGAGCGCCGCGCCGACGACGATATAGAACAGGGCGCTGCACACGGCCCACCAGGCCATGGTCAGGCCGAATTTCGGCATGCGCGCATTCGGCGGCACAGCCGTCGTCGAGAAGTCGAGCGTATCGACCTCTTCCATCGAAATCTTTCCGGACATGGGTTTTTCCCCTCGCAGCGCGAAGCCTCGTCGCGATATGTGCGCTTCCGAGACGTTCCCGAGCCTCGTTGACACGGCCCGCTCTTTCTTGCGGAGCGGACTGCCGGTGTCTTTTGCACCGTGCAGCCGGAAAGCTAGGCCCTGTGTAAAAGCTTGTCTTTGCCGGCAGGGAACGATTGTTTGCACGACAGCGCATATGCGGGTTGCCGAAGCCGTCCGCCACGAACCATTGAAATCCGGAAATTCTGACGCTATATTGCGTCATAATAATTGGCATTCCCGAATGGAGGCAAGCAGATGGGTCTGGCTCAATATGCCGATGACGGACTGTTCTCGCCACGCAAGATCGCCAGCGCCTTGCGCACGACGAGCGAGGAGATCGCGCGCACGGCGGGGCTCGGCAAGGATGCGATCCAGCGCAAGGACCGCATCCGTTCGGACAAGACGCAGCGGCGCCTGCGCGAGATGACCGAGATCGTCAACAAAGTCGAGCCCCGGTTCGGCTCGGCGCTCATGGCCTATGCGTGGTACCGGTCGGAACCGCTGCCGGGCTTCTCCGGCCTCACGGCCATGCAGCTTGTGCGCGACGGCCGGGCCGACGAGGTGCTCGACTATATCGACGCGGTCGACGCCGGCGTGCACGCTTGAAGCGCAGATGGAGTATCGCGGATCACTCTACCGGGCGCTGAACCCGATCTATGCGCGCGAGCCCTTGTCCGGGCGCGGCGCCGAGCTTTATGGCGGCCGTTTCAACCGCAAGGGAACGCCGGCCCTCTATGCGTCGCTGTCGATCATGACGGCCTTGCGCGAGGCCAATCAGGTCGGCTCGCTGCAACCGACCACCCTCGTCGCCTATGAGGCGGACATCGGGAATGTCTTCGACAGCCGGGACGCCACCGCCCTGCGGGCCGAAGGTATGACCCTGCAAGCCCTTGCCGACCCCACCTGGCGCGACCGGATGAAGGCCGCCGGCGAAGCCCCGACGCAGGCCTTCGCCGCAAGGCTTCTGGCCGCCGGCTACCACGGATTGCTGGTGCGCAGCTTCGCCCATGGCGCGAGCGAT